>JABMQY010000086.1 GCA_013202975.1 Candidatus Saganbacteria bacterium
CATATTCCCTGACGATTTTCCCAATGGTCTCTTTTTCAAAAACGATATTTGCTTTTTCCAGCCCGTGAGTTTTTATTTCTTTCGGAATCAAATAGCCCAGCGCAATCTCAATTTTCTCTTTTTCGGTATAACCGGACATCCTGATTAGCTCCATCCGGTCGCGCAGAGGGCGGGGGATCGGATCGATGGTATTTGCTGTAGTGATGAAAAATACATCTGACAGGTCAAACGGAACTTCCAGGTAATGGTCGGCAAAGGTCTTATTTTGTTCGGGATCTAATACCTCAAGCAGTGCAGATGCAGGGTCTCCCCTAAAATCATTTCCCAGCTTGTCAATTTCATCAAGTAAAAAGACCGGATTCTTTACTTTTACCTTTTGAATTGCCTGAATTATTCGTCCGGGCATAGATCCGACATAGGTTCTGCGGTGGCCGCGGATTTCTGCCTCGTCACGAACTCCGCCAAGCGACATTCGGGTGAATTTTCTTCCAATTGCCCGGGCGATCGATGTTCCAACCGATGTTTTTCCGACCCCGGGTGGTCCGACCAGGCACAAAATCGATCCGCCTATTTTTCCGGTAAGCTGCAATACTGCAAAATATTCAAGAATTCGCTCCTTTACCTTTTCTAAGCCGTAGTGGTCTTCATTTAGTATTTTTTCTACTTCGCTGATATCGATTTTGCTTTTTGATTTCTTTTTCCAGGGCATCTCCAACAACCAGTCAAGATAAGTGCGGATAACCGATGCTTCCGATACCATCGACGGCATTTTTGAGAGCCGGGTCAGCTCTTTTTCTGCTTTTTCTGCAGCTTCATGAGGGAGTTTTGCTGCCTTAATTTTCTTTTTGTATTCAACGATTTCAGGCTGCCCTTCTATCTCCTCTTCCCCTAATTCGGATTTAATGGCTTTAAGTTTTTCTTTTAAGTAATATTCTCTCTGCATTTTGTCGATTTGGGTGCGCACTTTATTTTGCAGCTCTTTTTCTACTTTAAGGATCTCGATTTCTTTTTCCAGGATATGAGAAAGCCTGCGCAGGCGTTCTTCAACATTTAATGTTTCTAAAATGGATTGTTTTTCTTCGATTTTGAGTGTCAGATAGGAAGAGATAAGATCAGCCAGCCGTCCCGGATTGTCGACGTTAATAATCGACATAATGGTTTCAGGCGGGATTCGTTTGTTTAGCTTGACGTACTTTTCAAATTGTCTGATAATATTGCGGACCAGGGTTTCGGTTTCGGAACTTATTCCTTCAGGCTCGATAATCTTCGATGCTTCTACCATAAAATAAGGTGCTGAACCGGTGAATTTATTGATTTTTACACGGCAGATCCCTTCTACCAGGATTTTTGAGGTTCCGTCCGGAAGCGCAATAAACTGGACTACTTCTGATAGGGTTCCAATTTTGCTGATATCGTTTTGTCTGGGTTCTTCGATATTTTCCTGGGTTTGGGATGCAAAAATAATCAACTTGTCTTTTTTGAGTGTTTCTTCCAGCGCTTTGATTGATTTATTTCTCCCGATAAAAAGAGGAACAATCATATGAGGGAAGACAACCATATTACGCAGAGGGATCAAAGGGAGCATTTTTTCTAATTTTTCAATCTTATTGTCTGATTTTTCTTTTGGCGCCATAATTAGATGGGCCTATTTTTTCTTGCTGGGTTTTATGCTTGTTCTTGCTTGAATAACTTCGTCAATCAGTCCGTATTTCTGGGCTTCTTCCGCGCTCATGTAAAAATCGCGGTCGGTATCATGCTCTAATTTTTCCAGAGGCTGTTCGGTATGCTTAGACAGGATGCCATTTAACAGTTTTTTCATCCTTAAGATTTCTTTGGTTTGGATCTCGATATCGGTTGCCTGTCCCTGGGCACCGCCCAAGGGTTGGTGTATCATGATTCGGGCATTGGGAAGGGCATAGCGCTTACCCTTTTGTCCGGCAGCCAAAAGGACAGCTCCAAAACTGGCGGCCTGTCCTACACAGATGGTTGAGACCGGGGTTTTTATATATTGCATGGTGTCGTAGAGAGCTAGTCCTGCGGTTACTACTCCCCCGGGAGAGTTAATATACATGTATGCATCACGGGTGGCATCTTCTGATTCCAGGAAAAGGAGCTGGGCAATAAGGACGTTTGCTACGTTGTCGTCAATCGGGGTTCCGACAAATATAATCCTTTCTTTAAGAAGCCTGGAATAAATATCATAGGCCCGCTCTCCTCTGGCAGACTGTTCCACTACCATCGGGATCAGTTGGTTGATTTCTTTCATTATTGAGCCTCCTTTTCCTTAATTTCCTTAATCTTCGCATGTTCTTGCAAAAAATCAAGTGCTTTTCTTCTTTTAAGATAATCTTTTATATACATCAGTGAGTTTTCTCTTAGAAGTTTTTTATACTCTTCCACACTCTTTTTTTCCTGTTGGGCCATCGGGGCTATTTCCTCATCCAGATCCTTATCTTCTACCTCAATGTTTTCCTTTTCTGCAATTGCTTTTAAAACTATTTTCCCTTTTACCCTGGAGGTTGCCGGCTGGATAAATTCCGAAATCAAATCTTCTTCTGTTTTGCCAATGCTTTTTAGATAGTTTTCCGGTGTAATATTTGAGCGGGCCAGGGAGGTCTTTAATTCATCCATCATTATTTGAATTTCAGCATCTACCATAGAACGCGGGATATCGATATCGCTTTCTTTTGAAACCTCTTCGACTAATTTATTTTTTAGGTCGCCTTCGGACTCCTGTTTTTTTTCTTCCTCTAAATTTTTAGTGAGTTCTGCTTTTAATTCGCCCAAAGTTCCGTATTTACTGATCTGTTTTGCAAACTCATCACTCAGATCCGCCAGTTCTTTTTCGTTTATCTTAGCAACCTTCACCTTAAATGTAACATCTTTGCCGGCGATTTCTTTTACCGCGTAATCATCTGCGAATTTGGTTTGAAATTCTTTTTCAATATTTATTTCCAAACCGACCAGCTGGTCGTCAAATTCTTTGCTAATATATTTGCTGCCTACCGGGTAATGCTGTAAATCTCTGGGCCAGGTTTTAATTTCTGTTCCTTCTGCGTGAGCTTCGATTTCTATGTCCAGCACATCGTCGCCCTTAACCGGCCGGTCAGTTACCTCTTTCCATTTTGCCAGACGATTTTGGAGATCGCCCAGGACTTTGAGGACATCCTCTTCTTTTACCTCGCTGCTTTTCTTCTCAACCGATATCCCTTTATAATTACCAAGGTTAACTTCCGGGTAAACCTCAACTTCAATTGAAAATTTAACCTCTTTCCCCTGCTCCAGCTGTATGATATCTACTTTGGGGTAATCAACCGGGTCGATCTTTGTCTCTTCTATGATTTTAGGGTAGAGTTTTGAAATCAGCTGCTGGCCGGCATGGTCATCAATGGCCTTTTGGTTCAGGTTTTTTTCTACCATTGCCCGGGGGGCCTTGCCTTTTCTGAAACCGGGAAGCTTCATATCTCTGGCGGCTTCATCGATGGTCTTTTTAATGGATTTTTGGTATTCCTCCGCCGATTCCTCGATTTCTAACTTAACCTTATTCCCGTCACGGTCGTTTTTTAGTATTTTCATAATGTTTAATTATAACAGTCTGACTGCTAGACAGCAAGACCGTCTGCCTGTCCGGCTGACTAGACCGGATGGCTATATTCTGTTAATATTGATCAGAGGTGATTTTATGAATATAGATCAAGTGCTTAAGTTTGTATTTTTTGATAACAGTGTCCAGAGTTATCTGTATGCCCTGGCGGTTTTTGTTGGGATTATGATTGTTGTGCACATTTTTAAAACAATTATTTTGATCCGGCTAAAAAAGATAGCAAAGCAAACCCCCAACTTATTTGATGATTACCTGGTCAGCCTGGTTGAAAAAAACTTTATGCCCTTATTTTATTTTGCGGCATTCTATCTTGCAGCCCAAACCCTGACTATTAGAGAGGCATTCCGCAGCCATTTTGATCTGCTGACCGTTGCCGTTTTGGTCCTGATTGGTATTAATTTTGTAATTAGGATTCTTGATTCGGCCCTCAAAATATTATTGCTTAAGCCTGAAGACAGCGAGTCAAAAAAGAAGAGCATGCGGGGTATTTTAAATATTTTGAAGGGAGTCATTTGGATTGTTGGAGTTATTCTTCTTTTAGATAATTTGGGTTTTAAGGTCTCGGCCATAATCGCAGGTTTAGGTGTTGGCGGTATCGCAATTGCCCTGGCTGCCCAGGCAATGCTGGGAGATCTCTTTTCCTATTTTGCAATTTTCTTTGACCGTCCGTTTGAAATCGGAGATTTTATTATAGTTGGGGATATGATGGGATCGGTAGAATACGTTGGGATCAAAACTACACGTCTTAGGAGCTTGGGCGGGGAGCAATTAGTTTTCTCTAATTCGGATTTAACCAATTCCAGAGTGCGGAATTATAAAAGAATGCAAAAACGTCGAGTTGTTTTTAAGCTGGGGACAGTTTATGAAACTACCTCGGCACAGGTCAAAGAGATACCCGAAATCATAAAAAATACTATAAAAAACACTCCGGATTCGGTTTTTGACCGGGCACACTTTTTTGAATTTGGTGACTTTAGTCTTATTTTTGAAGTGGTCTACATTGTTTTGAGTTCTGATTACAATAAATATATGGATATCCAACAATCAATCAACTTTGCCTTAAAAGAAGAGTTTGAAAAACGCGGCATCGAATTTGCCTTCCCGACCCAGACGTTGTATGTGAATAAAACTGCTTAAATGGAAATTAGAGACGATATATCAATCGTCCTGTGCGGAGAAGCGGGGCAGGGGATCCAGACAATTGAGCAGATCCTGGCCCCTATCTTAAAAAACTCAGGCTATAATATTTTTGCTTCAAAAGAGTATATGTCCAGGGTTCGCGGAGGCAGTAATTCAACCCTGCTTCGTGTATCATCTCAAAGAGTAGCAGCCTGGGTAGATACAATCGATCTTTTAATCCCTCTTGATAAAGCTGCAATTACCCATCTTGCGGACAGGATTTCCCACGAAACAATAATTATTGGCGAAAAAGTTAAACTGCATACCAAAAAACATGTAATCGATGTCCCTTTTGCCCAGGTTGCAGAAAAAGCGGGGAATCCGCTTTATTCTAATGTTGTTGCTGTTGGAGTGATTGCCGGTTTACTTAAAATTGAACTATCTGTTATCCAACAGGAAGTAAAAAGTTACTTTTCTAAAAAATCAGAAGAAGTAATTGCCGGAAACATTGATGCGGCCAAAAAGGGATACAAAACCAGACTGGAGCTGGCGGCTTCGGGCAAGCTGACAATAAACATCAAAAAGAATTATCAGGTTAAACACAATCTTCTTTTGAACGGAACTGAAGCGGTTGCTTTGGGTGCCTTAGCCGGCGGGTGCAATTTTGTCTCTTCCTATCCCATGACCCCTGGGACAGGGGTCCTTACGATGCTTGCAAAATATTCAAAAGAATTTAATGTTATTGTTGAGCAGGCTGAGGACGAAATTGCTGCTATTAATATGGCTTTAGGTGCATGGTATGCCGGCGGCCGGGCACTGGTTACAACCTCCGGCGGCGGGTTTGCCCTGATGGTAGAGGGATTAAGTCTGGCCGGGATGATAGAAACACCTCTGGTCATTCATCTGGCCCAGCGTCCGGGACCTGCTACCGGATTACCGACCCGCACCGAGCAGGCGGATCTTGAATTTGCTCTTTATTCCGGTCATGGCGAGTTTCCCCGCATAATATTTGCACCGGGAAATGTTCAGGATGCTTTTTTAGTAACTCACCGCGCATTTCGCCTGGCAGACAAGTATCAGGTTCCGGTTTTTATACTAACTGACCAGTATTTTGTGGATTCGTATTATAATATTTCTTCACTTGATTTTGGAAAAGTTAAAGATAAAAAGCACATCATTAAAACCCAGGCCGGATATAAGCGTTTCAAAATAACAAAAAGCGGAATTTCTCCGCGGGGTATTCCGGGTTATGGGGAGGGAGTAGTGTGTGTTGATTCGGACGAGCATGACGAAGAGGGATATATAACTGAAAACTTAAAGCTGAGAACTAAAATGGTAGAAAAGAGGCTCAGAAAATTAGCTGCTATAAAGCAGCGGGTGATGGAGCCGGAATTAATAGGGGAAGAAAACTATAAAACGTTGGTGGTTGGGTGGGGATCAACCTATCATGTTATCAAAGAGGCACTGGAGCAGTTGGATTGCAAAGAGATAGCATTTCTTTATTTTAAGCAGGTTTATCCGCTTCATCCTATGGCCGGAGAATATCTTAAAAATGCAGAAAAAACTGTGATTGTAGAAAACAATGCAACTTCGCAGTTTGGAAAACTTATTAAACTAGAAACCGGAATTGAGATTGGCAAAAAGATACTTCAATATAACGGATTGCCTTTCTCGGTTGAAAAAATTGTTTCTGAACTGAGGGAATGTAATGCCGAATAAATTCGAAATAGAGAAGAATATTGATATTGCCTGGTGCCCTGGCTGCGGTAATTTTCCTATCCTCAAAATATTAAAAGAGGCGTTATTTGAGCTTAACCTTGATCCAAAAGACACAGTAATTGTTTCGGGCATTGGACAGGCAGCTAAAATACCCCAATATATCAATGCTAATTTTTTCAATGGACTTCACGGAAGGGCCCTTCCTCCGGCTACTGCCATTAAAGCGGTCAATCCGGCCTTAACGGTTATTGCGGAGAGCGGTGACGGGGATATGTATGGGGAGGGGGGGAATCATTTTATTCATACTATCCGCCGAAATCCGAACATAACCAATATTGTTCATAATAATATGGTATATGGCTTAACTAAGGGACAGGCCTCTCCTACCACGGAAAAGGGGTTTGTTTCTCCAGTTCAGGTAAACGGAGTCATTCTTGAGCCCTTTAACCCAATTGCTGTCGCAATTTCATTAGGGGCCTCCTTTGTAGCGCGCGCTTTTTGCGGCCAGGCTGAGCAGACAAAGGAAATTATTAAGAAGGCAATTTTGCATAAGGGCTATGCCCTGGTGGATATTTTACAACCCTGTGTTTCGTTTAATAAAATTAACACTTATCAATGGTTTAGCGAGCATACCTATTATATAGAAGACGGTTATGATCCGGGGGACCGGGTTGAGGCCTTTAGAAGGGCGGTTGAAAAAGAAAAGCTACCCCTGGGGATTTTTTATAAGGATGAAAGCAAAAAGACCTTTGAAGACCAAATTACTCTGGTAGACCGGGACACTAATAACATACAAAAACTGCATGATATCATTGAGGCAAGGAAGAAGGTTGAAACTCACAAGCCCGGGCCTGAAGCCGGTGCAAAGCAGACCCCTCTTTTTGGGGATTGACTCTAATCATTAAAGTAGTATAATCAAAAACAACGATTAAAGCTTTGATGGAGGAATTTAATGGCAAATAAAAAGTTTTCAATTGGCGAGGCGTTGGTTTACGGATGGGATAAATTTAAGAGTAATCTTGGTTTCTTTATCCTGCTTTTGTTGTTAATTGCGGCAATTAACTTTGTTCTTGGTGTTATCAAGGCAGTAGCAAAAGGCAGCCCTCTCTTTTCTTTTATTGTGGATTTTGTTTCTCTGCTGGTACAGCTATTAATCGGGTTAGGGCTTATCAAGATTACTTTAAAGCTGTGTGATGATCAAAAACCCGAGTTTTCTGACCTGTTTGTTGATGTTTCTCAGTTCCTAAAGTTTGCTATGGCTTCACTGCTATATTTCTTGGCTTTTATTGGCGGGACCTTACTATTAGTGATCCCGGGAATAATATTCGGAATTAAATTTGCCTTTTATGGCTACCTGATGGTTGAGAAGAATCTTGAACCGCTGGAAGCATTAAAGATGAGCGCAGAGCTGACAAAGGGGGCGATGTGGAATTTGTTTCTTTTTGGACTGCTGATCATGATTATAAACACCATCGGTTTATTGGCTATTATATTGGGATTGTTTATTACAATTCCTATTACCTTGGTAGCCAGTGCCCTGGTTTATAGAAAACTACTTGCACAAACCGAGTCTTTGTAGTATTATTCACATAATATTTTTTTAACAGGAGGGTAATAGTATGGCTGTAAAAGAGATCTCGATCGGTGAGGCGTTAGGATTTGGCTGGGAAAAGTTTAAGGCAAATGTCGGTTTCTTCATTCTTCTTTTACTTGCTATGATGGTTGTTCCTTTTGCCTATATGATTGCTGCTGCAATTGTAGGGGGGCTTCTTGGATTTATCGGATATGCTATTGGTATTGGAGAGGTAGTCACGGTGTTGGTTATGGTATTGATATATGTAGGGTATTTGGCTGTGATTATGTTGCTTCAAATAGGGATGATCAAGATACCTTTAGGTTTTTGCGACAACCAGGTTCCTAAAATTACGGACCTATTATCCGGAAAAGATAAATTGCTTACTTATACGCTTGGGTCTATTCTTTTCTTCCTGATTGTTACGGCCGGAATGTTTTTATTTGTAATCCCTGGAATTATTTTTGCATTAATGTTTTGTTTCTACGGTTTCCTTATTGTTGACAAAGGGATGAAGCCGGTTGATGCATTAAAAAAGAGCGCAGAGATAACTAAGGGAGTCAGGCCGCAACTATTTCTATTTGCAATAGTACTCTGGCTTGTTAACCTGCTGGGAATGTTATGTTTATTCGTAGGGGTGTTTGTCTCCTTACCGGTCACATTTTTAGCAACTGCTTATGTCTATCGTAAGCTGCTAATGCAATCTGAAGGGGCTGCATAAGGATTTCTGACTTAAATTCCGGATTAACAACGAAGCGGATAGAGGCTTTAACTGACGGCATCTTTGCGATTGCAATGACGCTGCTGGTTTTAAATCTTAAGCTTCCTGAGTATGGTGAGGCGATGGCGGGGATGGAGCTGCATCAGCTGCTTACTATCCAGTTGCATAGGTTTTCAAACTACGCGATGAGTTTTTTGTTGCTGGCTATTTTTTGGATTGTGCATCACCAGCAATTCTGCGTGATTAAGCGGACAAACCGGACCCATCTTTGGATCAATGTTTTTATCCTGATGTTTATTGCCCTGGTCCCTTTTTCTTCGTCTTTAGCCGGAGATTATGAGACTCAAACCTTTGCGCATCTGTTTTTTTCAGGCAATCTGTTTTTAATAGGGTTTCTCTTTTATATTAATTGGATTTATGCCACAACAAACTACCGTTTGATTGACAGGACTATTTCCCCCGCCAGGATAGAGATAGGGACAAAAAGATCTTTGGTCCTTCCGGGGGTTTCTTTGTGTGCAATTGTTTTGTCTATCTACATTCCTCCCTGGAGCAGTGTTGTGTACTTGTCTGTTCCGCTAATACTGTCCAGGTTTAAAAACTGATTATCGAGGAAAAAGGAAATAGGGGGTAGTTTGTGTCCGGGCAAACAATTGAAAAAGATGCCGCTAAAATAATTACTGATTCTATCAGTTCTCTTCTGAACGAACAACCCCGGGTGGTTTTTGGAATCGTTGGAGGCAGAAGTGTTGCTGCGGTTTTTAAAAACCTGAAAGAAAAAGATATTCCCTGGAGTAAGATTCACATCTTTATGATAGATGAGAGAATGGTCCCGCTTGATTCACCTGATAGTAACTATAAACAGGCAAAAGAGGTGTTAGGTTTGGAAAACATACACCCATTTAGGTTTGAAAAAGGGATTAGTGCTTATGAAGAAGAGTTGAAGAGATATGGGGGGGGCTTTGATATTGCGCTTTTGAGTGCCGGGGAAGATGGTCATGTTGCGGGATTATTTCCCAATCAGTCGGTCTTAGACGATTCGGAATATTTTGTCGAATTTCATGACTCACCAAAACCGCCGCTAGACAGGATGAGTGCCTCACGCAAACTTCTGCAAAGATCAAAAATTGCTTTGCTTATGTTTATGGGGGAGGGGAAGAGGGTTGCTTTTGAAAAATTCAATGACCCAGCTGTTGATTATAAAAATTGTCCGGCTAAGTTGGTTCAATCAATCAGCCAATCGTTTGTTTTTACAGATTTAAAATGAGTCAACTTCAGCAAATCCTCAAAAAACTAAAATCTCTTTCTAATCCCGATAATGTTGCTGGCATGAAGCGCTTTGGAATCAATTCAAAAAAGATGCTTGGCTTATCTCGTCCGCAACTGCGTCAGATTGGAAAAGAAATCCCCAAAAACCATCAGCTTGCACAAGATCTTTGGGAAACAGGGTATCTTGAAGCCCGCGTTTTAGCTTCATTAATAGACCAGCCGGATAAGGTTACCGAAAAACAGATGGAGGAGTGGGCCAAAGATTTTGATTCCTGGGATATTTGTGATCAATGCTGTACTAATTTATTCCGCAAAACAAAATTTGCTTTTAAAAAGATAAAAGAGTGGAGTGGACGAGAAGAGGAATATGTAAAAAGGACCTCTTTTGCCCTGCTTGCTTTTATGGCATGTCATGCAAAGAAAGAACCTGACGAGATCTTCTTGAAATTCTTTCCATTAATTAAAAAAGCATCCACTGATGAGCGGAATTTTGTCAGGAAGGCTGTTAACTGGGCTTTGCGAAATATTGGGAAGAAAAATATTGCCTTAAACAAAGCTGCAATTGGACTTGCGAAAGAGATTCAAAAAATAGATAATAAGACTGCCAAATGGATTGCGAAAGATGCGATTAGGGAATTGACCAGCGAGAAGATAAGAAAACGCATTTTGTGGCAGAATATTTAATGTTGAAAAGCTTGATTTTCCGTGCGAGAATGGGTAAACTATGTTCGAAAATATAGCCCTTAAGGCTTTTGCATTTGGAATATTCAGCGCTGTATCTTTACCTCTTGGTGCTATCACTGCCCGTTTTTGGAATCCGGGGAATAGAATTGTTGCAGCAATGATGGCTTTTGGCGCCGGGGCCCTGCTTTCTGCCTTAACCCTCGACCTAGTGGGAGAAGCTGTGCACAAGGGGCAGTTTTATCCTCTTGCTTTTGGTTGTATTCTTGGCGGCCTTCTTTTTATTGCTTTAAACCGACTAGTAAATAGCAAAGGCGGATTTCTCAGGAAAAGTTCAACAACCATTGCCTACCTGAGACGAAAAAAACTCAAGGAATATAAAAAAATATTTAAAAAATTAAGCTGCGTTCCACTTTTTAACCATCTGCCTCCCGGAGAAATTAAATCATTGCTGCCTTATGTCTCATCCCGCACTTATCAGGCCGGCAGCACCATGATCAGGCAGGGGGAGCTGGGGGATAGTCTTTTTATTATTGCCAGCGGTGAAGTTGATATTCTTGACGAAAAAAATAATTCTAAAAAGATAGCCACATTGGGGAAAGACGATATTTTAGGTGAGATGGCTTTGGTTACAAATGAATTGCGTTCGGCTACGGCGCTTGCCAAAAAAGATACCAAAGTATGGTTGGTTTTAAAAGAGGATTTTAATAAGGTAATCCAGACCTCTCCTGAATTAGCAAAAGAAGTTAAGAGCCTGGTATTAAAAAGAATTGCAGATTTGAAGAGCAAAGATGTGATCCACTGTGAAATGGCTGATAAGTGGTTTGATCGCGCAGTTAGGCACATTGATGATGAGGTTTTGGCTCCGACTAGTGCCGAGATAAAAGAGGCCGCCACTCATCAGCATGGCGCTCCTATGGCAATCTGGCTTGGTATTTTACTTGATGGTATTCCGGAATCTTTTGTGATTGGATCAAGTATATTACATGGCTCGGTTAGTTTATCCCTGCTGGCCGGCCTCTTTTTATCAAACTATCCGGAGGCATTGTCCAGTTCTATTGGAATGCAGGAGCAGCGCTATCCATTTAAAAAGATTTTATTAATGTGGACCTCACTCATGGTTATTACAGGTTTTGGTGCACTTTTAGGCAACATCTTTTTTGTAAATGCCCCGCACTTTCTTTTTGCTTTGGTTCAGGGGATTGCTGCCGGTGCCATGCTTACAATGATCGCAGAGACTATGCTGCCCGAGGCCTTTAACCGCGGCGGTCCCATAACCGGTTTTTCTACTCTAATGGGATTTTTGGTTGCGGTGTTTTTTAAGACGATTGGCTGAATTTCCAATAATTCACTGAAATTTTCATAATTATTGTATGATATAAATGCATGCAAATTTCATTTCCGCAATCAATGCATATACGAGGGAATAAGCTTTTAACCAAAAGTCCCGGGATAAAAAAGTTTGAACCGGCCAAGCGCTTTGCGATATTAATAAATATGTGGACCGA
>JABMQY010000087.1 GCA_013202975.1 Candidatus Saganbacteria bacterium
GAGGCGGCATATCTTGAAGCCAGTTCAGCCTTCTTTGATCTTGGAAAAGCAGTGACTCCTCAAGAAATTCAAAGGGCTGCTCTTGATTTTTTAAAAAAGTATGCGTATGGACGCGAAACCGACGACATAAATACCCGCTATCAATTTTGCGCAATCTCAATACTGCAGGATTTTATCAGGTTTTTTTCTCAGGAACTAATAGAACAGTTGATAGAACCCCTAACCTTTGCCTTAACTGCCCCGGATGCACATGTTAGAACCGCAGCCTCTGATGCGATAAGGGATTTAGCTGATTCTGATCTTTCGGATGAAGCCAGAAACGAACTGGTAACCCAGCTTACAGGGGAGAGAACAGTGCTTAATAAGGACAGCTTTGTAAGAAACCAATTAAAATTCCGGCTTGATTCTCTTGCCAGGAAAGACATATCAGAAGAATCAAGAATAAAAATTGAGGAAGCAAAAATATTATTGCAGCGTGTTGATGAAAAGGAGAGGGAGAAATAATACTGATGTATTAAAACAGAAGGACATGGCGAAAGTAAAAGCAGATATTTATCGACCCCCTGATTTGAGATCTTCAGCTGCCGGATGCAAAAATGGAGTTGCAGCCTAGTCTGAAAACTTTTCCAACGCCTCTCTAACACCTTTCGATATCGCCTTTGAAGTAATAGTAGCCCCGGTTATTGCATCAATATCTTTTTTTGGCTCTATCGGATCAGAAAGGGATTTTCCTCTAAATTGATCCAAAAATTTTGGCTTGTCTGCATTGAGCCCCAGCCCGGGAGTCTCTAATATATTAATAATTTTGACACCCGCAACCCTTTCCCTATCATTAACCCCCACCATCATCTCAATTTTCCCGGCATATCCCATTGGAGCAACAGAATAAACCCTACCGATTTCTCTATCGTTCTCCAATGCAATATAGAAATCGTCTTTATTATCAAATCTGTCAGCCTGAGGAATTATTTGCGCCAAAGCTGCATTAATCGCTCTAGTTCTATTCTCCTCGATCTTTGGCGCTGCAACAATATAGGTCATTGCCAAAATACCGGCAGCTAAGGCAGAAACAGCTGCCAAAAAAGCTCCCATCTTTATAATTTCTTTAAAATCTATCTTCATTTCTTCAAACTCAGCCTTCTTTTTGCGCCAAACCTGGTCCCTGGTAAATATCTATCAAGCAGGGGAACTACTGCATTCATCAACAAGATAGAATAACAAACTCCCTCCGGATAACCACCCCACAGGCGGATCACCATAGTTATAAGCCCGCAGCCGGCACCAAAAAACCAGCCCCCAGGCCTTGAAACAGGAGAGGTAACCGGATCAGTTGCCATATAAATTGCACCAAGCATCAATCCACCGGCTAAAAGGTGAAAGAGGGGATCAACCCCAAAAATATGAGAGAAAATAATTACTGTTCCAAAATATGAAACCGGAATCCTAAAATCAATAGCCTTTCGGTACAAAAGATATAATCCTCCAATAATCAGGGCCAGGGCTGAAGTTTCGCCAATAGATCCGCCGACATTACCAAAGAAAAGAGGACTCAGGGCGGTGCTTATTCCCTGTTCCTTAATAAGATTCAGCGGGGTCGGACCGGTAATTGCATCCATTGGTTTAAACCAGGTCGTCATCATTACCGGATAAGATGCCAAAAGAAAGGCACGGCCAACTAGTGCCGGATTAAAAATATTGAACCCGAGTCCGCCAAAAAAATGCTTGGCAATTACAATCGCAACAGCAGATCCAACAATCACAGCCCAAAAAGGAGTTGCGGATGTAATACAAAAAGCTAATAATAATCCGGTTAATGCAGCCGAATAATAATCAGTTTTTGTTGCTGTTTTTTTCCTTGCGCGAAGCATTATGTATTCAAACACCAAGGAGGATACGACTGCAACAATAACAACAATAGCTGCTAAAATACCAAAGAAATAAATACTCAGAAATAAAGCAGGAAGCAGGGCAATAATAACATCCCTCATCATCCCCTCACTATCCTCTTTTGCCCTAAAATGAGGGGCCGGACCCACTAACAGTTTTTCATTTGACATGTTTTCTTATATTGTCCTTTGCAAGCTTAATTAATTGTACAATATCCCTGCGGCTGCCGCAGACAAACGAGCAGGCTCCACATTCAATACAGTCCATTGCATTCAATTTCTTGCACATCTCCCAGTCACCCTTTTCTGCATAATCGGCCAACAGACTGGGGTTCAAATAAACCGGACAGACCTCGGTACACCTCCCGCATCTAACGCAAACCTCTTCGTACCTGTCCCTCTCCATCTCATCAATCTCTTTTTGGGTAAAAACAACAATTCCAGAGGTCCCTTTATGGACCGGAATATCAAGCGAGGGGACAGCAACCCCCATCATCGGACCCCCGCAAAGAACCTTTCGAATTGTGCCGTCTACCCCGCCGCATTCTTCAATCAAATCGCGGTATAAAGTGCCAATCTTGACTCGTAGATTTGCCGGATTTCTTAAATACTTTCCCGTTACCGTAACAACCCGATCAATCATCGGCATCCCGGTTTTTAGTGTTTTTGCAATCTGGGCGCAGGTTGCAACATTTAAAACCATAACCCCTACATCCATTGGAAGACCACCAGAAGGGACCTCGCGATTCAAAATAGTTTTAATTAACTGCTTCTCCCCACCCTGAGGATATTTTGTTTTTAATGCCCTAACCTCAACCCTGTTTAATTTCTTTCTTAAATAATCAATTGCAACCGGCTTATTATCTTCTATGCCAATATAGGCTTTTGAAACACCAAGCACTTTTCTTGCAATATCAATGCCATAAGCCAGATTAAAAATATCATCAAGCATCAAACGATAATCACAGGTTAAATACGGCTCACACTCTGCCCCATTCACAATCAGGTTATCAATCCTCTTCTCTTTTGGAGGAGAAAGCTTAATATGGGTTGGAAATACCGCTCCCCCCAACCCCACAATCCCGGCATTTTTTACCGCCTCAACTATTTCTTGGATAGATATCTTTTCGATAACAGGATGAGGCTTAACCGAATCAGACACATCCTGCTTGCCGTCAGAATCAATAACAACTGATTCTACCATCCTGCCCATAAAAGTGAGCCGGGGTTCAACCGCAACAACTTTCCCAGAAATACCTGTGTGCACTGGCGCAGAAATAGCACTGTCAGAATCTCCGATTTTTTGGCCCACTTTAACCAAGTCACCTTTTGCCACCAAAGAGCGATAAGGAAAACCGGTACATTGATGTAAGGGGATAACTACCTGTTTTGGGAGCGTCGCTTCTTCTATACCTAATTTTTCTGTAAATTCTTTTTCTTCTGGGGGATGGATTCCACCTACAAAAGTATTCTTAAATAACATAACTTTATGATTTTAACACAAATCAAAGGGGAAATAAAATTCTTATCTCTTCCACATTTCTCAGAAAGATATTTGCCTCTTTGGGCAAATCTACAGCGGGGTGCATTGCAAAAATCGGCATCGGCTGCCACTTTCCGTTTATCTTTGCTTCGACTAAAAAATGGCCTAAAAACTTCTTTTCCCAGTCTTTGGCAAAAATATCATTTTCGTTATATTGCGGCTTAAGATAATAACGAAAAAGAGGGGCAACCCCTTCTAATGATTTTCCAAATAGATTAATCGGACCGACTACCATCCATTGACTCATATAACGCGAAGAGCGCATCTCTTTGCTTTCCGCATGCGAGGTTGGAATAATCTGAAAACCACCAACCCTTCCGGCAACTGAAGTTGAGATATCAATCACCCCTGCATGATTGGCCCTGATTCGTCCTGCATTTAAATAGCGTGTTCCGGCAAATCTGCCAACCCCGCTTACCGGACGAAATACAAAGGCGACTACCCGGCTGCTTCCATCTGCATATCTCAACCTAACCTTTCCCTGAAATTTATTTTCAAAAACAATAGCTTCCGGGTATTTCTTGGGCTGCTCAACGATTATAGTAAGAGTGTCCCCAGTTTTGGGAACATAACTACCCCCCATTTCAAAACCATTAACCAGAACCCTGTTGCCGACACAGGGGGAATAACCGCCGCCAAAAATAGAGTTATTAATTTTTACATCTGTATAAATAGATGAGCTTTGTTTAATATAGGAATTATAATTTTTTATTGGTTTCAAAAACTCGCGGGGAAGAATAGAAAAGATAGTCTTTGGATTCCCGGATTTAATATGAATGGCATTAACAGCAGTGGCAGCAACTTCTCCAACACCAACCCATTCGCTGGCAGTGTATCCATTTTGATTAACCTTTGAGACAGGAATAATTACTTTCCCCTGGGTTTGCCAGGTTTTTCCCTTGTCAGATGCTGTCATGATCCTGCCGTCAGCTTTATTTTCAATAAATATACGGTAGGATTCGACAAGGTCTACGCAATAAGCAGGAGCGGAAAACAAAAGTAATAAAAAGAAAGGAACCGCGACCTTTAGTTTCACCTCGCTAACCAGCGAACCAACGTTCTAACCGGGGTTCCAGTAGCACCGGCACCCAAACATCCGCGTGAATGATGCAAAAAAGCGGTCCCGGCAATATCTATATGTGCCCAGGGGGTTTTGCCAACAACTTCAGAAACAAAAACTCCCCCAGTTGAAGCAGAAGCCCCCCTCCCCTCCGAACAATTCTTAAAATCGGCAATATCAGATTTCAAATACTCTTTGTACTCGTCATATAGCGGAAGCTCCCACATTTTTTCTCCGGTTATTTTTGATGCCTCAAGGATTTCCTCCACTATCTTATGATTAACGTTACCCATAATGCCGGATGCAACATCTCCCAAAGCAACAACACACCCGCCGGTTAAAGTCGCAACATCAACCAATCGTGTTGCCCCCAGTTTTTGGGCATAATTAAGAGAATCAATTAATAGCATGCGCCCCTCTGCATCGGTCGAAATAATCTCAATTGTCTTTCCAGAATACGAGGTTATAACATCCCCCGGCCGGGCAGCTTTACCATCCGGCATATTTTCGCAAAGCGGAATAACAGCAATAATGTTTTTACGTACCTTGAGCTGTGCAGCGGCACGCATAACTTCGATTACAGCAGCAGCCCCGGACATATCTGTCTTCATCTCCCAAAGCCGCCGTGAAGGCTTTATTGAGATTCCTCCTGAGTCAAAAGTAACCCCCTTCCCTACCAAACCAATTGTCTCTGCCTTGGGGCTGTGATGATATTTTAAAATTACCACTTTTGGAAGATCTTTACTCCCCTCTGATACAGAAAGCATTGCCCCAAACTTCAATTTGTGAGGATCAGAAATTTTGCAGCTTATCCCAACAGAACGGGCCATTTTTTGGGCATAATTTGCTATTGCTGTTGGCGTCATCTTATTAGCCGGAGCAGCAACCAAATCACGGGCATTGTTTTGTGCAGATGCACATATCTCTGCCTGTCTGACCCCCGCTTTTATCTTTGAAATCTTGTTATGATCCCCTTCTACAAGGGTAAACTCCTTTACCCGAAAAGACGGATTAGAATCCTTGCCCGTCTTATATCCTTCAAACTTATAGGAACCCAAAATCGCACCTTCAACTAATGCAGCAGCACAATCCTCGATATCAAGAACCCCTTCTCCCTCACCATGTAAAACCGAAATGACCTGTTTTGTTTTTAATTTTTGGGCTTGTCTTATGGCAGAGGCAGAAGCAGTACGAATTGAATCAAGATTAAACTTTTTCCTCTCACCCATACCGACCACTAAAACTTTTTTTGCCGCTATCCTTCCAAAAGAATGGAATAACAATGACTCACCAAGCTTACCCTCAATTTCATTCTGCACCAGCGCAGAGCTGATTATTCCCTTAAGCATTGAGTCTACGGCAGCAATAGCACCGGACAATTTTTTTGTGTCTTTGAATAAACCAACAATCAGCATATCGGACGAAATCTGATTAACATTTCCTATTTTTACCTGAAGTTTCATCTCTATCCCCCTTATTAAGCTTTCCAATCCGGAAAAAGAATCGGAATCTCATACCGGGCAGACTCCAAAGAATCGGATCCATGGACTAAATTTTTAATAGTGCCGTCTGAAGTTAAAATATCTCCATCTGATAAATCTCCGCGGATAGTACCCGGGGCCGCTTTCCGGGGATCTGTATTCCCCATAAGATCTCTTATGGTTAAAATCGCATTATCCCCCTCCACAATAGTAGCCAGCACCGGTCCTGAAGTAATAAAATTAATCAGGCCGGGATAAAAAGGCCTCCCCATATGTACTTTGTAAAGTTTGGCCGCCGATTCAGCATCAACAGAAAGCTCTCTTTCTCTAACAACTTTTAAACCTGCGTTTTTAACTCTTTCGAATATTTGCTTTTGCAACTTTCGGGCCACAGCATCAGGCTTTAGCATTAACAAGGTTTGCACGCGCACTTTTAATTGCCTCCTTTATTCTCTCCGGAGCAGTTCCGCCAATACCGGATTTGTTTTTTACGCTCTCCTCCGCAGTTAAAACCCTCTGAACATCGTAGGTAAATTTGTCGGAAAACTTCTTAAGCTGCTTAAGGGAAACATACTCCAATTCCATATTCGAATCTTCACAATAAGCGACAATTTCTCCCACAATCCGGTGCGCCTCTCGAAAAGCAACTCCCTTGTTAACCAGATAATAAGCCAAATCCGTTGCAGTTAAAAATCCTTTTCGAACAGCCTTATCCATCCTTTCACTATTAACCTTGATTTTTCTTAGCATTTCTATATAGAGAGAAAGACAATTCTTTAAAGTATCAATTGCATCGAAAGCAGCCTCTTTATCTTCCTGCATGTCCCTGTTATAAGCCAGGGGAAGGGATTTCATTATGGTCAGTAAATTAATTAATTGCCCATAGACGCGACCGACTTTTCCTCTGACCAGCTCAGCAATATCCGGATTTTTCTTCTGCGGCATAAGTGAAGAACCGGTACAATAATCTTCGGGAAGCTCGATAAAGTCAAATTCGTACGAAGAAAAAAGAACTAGTTCTTCCGAGAGCCGGGAAAGATGCATCATAATAACGGAAGCCGCATAAACATAGTCAATTACAAAATCGCGGTCGGATACCGCATCTAAACTGTTCTGCGAAATACGAGAAAAGCCCAACTGCTTTGCCAAAAACTTGCGGTCAATCGAAAGCATGGTGCCGGATAATGCCCCTGAACCAAGAGGCATAACATCTGTATTCTTATGAATGTGCATTAAACGGTCTTTGTCGCGCTCGAACATCTCAACATAGGCCATCAAATAATGGCCAAAGGAAATCGGCTGCGCTCGCTGGAGATGGGTATAGCCGGGCATCAACTGGTTAATGTTTTCTTCCGCTTTGTCGATCAGGACAGACTGGAACTGAGTAATAAAAGAAACGGTCTCAATAATTTTTAGTTTTAGGTACATCCTAAAATCAGTCGAAACCTGATCATTGCGTGAGCGGCCGGTATGCAGTTTTTTTCCAACATCTCCAACTTTTGAGATTAAAAGCATCTCGATATTCATATGAATATCTTCATGCTCTTTTTTGAATTTGATTTTTTTACTCTCTATTCCCTTTAAGATAGCGGTCAGACCCTTTATTATTTTTTGTGCCTCCGACTGAGATAAGATCTTGGCTTTTTGCAAAGCACGGGCATAGGCAATGCTTTGGAGAATATCCTGTTTATAGAGACGCTTATCTATATCTATCGAGGCACTAAACTCTTCTGCTTTTTTCGCCATTGATTTTCTAAATCGGCCTGACCAGGCTTTTTTCGCCATTCTTGGAATCCTCCCGTTTTTTTTCAGTACGGACAGATCAATGATCTGTCCCGGCGTTTTCTATTTTTTTCTTTTTGCCGCAATCTTCATCGGCAGCCCAAACAAATTAATAAAACCCTCAGCATCTTTCTGGTTATAAACCGTCTCTTTCTCAAAGGTAGCAAGATTATAATCAAACAGAGAATACTTTGACTTGCGCCCAACCGCCAGACAATTGCCTTTGTGAAGTTTTAGACGAACAGTTCCGGTAACATATTGTTGTGTCTTGTCAACAAAAGCATCCAAGGCTTCTTTTAAGGGGGTATACCACTGGCCGTAATAAACCAATTCTGCATATCGTTTTGCAACCAGTTCTTTGTAGTGCATAGTATCGCGGTCTAAAGTAATTGATTCTAATGCCTGGTGCGCTTTATATAAAATAGTCCCGCCCGGAGCTTCATACACTCCGCGCGATTTCATCCCAACCAGACGATTTTCCACAATATCGGTACGACCGATACCGTGCTTACCACCAATCTTATTTAAAGCCTGAATTAATTGCACCGGTTTCATCCGCTTTCGGTTTACGGCTGTCGGCTTTCCGCTTTCGAATTCAATTTCTACATATTCGGGTTTATTAGGAGCTTTTTGGGGATTTTTTGTGAGTAGATACATATCTTCTTTAGGCTCAAACCAGGGATCCTCAAGAATACCTCCTTCATAACTTATATGCCATAGGTTTCGATCAGATGAATAGGGTTTCTTTTTTGATACCGGAACCGGAATCCCATTTTCTTTGGCATAAAGGATTTCTTCTTCTCTGCCTTTGAGATCCCATTCTCTCCAGGGAACGATTATTCTAATATCAGGAGCCAAAGCCTTATAGGTCAGTTCAAAACGAACCTGGTCATTCCCTTTTCCGGTCGACCCGTGAGCCACCGCATCGGCCTTTTCTCTCTTTGCTATTTCAATCTGGCGTTTTGCAATCAACGGGCGGGCGACAGAAGTTCCCAAAAGATAATCTCCCTCATAAACTGCTCCTGATTTGATCATCGGGATTAAAAAGTCTTCGGCAAACTCCTTTTTCAGGTCCTCAATATAGACTTTTGAGGCTCCGGTTTTAAGCGCCTTTTCTTTTAACCCTTCCAGCTCTTCCTCCTGCCCGACATCAGCAGCATAGGCAATAACCTCACAATCATAATTATCTTTTAGCCATTTGATCATTACAGATGTATCTAATCCACCGGAATATGCTAAAACAACTTTCATTCCTTTCCTCCTAACAATAAACAAAGTACTGCCTTTTGAACATGCAGGCGGTTTTCTGCCTGATCAAATACGACAGAATTATTGGAATCCATAACTTCGTCTGTTATCTCATCGCCGCGATGTGCCGGCAGACAATGCATAATAATTACATCTGGTTTGGCTAATTTTACTAGTTCCTGATTAATCTGAAATTTTTTAAATATTTTTTTGCGTTTTTTGTTTTCTTTTTCCTGCCCCATTGAGGTCCAGACATCGGTATAGATTACATCCGCATCCTTGGCAGCTATCACCGGATCATGCAGAAGAGTAATTTCGGCCCCGCTTGAATCAGTCATTGCCTGATGAAGAATCTCTGAGGACGGCTTATATTGTTTTGGGGTAGCAATAGTTAGATTTAATCCAACCTTAGCACAAGCCAACATCAAGGAATGACAAACATTGTTTCCGTCCCCAATATAGGCAACTTTTAGATTATTGCTAAGGCCTTTTTTCTCCTTAATTGTAAAAACATCCCCTAAGGCTTGGCACGGATGCAAAAGATCTGAGAGTCCGTTGATTACTGGAACCGATGCCCCCTCGGCCAACCCAACCACTTTTTCGTGTTGAAAAGTTCGAAACATAATTCCATCCACATAGCGGGAAAGGGTCCGTCCGACATCTTTTATCTCTTCCCTTTTTGCAACTTCGGCAGAGAGAGAGACGGCATGACCGCCTAGTTGGAACATTCCAACTTCAAAAGAGACCCGGGTACGATTTGAGGGTTTTTCAAAAATCAAAGCCAGGGCCTTTCCTTTTAATCTTTCGCTGTTTAATGGCTCGGACTTAATTTGTGTGGTTAAATCAAGAATATCTAAAACGTCTTGTTTAGACAGATCGTGAATTGAAACAAGATCCTTCATAATAATATTATAGCATATGAGTGAAATTTTTCTCCAATATTGACGATATTATATTAGGATGACAATAAGACCTGTAAGAAAATTAATGACAAGACGATTTTTTGGACTAAAATTAGCTGCTGGAGCAACCGTTGCCGCGGGCGGTTCGCTAGCCCTAGGCGGCTGCGGAGATACTGCGCTTACTAGAGTTCCACCTGCAGACGCTGGAATAGCACGCATGGATGCAACACATTCCATAGATTTTGTATCTCCTGACCTAAAAGTTTTATCTTTATCCGATAGACTAGATCAAGTATTAAATATCGACAAAAGATTTCAACTATATATTGGGGGAACACAATCTTCAACTGGCCCTTTCTTGTCCTTTTGCAAAACAAACTTTGGAGATCAATGGACAACCTCAATAGTAGTGGCAATTGAAAGGGCGGCAAATGCAATTGTTGTCACTGAAAAAACATTAAAAGACCAATTCAATGTTTCTATGTTTACTCCAGAAATTAGACTTAGGGTTGGAGCAAACGAATTACAAGGCTGCATAGCGGGAAAAGCAGATCCCCTCTTTTTATGTTTTTGGCCTCCAAAACCATCTGGATGTTCAACAAAGGGACTTTATCTACCAGCGGCAGCCCATGAATATGGACATTTCTTATCTTTCTATGATCCAGGTGGAAAGCAAGTAATACCAACATATAAAGATCCTCCTCAAACCTTTTATAAAAAGGTTTTCGATCTCGAAATGGCAGAAATGGCAGCAAAAGGACATATAGAAAGATATCATTTAGGAAAAATTAAGTATATTCCGCTGTTTTCAGCAACTATCACCCAAATAGAGTGGATGATCCAAAGCGAATTGGTGGCCAATAAAGTTGCTGTAACCTTATTTGGCAACAAAGGCCTAAATCAACTACTTGCATCTGAATTTGAAGCTAGTTTTACTGCTCAACAGATGGGGAATATGTCGAGCGAAATATTACTTGCCTACCTTTTCTATTGTGATAAATACAAAATTACAAAGTGGAGCAATATCTTTCGCATCGAATTAGCAAAAAGAGGAACACTTAGTCAAACACAAATCACTTCAGCTCTAGCAAAACAGGATCAGTTCTACAATTCGGTACAGCTTCTTAATTATTAAATATAAAGTCTAATCCCAAACGCTTGATTAGTGCCTCAAACTCATCCTTAAAATCCGCTGAAACCAAAAAGTGCATTGTGGAAAATTCTTCCTTGGTCGGATTTGGAGTTCGCAGAGAGAGCATCCCCTCAAACGCCTCAAAAAACGGGGCATACAAATAAATATCCGCGGTTTTTACCTTTAAAAAATAGTCGAGCGAGTCTTTCATAATTTGGTTATATAAAAAAGCGGGATGATCACGGTATTTTTATAAAGAAAATTATTTGCTTCAATATATTTCTTCTCTTTGAGCAGATTTTCAAATTTTTTGCTTCTGAAATTGCAAAAATTAGCTTCTCCGGAAGAAGAGAAAAGACGGCTTAATAAATCACCGTCCTTGGCTTTGTCCCCCATCAAAAAAAGGTGATACTGTCCGGAAGCCAAGGCCTTTTCCCACTTATCCTGATTCGCATAATCAATTTCTTTAAGAGCAATAATAATTCCGATATCGGCAAGATCCTTTCTGATTTTTTGGGCAACCTTAATTGTTTTAACACCGTTACTGTGGAGCAAAACCACCTTCTTTGGAACCTTAACTTTTTTCAACAATCTTTTGGCAAGTTTGAAGTTTGAGGTTTGGGGTTTGAGGTTCCCATCGTACCCCGGCATCCCGGGAGGAACAATGCTCCCAGGGATTACCTCTTTACTCATAATTTTAGTTGTAATGAAATTGAGAGGAACAGCGTGGGAAACTGCACGGCGGAAATTTATGTCTGAACAAAAACTCTTATTGAAGTTGAATCCTAAAAACCAAATTCCATCATAATCTTTTGCAAAAGCAAGAGGGCAAAGAGAAAGAACAAGAACGAAAACAAGAACAAGACGCTTAAGCAAAGGCATCCCCACCCTTTGCATCATAAGCCACAATTACCGGAAATTTAAAAAGTTTTAAATCAAGAATACCTTCCGGTCCCAAATCCTGGTAAGCCCTGTTTCGAGCAGAAGAGACATAACGGGATAACATTGCAGCTACTCCGCCGGTTGCGGCAAAATAAATCGCCTTGTGCTTCTTATGCATTTTCCTGACCTCGTCCGAACGGGGGCCTTTTCCAATAGTTGCGGCAAGCCCCGCTTTTAACATCATCTTCATATACGGATCCATACGAGATGCAGTGGTAGGGCCGATAGAACCGATCAGACGGCCGGAATATTTTGAGGGGGTTGGCCCGGCATAAAAAATAGTTGCTCCCTTTAGTTCAAAAGGGAGCTTCTTTTTTCTCTTTTTTGCGTTTTCAAAACGACGGTGTGCAGCATCACGGGCGGTGTAGACTGTCCCGGAGAGCAGAACCCGGTCTCCCGCCTTTAAATTTTTAATATCTTCTTCCTTTAACGGGAGATCTATTTCGTAATTTTTCGACACTATACCACCACCTCTTTGTAACGATGGGCATGACATTCTAAGTTGACTGCCACCGGAAGGGAAGCAATATGGCAGGGATAATGTTCTATGTGTACTGCCAAAGCAGTTGTGCTGCCCCCCATCCCCATCGGTCCGATTCCCAATTTATTGATTCGCTTCAGGAGATCCTTCTCCATTGCTGCAATACTAGAATCACGGCTGGGACTGTTGATCGGACGGATAAGTGCTTTTTTGGCTAAATAAGCAGAATAATCAAAAGTTCCCCCAATTCCCACTCCCACAATAATAGGAGGACAAGCCTTTGCGGCTTTTAGTTTTATATTGTCAACTATATAGTTAATCACTTCCTCTTTTGTCGCAATCGGCAAAAACATTTTTTGGAAGCTGCAGTTTTCAGCCCCTCCCCCTTTAGGAAGAAATCCGATTTTTAACTTATCGCCCGGAACAATATTAATATGAATAATTGGTGGAGCATTATCAAAAGTATTTTTTCTCTGAAAAGGATGTGCAACGATTGATTTGCGAAGATGCTTGTATCCGGATACCACCCCTTCTTTGATCGCATCGGATAAATTGCCGATAACAGAAGCCTTCTCTCCCAGCTCAACGAAAAACACGGCAAACCCGGTATCCTGGCAGAGGGGTAATTTATCGTCCTGTGCAACCTTGGCATTACGAATAATTTCATCCAATATCTGCCTGCCTGTAGCGGATTTTTCTTTTTTGAAGGCGTCTTTAATCGCAGCAAGAATCTGCGGGTCAAGGTCCTGACAAGCCTCCATACACAGTTTTCTTACCGAATAAATTATTGTACTGGCAGATATTTTACGCATGTATATTACTCATTATAGTACATTATTCACGAAATTAAAAGTTTATGCTATAATGAAAACAATATGGCAGAAGCTGAAAAAAAATTTGAAGGAACTTCCTTAGGTGATGACAACGGAAAAAGTGTGGATGCAGACGTAGACGCCCTTATTCAGGGGGCTCTAAAAGAAATAGGGATCGATAAAACAGCAGCCCCTCAAGCAAAAGAAAAAAGCCTGGCTGGAACGCAGGTAAATTCTTCAACAACGCCGCCGGCAGAAAAGAAAGCCCCGCCCCCACAAAAGACCCCAGAAGACCAGCAGTATGATTCCACTTTTAAAGAATACAAAGCCGGCGACATTGCCAGCGGAGTGGTTTTAAAAGTAGATAATAGCGGAGCACTGGTTGATATCGGCTACAAATCCGACGCCCTGCTGGTAAAGAATGAGTACAGCGGCAAGCTTACTGTCGGCGACAAGATCAAAGTTATGATTGAAAAACTGGAGAGCAAAGAGGGTTATGTCCTGGTCTCAAAAAATAATGCCGACGATAGTCTTAAGTGGAAGATTGCCTATGATGCATACCGAAAAAAAAGCCTGTTAGAAGCCAGTGTCGTAAGCGCGGTCAGGGGGGGGCTTTTGGTAAACTGCAACGGTATCCGGGGCTTTATTCCTGCCTCCCAGGTTTCAAAAAAACCGGGAACTACGCTTGAATCTTTTGTTTCAAAAAATATTCCGGTTAAAATAATTCAGGTTAATCACCGCCAGGGTAAAATCGTCATGTCCCACAGCCAGGCAGCCGGAGACAAAGAGAAAGAGGATGCCTTAAAAATGATTGACCATCTGGAAATGGGACAGATTAAAAAAGGTAGAGTATCCAGCCTAAAGAGCTTTGGCGCATTTGTTGACCTGGGCGGAATTGAAGGACTGGTTCACCTGTCAGAACTTTCATGGAAACGGGTAAAACACCCCTCTGAGGTTTTAAAAGTTGGGGAAGAGGTTGAGGTATTAATTTTGGGGGTCGACAAGACCGCAAAGAAAATATCTCTGGGAATGAAAGAGCTGCAGCCGGATCCATGGGAAAAAGCAGCAGAGTTATATAAACAGGATCAGGTAGTGAAAATAAAAATCTTGCGCTTCGTCAAATTCGGTGCTTTTGTCGAACTGGAGATGGGCGTCGAGGGACTTGTCCATGTTTCTGATCTTTCCTGGACAAAGAGAATAAGCCATCCTAAGGAACTCCTGAAGAAAGGCGAAGAGACTGAAGCTATAATACTCAACGTAGACGAGCAGAACAGAAGAATAGC
>JABMQY010000088.1 GCA_013202975.1 Candidatus Saganbacteria bacterium
GCGTTGATGAAGAAGGCGAAAGAAGTTAGGGATTCGATTTATGGCCAGTCTTAAGATTAAGTCTGCTTCAAAACTTTCCGGAGAAATCCATGTTCCAGGAGACAAATCTATTTCCCATCGGGCTGTTATGCTTGGTTCTATTGCAGAAGGAGAAACCCGTGTGGAGGGTTTTTTGGCAGGAGAGGATTGTCTTGCTACTGTAGAATGCTTCAAACAACTCGGCTTACAGCTTTCGGCTATCGGCTCACGGCTTTCGATTCAAGGGAAGGGACTCCGGGGGCTGAAAAAGCCGAGCAAGCCACTTTATGTTGGAAATTCCGGGACGACTATTCGATTGATTTCGGGAATTATGGCTGGGCAGAATTTTGATTGTGAAATTTCTGGTGATGCTTCGATTCAAAAGCGGCCGATGAAGAGGATTATTGATCCTCTTTTGTCGATGGGTGCCAAAATTTCTGGCAAGAAACAAAAAGGAAATAGTTTTCCACCATTGAAAATTAAAGGATCTAAATTAAAAGCTATGGAATATAGGTCCCCGATTGCCTCAGCGCAGGTTAAGTCTGCAATTCTTTTAGCGGGACTTTATGCGGATGGGACAACCACTGTGATTGAGCCGGCGCATTCACGAGATCATACGGAGAGGATGCTTTCGTTTATGGGAGCAAAAGTTTCTATGTTAAAACCTGAAGTTTCAATTATTGGGGGACAAACTTTACAAGGACGAGAGATTCATGTGCCGGGAGATATATCATCAGCAGCATTCTTTATGGTGGCTGGACTCCTGGTTCCAAATTCAAATCTTTTGATAAGAAATGTTGGTCTAAATCCGACTCGAATCGGAATAATAGAAGTTATTCATAGGATGGGTGGGAATCTTGAGGTTCAAGATGAGCAGTTAATTGCTTATGAGCCTCGTGGAAACATTCGGCTTACGGCTAACAGCTCTCGGCTTTCGGCTATCGAAATCGGGGGAGAGCTTATTCCTCGATTAATTGATGAAATACCGATTATTGCGGTTCTTGCAACACAAGCAGAAGGAACTACCGTAATAAAAGATGCAAAAGAGTTGCGGGTAAAAGAGAGTGATCGGATTGCGACTATTTCTTCTGAACTTCGAAAGATGGGGGCAAAGATAGAAGAACAAGAGGATGGAATGCTAATTTTCGGTCCGACAAAGTTAAAAGGAGCAATAGTTGATTCCCATGGAGATCATCGCGTAGCGATGTCCCTCGCAATTGCGGGTTTGATAGCTGAGGGAGAGACTACAATAGAAAATACTGATTGTATTGAAACTTCTTTCCCGGGATTTAAAAGCCTTCTAGACGTAGTATGTACTAAGTAGGTACTAAGTATATACTTAGTATGTACTACTGACCTGCATTTGAAAGCATGTTTTTGATAAAAGCTAAGGCTTTATTCTGAGCTTCTTGATCTCCGCTATATATAATTGCTAGGGTTTGTTTGAAAAACTCTTCTATGTCTGATTCCGAATTCCCAAAATATTGGAAGGCACTGCCAGTTATAAAGCCGGCAATGATTCTTTGGTGATTTATGAAAGCCCCGTGTACGGTTTCTTCGTTTCCGATCTGGTAATCCCCATAAAGCATACTATAGGCTCCGGCAGTGTATTCTACTGCTTCTGCAAGATCGTTTGTTTGAATTAATAATTTAGCATAATCAATAACGTCCATATTTCTTTGTGCATGAGCCCCTTGATTATTAAAATGAACCCATGGGACAGTGACAGTTCCATCCTCTCCGTCTATTTCTAATAAGGAGGAATCTTGTGTTGGATTAAATCTCATTGCAAACTTTGCAATTAGCTCTCCTTTTTCAGCCGGTGATAATTGTAGTGCTCGAATATGATTTGCGATTAATTGTCTAGGACTTGCAAAAAGATTTTTGTCATCTCCAAATTGTGAGACAGTATACAAATGTTCTACACTAAGGTTTTTGGCTGGCATTTTAACTAAGAAATCTTTCTCATCAGCCAAACGTCCAACAATTGCCGAAAATAAGTTTGCTGGATTTTTTTCTTCGTCCTTTCTGAGTGCTATTTTATTTAGGGTTCTGTCCTGTGATGCGGTGGGAGAAGTTAGGCTTTGAGTTAATTTATCCATTTCTATTTTGTTTTCGGTAATTCCTATTTGGGGTAGGTCAAGATTGGCAAAAGAGATTATTTCTCCTGATGGAGTATCCTTGGGCAATAATTTTTTGGCAGCATCAAAAAGAGTTAATTCGTTTCGAAAAGAGAGAGCTCCTTGTTTTGTCACTTCTTCCATCTTTTTGGTCTGAAAATAACGCTGTGTCATGCTTCGTAAAACAGGTATTTGAGATACATATCTTATGGTCATATTTTTGCTCCTATATATACATCGTTAATTTTGAGCAGAAATTTCAATTAATTTACTCAACTGGGATAATTTGCTATAATGTAAAAATGTAGGGCAGCTCGCGATCTGCCCGTACAATAAAAGGAGAAAAATATGTCAAAAAAGTATAAAATTGCAGTAATCGGTGGAGACGGAACCGGGCCGGAGGTTGTGGCTGAAGGATTGAAAGTTCTAAAAACAGTTTCTAAAAAGCATAAATTTGAATATTCTCTCGAGGATTTTGATTTTTCCGGGAAAAGATATCTTAAAACCGGAGAATTGGTTAATGATAAAGATGTTGAAAAGTTAAGAGGGTTTGATGCAATCTATCTTGGAGCAGTAGGGGATCCGGATGTAAAGCCCGGAATTCTTGAACATGGCGTTCTTTTAAGACTTCGTTTTGCGCTAGACCAATACATTAATCTTCGCCCGGTTATTCTCTATCCAAACGTTGCTACTCCGATTAAAGATAAAGGGCCAAAAGAGATCGATTTTGTTGTTGTGCGGGAAAATACCGAGGGCCTTTATGCCGGAACCGGTGGTTATCTTCGTAAAGGGACTAAGGACGAAATTGCAACTCAGGTTTCGGTTAACACGTATAAGGGAGTTGAAAGATGCCTTCGTTATGCCTTTGAATATACCAAAAAGAGGAACAGACGCAAGCAATTGACTTTAGTCGGCAAAACCAATGTCTTAACTTATGCTTTTGACCTTTGGGATAGAACATTCCATGAAATGGGAAAGAAAGATTATCCTGGGATTAAACGAGAATATGCTCATGTTGATGCAACCTGTATGTGGTTTGTTAAGAACCCGGAGTGGTTTGATGTAATTGTAACAGACAATATGTTTGGTGATATTATTAC
>JABMQY010000089.1 GCA_013202975.1 Candidatus Saganbacteria bacterium
AAAGAAAATAGAATTATTAAGGAGATTGCCAAGTTTTGCTTCTTGCCACTGGAGTTTGAAATTAGAAAGAGAGGAGCGAAAGGTGCTGCTTGATTTTGTTAGATCGAACGCGTCACTGGCAAAATCATTCGATGATAAATTGACTTTATCCTTTTTAATCCCTGATCCCCTTGAAAGATACCAGCTTCAGAGGGCTTTGCTATTCTCAGAGGCAGAAAAGCTCGGATTTGATGCCGCAATTAAATTATTAGATAGGCATAAAGATTTACCAGAGGTTGTCCTCTCTCCATCAATCAGTTATTTTGTTGATCAACTCCCCCGATCAAAAGAGGAGCATTCGCAAGCAATGGCCTTTTTACAGGAGAGATTAAAAGAGAAAGGGGGTGATTCTGCTGCAATTGGCGGTATGGCGGTTTTGGACCATATATTGTTTGAAAAATTATCTGATACCGGAGGATTATTGAAGGCTGCCCTGGCCTCTGCAACGGATGAGGAGACCTTTAAAAACTATTTTTTCAATCTTTGGATGAGCCGGTTTCATCCGGATATTTTAAAATATTCTCCCTTTTCGAATCAGAGCGCTGTGCGTAATTGGATCCAGGATTTAGATGAAGCTATTGATCCAGATTTTGAGGTCGACATTTCTAAGCCGTCCCTGGCTTTTATTATTGACTTATTGTATTCGCTAGATTCATTTGGCCGGGAGATTTTGCTTAGGAGATGCCTGGTTGGGAAGGAGGGCCTTCTGATGCAAAAAGAGGGCTCTAGAAAAATGATCGACGATTTTTTGGAAAATCGGGTTGACTCGACTAACCAGGATCGGCTTAGCGATACTATTAAACGAGCCCTGTATGCTCTGGTAGAAACAGCAGAGCTTAAACAAATATATCTTCTTCTTGCCCCGATTTTAAAGGATAATTTTTTGGTTCCTCCGGAAGAGCATTTTTCTTTTCATGAGCTGGCAAAGAAAAAAGCTATTGAGTTTGTTGATTCACAAATGGATAATTATAGGGCAAGAATTATTAATGGGGATGTTGATTGGAACTCATTGGCATTATATCTTGAAAAATTAATAGATAAAAAATCTCCTTTGTTAGATGAGCTAAAAAAGATGGAGCCGGTGGATCAGTGGCTGGCAGTTGCAAGAGAGAAGACGATTGACGAAGTTTCACAGAAGCTGGTTAATCTTATCTTTGGAAGGGTAGTTGATGTTTCGATTTTTGCACCCTATTCTGCTGTAGCTAGAAGAGATATTCCTAAATCTGCCGGCTTTAAATGGGATGAAGTAGAACAAATGCGCCAAGGAAGAAGGGCTCATCAGGCTCAGGTTGAAGAACAATTAAAGAAAGAAGCTGCCTCTGTTTCTTATTTTGAATTATTTGGAGTAAAAAAGGAGTCGAGGAGCTTTAGTGCCAAACTAGATCCAATTGAGGTTGTTTCGGAGGGGGGGCGTATATTGCTTCCGGTTGGGGTTCGGATATTGCAATGCTTGAGACAGTATATTGATTTACCGGATGATCTTGCTGTGGCCTTTGAAAAACTGATGGACTCTGTGGTTGGACAGACCCGTCCGACCCTGTTTTCTACCTTTAAGCGGGAGGCTGGAGCTGATCAGGTAAATCAGGACTTTTTTGATGAGGTAAAAGTTATTGGAGAGAGAATTGGCGGAGGATCGTTGGTTACAGTGCATGAAGTTGAGTTAGGAGAGACGGACAATAAAGAGGTATTAAAGGTCTCAAACCCAAATGCAATTTATCGGGCAGAAGAGGCGGTTCAAATATTACGAAAAGTTGTTGATCATATGGCTGAAAATGATCCCGAAAATAGAATGACTTACCTTGCTATCCAGATGCTACTGGATGATGTTTTAGAGTGGATTGTCCGCGATGTGAATGATGAGAGGTTCTATGGAAATGATGAAAAGGTCTTTGATAGGTATAACGGATATGATAACGGAGGAGTTTATTCTGTTTTGATTCCTAAACACCGCTTCTTGTCCGGTCCCTACTTGCAGGCAGAAGAGTTAATCGAAGGACACAACCTGACAAAAGTGAGGATAGATGGAGAGGATTCAAAATCAGATGATTGTTTAATGGTTTCTAGAGAAGAGTATAAGGATATTATTTGCCTTTATTCCCAGATGTTTTTGGATATGGTTTTAGAGGGGAGGGCCTTGTCAAATCTTACCCCTGGAAATGTACGGGTTGCGCCTGGTAAAAAGCTGGCAATTTTAGATCGAAGATTATATTTGGAACTTAATGATCAGGATTTAGGATTCTTAAAGGGGTTATATCACTCTTTTTCAAAGCCCGATCAGTTAGCCGCAGAAATTGTTGATTATGTTCAAAGCCTTACTCAAAACAAGAGTAAAAAGATAAATGGTTTAAGAGATGGGCTCGAGGGTATCTTAAAAGATAGTGATGGCAATTGGGAATCTGCTCTTTTTAATAGTTTGGTCTTAATAAGAAAACACCGATTAAAGATTCCGTTGCGCCTTACCCTGCTTATAATGAATTTAAAGGTGCTGAGTAATCTTTCAAAGAGGGCTGGGTTTGACAACTTGCTTGCAACTCTTATGCATCGTCCAAACCAGGAGCTTTTTGCGAAGTTGCTGCAGTAGCTTTCTACCCGCTGATGCTGATATCAGATATCAAAAGAGTAGGGGCCCCGATGCTTCCAAACCAACGCAAATCTGATCCGACCGCCTCTATCTTTTTCAGGAGATTAAAGAGGTTTCCGGCAATTGTTATTCCCCGTACCGGTTGATTGTCAAAAATCCCAACAGCACCGACCGAAAAGTCTCCAGAGATCGGATTTACCGTGTGTAATCCCATTAATCTGGTGACCAGAAGCGACTTTGTGAAACTTTTCACAATTTCGTCTCTGCTCTTTTCTCCAGGCTTAATAAATATATTGGTCGGGCCGATTGCCGGAACGCTGGCATAAGAGCGGGAAGCGTTCCCGGTTGATTTTACCTTGTCCTTTGCCGCGGCATAAGTATTGTAAAGATATGACTTTAAAATTCCCTTTTCAATAACAATTGTTTCTTGTGTTGCAACACCCTCGCCGTCAAAAGGGGCAGAGCCGATTGCATCTTTTAATCTGCCATTGTCTTCAATTGTAATGAGAGGGGAACAGACCTCCTGGCCCAGTTTGCCCCTAAAAAGGGATTTTCCTTTTTGAACTGCTTCTGCACCTACCATGCCGGCGATTATACCCAGGATTTGTACTGAGATCTTTGGCTCAAGGATTAAGGTAATTTTTTGTGATGGAATCGGTTTTGCTCCCAGATTTTGCAGCGCATTTTTTGCAGCCTCTTCGCCAATCTTTTGTGCATCCAGCTTTGCCCATTTTAAGTTTACATCAAATCCAAACCCATCTTCGGCTGATCCATTGGCTTCTGCGATCACATCTGCTGCAGCCGAACAGTGGTTGCCCTTGTATTTGAGGTGTAATCCGTGTGAATTTGCGATTTCCACCTCGTATTCAGCGTCTCCATATGAAATGCTTTGGGTTTTTTTGATTCTTTTATCATAGTTGTATGCGGATTTTTCTATTTCAACAGCAAAATGGATTTTTTCCTGGGTTGAAACCTTATCGATTGTCGGGTCGAATATTTTTTGCCTGAATTCAGGAACGCTTTTTCCGGATGGTAAAATATTGAATTCATCCTGATCGGTGTTTTTGGAGTTAGCGATGGCCTGTTCGATTGTATTGTCAATTTC
>JABMQY010000139.1 GCA_013202975.1 Candidatus Saganbacteria bacterium
CGTTTCGAGTTGCTGATCCGGGTTTCGAGTCAGAAAGAGTGTTGGGCGTATCAGTCAATCTCAAACGCGGATCCGGTGCCAACGTTGACGTGGAACGACTGTTTGTTGATCTAAAGGAGCGAGCCGCCTCGTTTCCTGGTGTGCGGGCGGTTAGTCTGGCGGCGAGCATGCCGTTGTCGATGGACGGACGAAGCAAGACTGGCGTAACACACGTCGAAAACTTCCAGATTCTGGCGGACCACAGGCTCTCTTGGGAGTTTGTTATGGTCGACTCTGGGTGCTTTCAGACGCTGGGTATTCCGCTGTTGCGGGGACGCGATTTTTCCTCACAGGATGGCCTTGGTGCTGCCAAGGTAATGATCGTCAATGAACTTTGGGCGCAGCACTTCTGGCCGGGTCAGGATCCGATCGGCAAGCGCGTTGATATGGGGGGTGAGCCACGGGAAGTGGTTGGCGTTGTCAAGACAGTCAAGTTCCGTAACCTTCGAGAGAAGCCTGCTCCGTTATCGTTTTGGCCGCTCGCACAGTCGACTGATATCAAACCGCACCTGCTCATTCGTACTCAAGGCGATCATCAGCCACTTGTGTCCCTTTTACAGGCGGAATTGGAGTCTGCGGGCCTGAACTCGGCAACCTACAACGTGAGTACCCTTGCTGAGCGGGCCAGTGAATTGCTCAACATACAACGTGCCATCACCTGGTTCCTGAGTGTGATTGGAACGGTGGGACTCTTATTTGTGGCGACCGGGATTGCCGGTGCCGTGGCCTACGAGGTCAGTCAGCGGACCCGGGAGATTGGCATACGTATGGCATTAGGCGCCGAATGGAAGCATGTACTGCAATGTGTGTTGCGCAAGGGAGCCATCCTGACGGGTATTGGATTGGCCCTTGGCATGGGACTGAGTTGTGTCCCCTTTTGGATCTTAACCCGCCTGGTGCCGGACTTCCGGTTTTTCGACGAGTACTACCTTTACGGCGTGCACATGTGGGATCCGGTGACCTATATCTGCGTTGTGCTTCTTGTGTCGTTAATCATGCTTGCGGCTTGCTGGTTCCCGGCCCGC
>JABMQY010000090.1 GCA_013202975.1 Candidatus Saganbacteria bacterium
CGCCAATAATCGGATTGTCGTAGCCTTGCTGTTTTTTAAATACCTCTATAATTTTATCCTGTGATCTTAATACCGGCTCGCCCATAGCATAGCCCATATTGGAAAAAGACAGAAAAAGCAGTAAAATCAAAAAGCTTATTAATAGTTTCATGGCCTAACCCTCACCTTCTCATAGTCCTTGATTAATCAAAACTATTCATCCCTCTCCCAGAGGGAGAGGGAAACATTATAATTACTTTATAGATTTCTTGATTTTCCTTAAAACAATACATTCGTCTTCTTTTATATCTCGATTATTAATCCTGATTATTGTAACCCCTTTAGATTCAATAATATAATCTCTAATTTCATCATAATCCTTCTGTTTTTCGTGTACTTTACCATCTAATTCGATCACTAACTTATACTCATGACAATAAAAATCTGCTATAAAACCTTCGATAACATGTTGTCTTCTAAATTTTAGCCCTAAACATTTACTACTTCTCAAAAGCTTCCAAACTATTTTTTCAACATCAGTTTGCTCTTTCCTCAATAATCTAGCAAATTCCTTTTTCTTGTAGTACATCCGCATAACTAAGTCGCAACGAACTTCCCTCTCCCACCGGGAGAGGGAGTGAGGGTGAGGGCTTTCCCCTCCCCCAAGTCTCCCAATCGAAACTCTGAAATCCTAACCCTTTTTAATTTTAGAACATTATAACCCAGACTATTCAACATCCTCCGAATCTGACGATTCTTTCCTTCACGCAGAATAAACTGATAGGTCTTCCCTCCTATCCTCTTTACTTCAACCGGCTTTGTCTTTAATCCTAAGATAGTAATCCCTTCGGCATACTGTTTTATTGCATCATTTGAGATATGTCGATCAACAGTTACTTCATATTCTTTTTCATGCTGATAAACAGGAGAAGATAAGCGGTTGGCAGCAACACCATCATTTGTAAAAAGAAGTAAACCTTCTGAATCTTTATCCAGACGTCCAACGGCATGGACTCTGTCGCGAATTGATTCGGGAAGCAGCTCCTTGGCCTCCTTCTCGTCTCCATTTGGTAAATTTGTTACATAACCGACTGGTTTGTTTAATAAAACATAAAGATATTCTTTTTGTTCGGCTTTGGCTTTTGGATCTAACTCAACTATATCTTTATTCTCAACCTTAGTTCCAAGCTCGGTTACAACCTTGCCATTAACCTTAATCCAGCCCTTTTTAATATATTCCTCTGCCTTGCGGCGGGAACAGATTCCACGCTCAGAACAATATTTTTGGAGGCGGATTTTTAGTGGCATATTATTATTATAGCTAATATAATAGATATATGAAAACAATATTAGCAATAGCTCTTGGCGGATCAATCGGGGCCCTATCTCGTTACGGCCTTTCCTGGTTTATATTTAAACATATAAAAACCTATTTTCCGATAAGCACCTTAGCTGTTAATTTAATCGGAGCATTTCTGATCGGACTATTATGGGGGCTTTTTGAACAAATTAAAATACCTACCAATATCAGAATATTTATTTATATTGGAATATTAGGATCATTTACAACTTTCTCAACTTTTGCCTTAGATAATTATGCCATGCTTAAAGAAGGAAAAATCCTGGCCGCAGCCTCAAACATATTAATTACAAATATTCTGGGGATTGGATTGGTCTTTTTTGGGATGTTTGTTTCAAGTTGGCTGGCAACACTCCGTACTTGATTGACATTCTATTCACAATTCCATCCCCTTCGCCATAAGATACCCCCTCGCCCGCTCCGTTAACTCATAACGACTAACCAGCTTCCAAAAAGAAGCACCATGGTTCGGCTCAATAATATGCGCCATTTCGTGAATTATTACATAATCCCGCACCCATTCGGGCATTTTTGCTAAATGATGCGATATGCGGATAGTCCTCTTTTGGTGGGTGCAATTTCCATAGATACTATTTTGATTGGCCGAATACTCAATAGACTCAACTTCAATCTCACCATCAAAATACTTGTGATTCAACCTTTGAGCAACTTCAAAAAGGTTAATTTTTGAATTTAATTCCTTCTTTTGTCTCTGCTTTTCAAATCGTGCTTTAAATTTTTCAATGGTCTCTTCAAGTTTTTTTTCCGGATAACTAACCGGAGCACTGACATGCATTACATCCTGAATAACGCGGGCGCTTATTGTTTTTTTGCGGTTTTTACTTCTTTTAATTAATACTTGCACTAGTCCACTTTCAGAAACCCGGATAAAAAATAAAATCCCCTGAACCTTGCGCAAAAACGCTCAGGTTCAGGGGATCGGAACGTTACAACCTAGATCTTTACTCTTAACTGAAGGATTAATGTATTATTAGCAACAGAAGTGGTCTCTTCTCCAATAATGTTGTAATTAAGCATCCAGCGAGTACCATTGTCAGCTAAATACTTATTTACCCCAAGGGTTAAAGTATTAACCGCATTATTGGCAGTAGCAGTATTTGGATCATAAATCTGATACTGGACTAAAGGCTCAAGGTCATCCATCATTTTTGAAAGCTGCAGATAGGTATTACTTAGGCGGCCGGCTCCGGTCCATGAGCCACCAGCAACATATTCTGCAATCAAATCAATATCAGAAACAGCAGTCAAAAAATAAATGCCAAGATCTTTTTGTTCAATCATTGTTGCTCCAACTCTGCCATAATAGCCTGATACGCCAACCTCACCTATAACAGTATCTTTTACAATTTTTAAAGAAATGTCTTTTGCTTTATTATTGTCTGCCCCGGAACGGTTTCCATTGGTTAAGCTGACAGCAACATTGCTGTCAAGGACTTCACTCATTACCGCAAAACCAAAATCTCTATCAGCAACAATCACATTATAATGGGAAGGATATACAATAGTCTTGTATTTAGCAGAATCATATGCAAATGGAACTAAAAATTGTCCAAAACGCATTGTTTTCTCAACATTAAACTCAGTGCATTTCAACTCAGCATAAACATCAGCAAATGCCACTGCCCCACCGGCAGCTAATCCTGCAAAATCCGGCTGAATAACAAGAGAAAGATCGTCAGTAACCTCTCCTGAAAGTTTAAGCCGTGCACGGGGAACAGTCATGCTGTCATTTACTCCTGCCGCCTCGCTGTTGGTAAAACGGAACCTAAAATCACCATCAAGATCAACCGCGTACGAAGCTGAAGAGACCAGTAACAAAGAAACCAAGACCAAACCAAGAATCTTTTTCAAAAACATACCTCCTTTTAAGATATTCAATTTGTTTATTCTATCATAATTATCCATTTGTGCAAGATTTATTTATCTAGTATTAAATATAATGGTCTCTCTCTCCTTTTTCTATCCTACAAAGCCTGTCAATAATCACCTTCTTAGCCTTACCATTATTTATTTTGGTAAGAGCTTTTTGAATCGCCCTCTCCCCAACCTCCCTGGTTTTGGGAGATGAATAATCCTCTAAATACTCCTTTAGCGTTAAAAGCGCATTAGGTGTGCAATATTGGTGAATAAATCCTGGAATTGCAAATTCCATAAAATGCTCCCCGGTCCGGCCAAGCCGATAACAAGAGGTGCAAAAGGATGGAATATAGCCATCCTCCAAAAGCCCCCTCATAACCTCATCAAGAGAGCGGGTATCCCCTAATTTAAACTGCTGTCGATCAGCTTCCTGATCCACACCAGAGTCAGTATATCCGCCAAGCTCGATCCGGGACCCGGCATCAATCTGCGAACAACCAAGATCTATCACCTCTTTTCTTATCTTTGGATTTTCACGTGCCGTTAAGATCATTCCGGTATATGGAACAGCTAAACGCAAAATCGCAACCAATTTCTTAAAATCATCATCCGAAACTAAATATTTTGAATCAATCTTAATACCCTGCGCCGGCTGCAGACGGGGAAAAGAGATAGTATGCGGTCCGACATTGTATTTCTTCTCCAGGTGAATAGCATGGGCAACTAATCCCATAACCTCAAATTTCCAATCATAAAGTCCAAACAAAGCCCCAATTCCGACATCATCAATCCCGGCCTCCTGCGCTCGATCAAGCCCATTTAATCTCCATAAATAATCCGATTTCTTTCCACGAGGATGATATTTTTTATACGTTTCCTGATGATAGGTCTCCTGAAAAATCTGGTAAGTCCCTATTCCTGATTCTTTTACTTTTTTAAATCCTTCTACTTCAAGTGGCGGGGCATTAATGTTAACCCGGCGAATTTCCCCCCTATCCTTTTTAGTTGCATAGGTTAGCTTTACCGTTTTAGCAATAAAATTAGCATCATATTTTGGGTCTTCGCCATAAACCAGAATCAGACGTTTATGCCCTTTTGATTCTAATGTTTCTACTTCTTTTTTCAACTCAGGATCGGACAAGGTTCTGCGCCTAGCTTCTTTGTTCGAAGCTCGAAACGCACAATACTGACAATCATTAGTACAGTCATTTCCAATATAAAGCGGAGCGAAAAGGACAATTCTTTTACCATAGACCATCTCTTTAAGCTTTTTAGCCCCATTGAATATTTCTTGAATTAAATCGGGATCCTCTATGTTTAAAAGAGTGGCAACTTCAGAAAGCTCAAGCCGTTTTTTTGATAGCGACTTCTCAATAATCTTCTTGACCCTTGCCTCTTGCCCCTTGGCACTATTTAATAATTCTTGGATTTTCTTCTCATCAATAAAAGATTTCATAACGCAACCCCCAAATCAGTCGGTGCCCGACCGATACTTCGAAGTAAAGTTAGAGTAGTCTCTATCTGGGACTGAATATTCTCGCTGGAATGAGCCCGATTTGGATAAATTGTGTAGTTTTTAGAAAATTTCTCAGGGGTAACATTAAGCATCACCGAATTTGCTCCGGCCATCAAGCCAAGCTCACGCGCTTTTGGATCAAGTGTTTCAAATCCGGTTGTAACTAAAATCTTGGCATTAACCGGATCAGCTAAACGGGCAACTGCCAAAACTTTCAAGATATCTTTTGTCAGCGGAGGAGGGGTATCTGCTAATGGCGTCATAGGATGCGGCAAAAATGGCCCAAAAGTATACATCTCGGTCTTTAGTCTTCTGGTCAATAATATATCATTTAATAGATCTTCATTGGTCTGCCCGGGAAGTCCAACCAGGCCGCCGGTGATAATTAAATATCCTAATTTATACGCTGCTTCCAGATGAGCTAAACGAGATTTAATATCGCGTCCCGGATGAAGTTTGGAATAAACTTCTGGATTTGAAGATTCAAAACGCATTAAAAGACCTCGAGCCCCTGCTTTGTATAATTTCCCTATTCCGTCGAGCCCAACCTCCCCAAAACTTGCAAAGATAAGACAGGGCCATCTCTTTTTAATAGTTGAAACGATCTCACATAAATCATCAACCAAATAATGGCTATCTTCTCCGCTTTGTAAAACCAAAGCCTGAAAGCCATATTTATTAATTGCTATATCTGCCGCCTGATATATTTCTTCCTTTGTCATTCGATATCGATTAATATCCTTATTGTGAGTTGAGATTCCGCAATAGGCACAACCCTGCGAGCAGTAATTTGAGAATTCAATTATGCCGTGCACACAGCAGGAGTTTTTTAAATGTTTCTGGCGTAGAAAATTAGCAAACTTATATAAAAGCCCCAGCTCTTTTGGATCTTTTAAATTAAGCAGATAAAGAAGCTCTTGCTCTTTTAATTGAATCCCTTCGGCCGCTTTATCGAGAATTACAGTAAGTTTGCGATCAAGGCCGCTCTCTTCTAAATCCATTTTAGATAGACGAAGGTCAACTTCCTGCAGATCAAAAAAGGTCTCTTTCCAGGTAGCAAGAATTGATTCGGCTTCCGGCTTTGGAATTAATTTTATAACATAGCCGCCCTGAGCATAGATATAATCCCCAACGCAGAGCTCATCTATCTCATTAATAGCCTGTTTTTGTTCGCCAAAATATTCAATCCTGGCAATCTTATCCTTTATCTCTATAACTTTTCCGGGTATTGCATAGCACATTTTTATTCACAATCAAAAGAAACTAATCTTAGCTCTCTGGTCTGACTCTTCTCAATCACTACCTCAGCTCCCTCAACAATTGTTCCATTAGCATGTTCGGAAAAATAGTGGCGCAGTATATCTTCATTTATCTCGGTAAACTCTCCCATCTTAAGATAAACCTTGCTAACCTTAGATGCCCGGTTGTCCTTTGCGTTCTTCAAAATATCTCCCAATAAATCCTTTAACAAGTGCTGCTCGTGCATAGCTTTATTATCTCCTTTGCTGTATTTAGAACTTCTGGACTCAACCCCTCGCCTAATTGCAAATTCCCGGGTTGAATGCCGATAAAGTAGACCGGCGATTTTGCATCATCCTCAATCATTTTAGCAATTATTGGCAGAGGAAAAGTATGGGTACTCATGGTTGTCTCTGGAATATTTTTTCTGTCAATTATTCGAGCCTCTCCAACCACTCCCCCAAAATCCGCCGCATCTATTATGATTGTCTTTGCTGGTTTTATCCTAACGGCCTCATCAATCGCATTTTCAGGTTTTTCTCCAACATTAAGGACTTTTATTTTTGGATTTTGGATTTTGGATTTTGAAATTCGCTCCGCGATTAGCGGAGCGACCCCGTCATCATGTCGCAGAGTATTCCCCACAGTGATTATCAGTGTGGACCCCTTATCCGTGGACTTCAGCGTATTAACGACCGACGAATTTAACATCTAAAAAGTGGGCAGAGCATGAAATACAAGGATCATAAGCTCGAACCAGCATCTCAAGCATCAAAGTTATCTCTTCATCGGTTTTATCAAGAATTTCAGGAACCAGCTTTTTCATATCATGTTCAATACTGTTAACATTTTGGCTGGTTGGGATAATACAATTAGCTTTTTCAATAATACCCTTTTCATTAACATCATAATCATGGAAAAGAATCCCGCGCGGAACTTCAACCGCCCCTATTCCCCTGCCGGGCTTAACCTTAATCCTATTCTGTTCGTTTAATCCAACCAGAACTGCCTCTTCTTGATTGACACCATTCTTTTTGAATTCTTCTAGTATTCTGATGCTATCTTCAAGAGAATGAACACACTCTATTAACTGAGCGACGGTATTTAAATAAGGATTAATTATTTTAGGTTTTACTCCAAGTTGAGCAGCCAGATCTTTTGCTTTGGGATGCAGCTTGTTCGCATTCAAATTAACCCTGGCCAAAGCCCCAACCATATAAGAATCACGATTCCATTTGGCATGCTTCGCGCTTGAATGAGGAACGATAAATTCGTTAGTTGCCTGCCTATAATCTTTCTTATTCAAACGCTTACCGTCGGTTGATCCTATATCACCAATCAACATTGGATACTCAGCGTCATCAGAGACTAATCCGACAAATTCCGTATCTCTTTCAAACTGAGGGAATTTTAACGTAGCCGCGAGTTCTACTGTAGCAGCCATATCCGCTCTCATATCATAAAGAATCTGAAGCATTGCGTCCAAATCTTTCTCTTTTGGAAGCTTAGTAAATCCTCCGACAATTGAAGATATCGGATGTACGTGCCGTCCAACTAAGATATCACAAACATCATTGGCAGCTTTCTTCATTCGAAGGGCACGTCTTACAACATTATTATGAGTGTCAATTAAAGGAACAAAGCTCTTTACTCCAAGTAAATCAGGAGCAACCAGAAGATAAATATGCAGAATATGAGAATCCAAATTCTCCATATGCAATAAAAACTTTCTTAATTCGGTGGTCTGCTTTGATGGCTTAAAACCAATCGCATCTTCCGCGGCCTGAATTGAGGCTAAAGTGTGTCCACAAGAACAAATTCCGCAAATTCTGCAAGTAATGTGCTGTGCTTCAAAAATTGATCGGCCTTTTATCATTCCTTCAAAGAATCTTGGTGATTCAACAATTTGTAGCTGGCAGGTTTCCAATTTTCCTTCTTTCACATCAACCACGATGTTGCCGTGGCCTTCAACCCTGGTTAAATATTCGACATTTACACTAACGTTTCTTTTGCTCACGTTTATCTATCTCCCTGCATTTGTTGTACATATTCATTTTATTAACAATTAGATCCATTGGGACCTTATACTTTTCAATAATATCTTTGGCGCCCTTTTCATTTGGATTAGAAACCATACCCCTGCAGCCATAACAAATATTGTTATTATTTATACACCAGGAATTACAACCAGCTTTTGTAATCGGCCCCATACAGGTTACACCCTTCTGATACATACAGACATTTTCATTTAATTTACATTCTACACAAACGGCCCTGTCCGGAACTTCATAGGGAATTCCCTGCAAGGCACATTTTAGAACCGCCACAAATTCAGGAATATAAACCGGACAGCCATTTATAAAATAATCAACTTTTACAACTTGATGAACTGCCTTGGTCTCGACACTATCAAAATATTTAAAACGATCCCCGTATACCTCTTTGCGAATATCCTCAAGTTTGAAGTTATTCTTCATCCCGTTGACTCCGCCGATACAGGCACAGGCGCCATAAGCAATTAAGACTCCAGCTCTCTCTCTGATCTTTTTTATTCTCTCAATAGCATGCTTATCAGTAATACTGCCTTCAATAATAGCAACATCAAGCTTTTCCGGTCCCTTTTCCGACATTACCTCACGAAATTCAACGACATCAATAGCGCCAAGAACATCAAGCAGCATCTCTCCAAGGTTAGCTACCTGCAGCTGACATCCCTCACAACATGCGAAATCAAAAAATCCAACTTTAGGTTTTGCCATAATTATAATGCCTCTGGGATATTTTTTATTCTATCGTAGGAAAACACCGGTCCATCCTGGCAGCAATAAACTCCGTTGATCTGACAGTGTCCGCATTTTCCAAGTCCGCACTTCATATGTCTTTCCAGGGAAACTAAAACCTGTCTATCAGGAATCTTTTTCTTAACCAATTCTTTAATAACAAACTTATACATGATCGGAGGACCGCAAACAACGCCAAAAGTTCGCTCCGGATCAAGATCAATTCCAGGAATTAATTTTGTAATTAAACCGACATTCCCCTTCCAGTCCGGATCGGCATTATCAACAGTACAGTTAAAATTAACATCAAGCCGCTTGCCCCACTGCTCAAGCTCGTTTCCGAAAAGAAGGTCTTTCGGAGATTTACAACCCAAAAGAATTGAAACTTTACCAAAATCCCTGCGATTATCAATTACAAAGTTAATCAGAGAGCGCAAAGGAACAATACCCAGTCCTCCAGCAATAAAAAGAAGATCATTTCCCTCAAGAATACGAACAGGAAAACCCTTTCCAAACGGTCCGCGGATACCAACCTCGGCTCCGGCCTCCAGTTTATGCAAAGCGGCTGTTAACTTACCAACATTTCTTACCACCAGCTCAAAAGAACCAAGCTTTGTTGGGGAGGAAGAGATAGAGATAGGAGCTTCTCCGATACCTAAAAGGGACACTTCTACAAATTGTCCCGGTTCATGATCAAGACTCTCGCCGCCGGGCAAAGCAATCTCAAAATACTTTTCCATAGATGTAAGCATTTTAGCCTTCAAAATTTTGGCTTTTTTGATATCGTATTCAGAATCTTTAACCTTTAAACTTTTCATCCTATCCTTACCTCTCCTGCATTAGGGTTTTTCATTCCATGTTCTTCAACCAAAACGGTTAAAGTCTCTTTCAAATTTATACCTGCCATACAGGTTCTGGAACATCTTCCGCATCCGGTGCAAAAGAATCTGGAAAATTTATCCATCGGATATTTAAATTTTCTAAAATAGCGGTGTCTTTGTCTTGCGCCCCGCTCTTCGCGAAAAGATTCCCCCCCTGCAACTTTAGCAAAGGTCTCATGCTGGCAAGAGTCCCACTTTCTAGATCGTCTGCCCGTCTTTAAATCTAAGTTGGGTTCATCCACTACATCGAAACAATAGCAGCTTGGGCAAACATTAGTGCAATTACCACAGGCAACACATTTTTTCTCCAGCTCTTCCCAAACCTTACTATTATATGACTTATCAAACAACCCAGGAATATTCTCGTGCTCGATCGGAACTTCATTCTTAGCGAATATTTCCCTTTTCTTTGTACGAAGAATATTAAGCATCTTGATATCCTGATCCGATGCTTTTTCAAAAACATTTGACTGCCCAATAATCTCTTCACCGGCCAGAGTATTTACATGGACAATAAACTTATCTCCTAAATCGGTAAAGAAGAGATCATATCCTCCATTTGGAGTGTGATTGTGAACTAAACGACAGGAAGCATACTCATCACAATAGTCATTACACTCAAAACCGACAATTGTAATTTCATTCTTTCTAATCAAATAATTCAGATCTCTGGGACGATCGCTAAAAACCATATTTAAACATTGAATTCCGGCCAGATCGCAGGTCCTGACCCCAAAAATGGTCATTTTCTCATATTCAACAACTGGTTCCATGTTTTGTCCTGAAGATATATCAAATTTCGCAATTGTTTCATTTTGAGGCATGAAATATTTTTTAGGAGGAAGAATTGTCGGAATATAACCCGTTGCAATTTCGTCACCAGATTTCACTTCTTCAAAAGCATACTGATTATTTCCCTTCTCTATCGGGGCCACAACCTTCTGCTTTTTTGCCATTGTGCTGACAAAATCATTAAAAGACTTCTTTTTTAATACAAAATACTGTTCCATATTTACAATATCCACCAAATTGTGATTTTTTTCACAATCTCGAACAAATAATCACAAGATGAATCTTAACACGACCAGGCCTTTCCTGTCAATCCCCCTGCCGCTATTTTTGATAGTATTAGTTTTATTCGATTGCACTTTTTACCATTAATACAGTAAAAATGTGGGGTGAAAAAATAATTAATCTATTTCGATTTTCTCGCCCAATTAAATCCTTACAAAGAACCCTGAAATCACAAAAAAAAAGATTGTGAAAAATTTCACAATCTCTGTGCTTTTTAAGGGCGGCCCCATGCTTCTTGGTTTAAAGTTGAGCTATATCTTCAAACTTAATATCTGCCCCTAAAATACCGAGGATTTTCCCCTTCTTATCCTTGATCGGGGCTGCCACGGTAATACATAGTTTCTTAGTTAGTTTAGAGGTGTAAAAATCGGAGACAAAGGCTGCCTTCTTTTTCATAGTTCCCTTAAACCACTGGCGGTCAGAATAATTTTCATCTACAGGGAGCTTTTCAAAAACTTGTATATCCTGGGGCTGGACAATATTATGAGTGATTTTTGTTCCGTTTTTTCCGACTACATAAGCAAATTGAATAAAGGAATGGGTATGAATAAATTCAGTTAGGGCAGCTTCTATCTTCTTTGTATCCATAGATTTAATTTTGCTGTCTTCAACCAAATCATGGATCAGATGCTTTGCTATCCGTCTGGTTTTATTGCGTAATTTTATAAAGTCAGATTCTATATATTCCGGCAAATACTTTTTAGCCTGTATAATCATTTCATCAGTTGAGATAGCAGTGGTTCTTCTCTCTTTGTATTGTTCGCAAACCCACTCAACAATTTTCAGAACTGCCGGGTGATTTTTTGGCAATTGTTGATTTCCTTTTAGCTTTAAATATGTATTAAGCCAGTAGGCTGCTCCGGCTGCTCCGGATTTATCGGTAATTGCAACCCCCATTGGACGATCTAATAATTTTTCGGTATCAAATATATTGTAGATTTCCTGGTTTTTTATTATGCCGTCAGCGTGGATCCCGGCACGGGTTGTGTTGAATTCAGATCCTACAAAAGGATAGTTCGGAGGAATATCGGCACCTATTTCATTTCTAAAGTAATCTCCGATTTCAGTAATAACCCTGGTGTCAATACCGTCGGTCGATCCTTTTAGAGCTATGTATTCCATTATTAATCCCTCAATCGGGGGATTTCCGGTTCGCTCGCCGTAACCTAGCAAAGATCCGTTTGCTGCACTACAACCGTAGAGCCAGGCAGTTGAGGCATCAACCAAAACTTTATGAAAGTCGTTGTGTCCGTGCCATTCCAACTGTTCTGGCGGGACCCCGCCCTCTTTTACCAGATTGTAAATTAACTTTGGTACTGAACGGGGGAGAGCTGCCTGCGGATATGAGACTCCATAGCCCATAGTGTCGCATGCCCTGATTTTGATCGGAATTTTTGCTTCTTTTGATAGTTCCATTAACTTTTGAACAAATGGAATGATGAAACCATAGAAATCAGCCCGGGTAATGTCTTCCAGGTGACAGCGCGGAATTACGCCGATTTCCAAAGCTGATTTTACAACATCCAGGTAAGCTTCCATTGCCTGTTTGCGGTCTTTTTTAAGTTTTAGATATATATGGTAGTCTGATGCGGAGGTCAGGATTCCGGTCTCTTTTAACCCCAGCTCTTTTACCAATTGAAAGTCTTGTTTAACGGCGCGAATCCAGCCGGTAATCTGAGGAAATTCAAATCCCAGCTCCTGGCATTTTCTAACAGCGTCTTTATCCTTCTGGCTGTAGAGAAAAAATTCACACTGGCGAATTATTCCCTTGGGACCCCCAAGGCGGTGGATGAAAGTAAACAGATCCACAATTTGTTTTACAGTATAGGGGGGGCGGGCCTGCTGGCCGTCGCGAAACGTAGTACAGGTAATCCAGATATCGTCCGGCGGATTAAGAGGAACCTCCTTAAAATCAAAGGTAATTTTTGGTACTTCTGTATAAGGAAAAAATTCCCTCAACAAATTTGGGATTTCTTCCTTTTCCGGCTTCATCTTATTTGCATCTAACATCCATTTCATATATTATCTCTACCTTTTCATTAACCTTTTTTCGATTATAATCATTATATCAATAATACCCAATATTTCAAAGAATAAATATTGTTGACAATCATTAAACCTAATAGTTTAATGAAAGGGGAATTGTGGCTGCTCAATCAAAAAAAGCAAAGATTGGGAAATAAGCTAAAATCAAATCATAAATAAGGCAGGATAAATCATGAAAAAAGTATTCATTGCAGCAACCCGACAAAATGACGGAAAAACAATTGTATCTCTTGGTTTATTGGCCTCATTTAAGGAAAGGTTTTTAGAGGTCGGTTATATTAAGCCGGTCGGCCAGCAATATCTGCAAATCAAGGAACATAAAATTGATAAAGACGCAGTCTTGATGCATGACACATATAATCTCCCTGATAAATATGAAGACATGAGTCCGGTGGCGGTTCCACGGGGATTCACCAGCAACTATATTTTAAATGGAAATAAAAAAGAGCTGGAAGACAAAATATTAAAGGCCTATACCAATGTAAGCAAGAGTAAAGAAATTATGCTGATCGAAGGGACCGGACATGCCGGAGTCGGTTCGGTCTTTGACCTGGGCAATGCAGAAGTAGCAAAGCTCCTGAAAGCCAAAGTCATCCTGGTCACCTGCGGTGGTATTGGCAAACCGATTGATGAGATTATGCTCAACAAAGCAAGATTTGATTCTCTTGGAATAGAAATCCTTGGCGTAATTACCAATAAAGTCCTTCCTGAAAAATATGATCGGGTAAACGATATCGTCAGAAAAGGATTTGCCAAGAAGGGACTTGAAGTATTTGGGGTAATTCCTTATCAGAAAACGCTGTCAAGTCCTACTATGGCACAATTGTTAGAAGACATGCATGGAAAATTAATTAGCGGCAAAAAGGGCCTTAATAATGTAGTAAACGATATCATTATTGGAGCCATGCCTCCCCACGAAGCCCTGAATTATTTTTGCGCAGGAACACTTTTGATTACTCCCGGCTCACGTGAAGATCTAATCCTGGCAGCTTTATCCGGTTATGTCGCCGGCGAAGGCAAGGATTATTCTATTGCCGGCATAGTGCTTTCGGGAAAAACTATCCCGCACAAAACCATTTTAAAACTGGTTAAGAAAACCGACATTCCAATTATTGCCGTTGAAGAAGATACTTTTACAGTTGCATCATACATACATGATCTGATAGTAAAAATAAGAGCCACTGATATTGAAAAAATAAAAGCTACCGAAAAATTAGTTAAGGAATACGTGGACATTGATAGGATCATTAGTCGTTTAAATACTTAACGTAAACTCACCAAAATCCGGATGCTGCCACCCCTCCCACTGATCCCCCAAAACCCTGGCGTGTTGAAAGGCTTTGTCAACTAAAATTGCAATTAATATCTTATCCGCAGAAGAATAGCCATTTTGAGTTTCAACACAACCGGCACCAACACAGCGGGAGGGTTCCTTCGGCTCATCAAATATTCCTCTTGCTAAAAATCTTCGCGCAGATTCATCTGGAATTTCTACCCCTCTCTTTGAATCAATAACAGTAAAAGCGTTGGGACGCCACTTTTCAACATCAGCCATTTCAAAGGTTGTTTGCAAAAGAAAAGAAATATCCCCTTGAAAAATCCTTACAACTGCCGAATTACCTTTTTGGGACAATCGATCTAGCGATAACAAATCATGAAAAACCGGTTTTACAACAACCTTCTCGCTAACTTTTATTTTTCCTCCCTCTTCAAGGGATTCCTCTTTCTCAATATAAATATCGATCGAAATAATTTTCTTTTCATTTGGGAGCAGATGGATAATTCTGCGCCGATCACTTGGAGTCGAGAGAGGAATACAACAATCTTGATGCACCGAGCTCTCCAAAATATAATCTTTTCCAATTTCAAGAATGTTGCTTTCAAAATACTCCTCAACAAAATATGAATAAAACCAATCGGCCGGAGCAAAACGAATATCATCTATATCCCCATTGGGCAAGAATACAAATTTAAGTCTCACCCCATTTTGAAAAGGCAATTGAGGAAGGACTAATTGCTCCAAAGGGGTCAGCACCACCTTCATTTTTGCAATGTGCCTTAAGAATTTATTAACAATTTTTAAGCGGTCCAAATCCCAGTTCTTTGATTCTTTTTGAAGATGTTCACGATAATATCTCCCCAAAGGATTCTTACCAAAGAGACATTCTCTTATTAATGTAGGAGTAAAGGACATGGTTAAGGAGACACTATCTGATGCAGCTGATCTGATACCCTTACTCTCCAAAAAAGCCCGCAGGGGATGGCTTCTATTCCCAATAGGATGATTCGGATTGCCATTATTGTTGTGGATTATCTTCATGATTCCTTTACAATTCTATAGGCATGTAATTTTTTATCCTGGGTTTGAAAGAACAGGTTTTCTCCGGAAGAAAAAGGGGCACCAAATAGTGGAGCTTTAAGTGGAATATAACCAGAGGGCTCGCCACTATCCGCATCAAGAATTGCTAAGCGTCGTTCCATAATACCTACCTCTACAAATAAATGACCTTGATGATAACAAAGATCGGCATACTCATCAAAGGGGGATTGATCAACATCTCTCCTCCACAATTCTTCTCCCCTTGCATTAAAAGCCCTGACAAAAACATCTTGCTTTGGACTATTAAGAGTATAAGGACTAACACGGGCATTATCATATATCCTGCCATTTAAAATCAGACGGGATTCATATGCTAGGACCGAAGCGACAACTCCATTTGGTGAATAAACATAAATAGATTTCCTTGGCCATTTGTATTCTTCTGGACCACCACAATCAAGAAACAACAGGGAATTCCCCTGATAAAGATTAATATTTTCTACATTTCTGTCAATTTCTTCCACTAACCGCACCTCATCTGACCAAGGGCCAATAGAATAACGAGCCCCCGTCTTTCCTTCTTTGGCAACTACAAATAATTCATCACCAACCAAAATAGGATGAGTTACTAATACCCCTTTTTTATCAGCATTTTTAGAGAAAGCTCTCCTCCATTTTTTCCAACCTGGTGGATCCTTTATTTTAATCGAAGCCTTCATTTTACCATCAGGACCTATTTTCACTACCTGATAGTTTCCTGAACAATAAAAAAATCCATTTACATAGGCCGGGGCTCCGGATCGCCCGGTATTTATCCCCCCTATTTTACAGGTTGACCTAGAATTTCGATTTTCCAGATCAATTATATTGAAAACATTCCTAGAATCAATATAAGCAAAAAAACTCTCGGTTATAACCGGCGAAGTCCCAGCCCTCAGATATCCATCCAATGATTTTGTCCAACCGATCTCTCCCCCACCAGTATCAATGCAAAATAAGGTCCTTTGATCTGACATAGCATATAATGAGCCTCCTGCTATCTTCAAACAATTCTTCAAAGCAAACGACAATTCCTTTGACCACAAACGTTCTCCTTGCAATCCATCTAGCACAAGTTGAGAGGGTCTAGGCAAAACAATTGCAGTTGGCCTCTCTTCAATCAGAACGGGCGCAACCTCCTCTACCAATGATTTGGCCAATAAAAAACGGGGAGCCATTGCCCCGTCATAGATCTTACAAATGCTTTTTTGAGATGCAGCCAGAAAGTTTAAGCCTGAATTATATAATTTATCTCCAAAAAAGCTATATAGTTCAATATCCTGATTTTGATCAAAACTGCGCAGCAGCTCTATTATATTTTCTAGAACTGCCCGGCAATTGTCATCAGTATTTACAAACTCCTCAATTACTCGATCTGCTATGGTTTCATCTAAAGCATGAATCAACTCTGCAATCCATCGAAGGTCTATCTGATTTTTGCCTAAAACAGCAAAACGTTTAAAAAACAAACGGATCGCATCCGCTGTCCCCATATTTATCAATAACTTGGCAAGATTTTTTGGCTCAATTTGATAGGCTAAATTAACTAAAGAAATTGGATCTCGCATTGCATTAATGTCAGAAGGCGTTGCAAACAATAATTTTCTGGCATAAGCAAACTTTTCGCGATTTATAAATACAGTAATTACAACCGACAAATCCTCAACCGGCAAAGCATAATATGCCGAAACCTCAGCAGCAATGTTCAAGATTGATCCATTTGCAGCAGCTTTTGGCAAAAGTTCTGCAGAAGTAAAAATTCGAAGCTCTCCTCTTTCAGAAACCCCAACATCCCAAGATAACTCAGATGCCAATGCTTCAACCTGCCCTCTATCATCGGTTTGATCAAGACCCAATTTTTGAGGAGTGACAAGATCGGTCTCAACCAATTCGGCCCGGTTAATTCTGGCCAAAAGAAAACCACCCAAAGAATTTAACCATCTTGAATCTTGTATTGAATCGAGTGAGGCAGAGGCATTGGTTGATAGTAAACGCCGAAGAACTGGATGGGTCTTAAAATGATTTAAGCCCTCAGTTCCGCTTAAACGAACTCCATTTGCAATTCTTGAGGTTGAACCTACCATGAAAAACCCTCATCCTCCCACCCTGTCCACTGATCAGCAACTGCCTGAGATTTTGCATACGCCTTAAAAATTAACATTGTAGCCAATACCTTTTGCGGCACATCTATGTTTGGAAATTGTCGAGCCAATCTTGCCAAAGGAAGATCAAGAACCATTGTCCCGTCTAATTTTACATCGCCAGTAGTTTTATCTAAAACAGCCAGACGTGCAAAGAACATAGGAACTTCAAAAACAGACATCATCTCATTAGCTAATGGTCTAATACTATCATCAGATAAAAGGCGATTAATTCTATAAGAAATTTTAATATCAGATCCTCGTCCTTGAGAATCTGAGTGCATTACAATTACATCAGCAAACCTTATCTCATCATCACAACCTGGCACAAGATTGGCAATTCGGCGAAAGGTAGCAGCACTTCTTTCCAAGGGTTCCAGGGCATCTACCGTGCAGGTCGAATCAGAATATATTATTCTACTCTCACTACGACCCCTGGCCCGCTTATCTTGTGCAAGGTATCGTCTTATCGGCATCGGCAACCGGCCACTAGTTAAGCTGTTACTTTTCATGAATTATTATCTTGAAAGAAAAAGAAAAATTTCAGGTGATTTTATCGGACAAAGAAAGAAAGGGTCTTTAATTCGACCGCAAGGTCTACATTGGAAATTTTAACCTTATTTGAAAGAGTGAGTTTAACCGGAGTAAAATTTAAAATAGCTTTGATTCCGGCTTTTTCTAAACGCCGGGCAACCTCCTGTGCGGCAGCGGCCGGAACGGTCAAAACCGCCAACTCAATTCCATCTTTTTTGATAATTTGATATAGTTTCCCTATATCATGGCAGCGAAAACCCTTAATCTTTCTGCCAATTTTCTGTTTTGAATTATCAAAAACAGCAGAAACCTTGAAACCCAGATCATCCAATCCTTTATATCCGGCCAAGGCTTCTCCCAGATTCCCCATCCCGACAATACATATTTTTCTTATCTTTTGAATACCCATGATCATTCCAATTCGATCACGAAGCTCCAAAACGTCATAGCCCGCCCCCTGGGTTCCAAATTTGCCAAAATAGGAAAGGTCTTTTCTTACCTGGGAGGGCTTTGTTTCCAGAATGTCGGCCAGGCTTTTTGAGGAAATATCTCTGGTCCCCTGCTGGAGCAAAAAAGTAAGATAACGATGGTAAAGCAAGACCCGCTGGATTGTTTTTCTTGGAATATTTCTAGGCATAAGCCTTTAATTTTTCTTCTAAAGCCGCAGCCGGAACCATCCCGACAATCCGATCAACCTCTTTGCCGTCCTTAAAGACGATTAAACAAGGAATTCCGCTTATCTGATACTGGGTTGGAGAGCTTTGGTTTTCATCAGTATTCATTTTTAGAAATTTTATTTTGTCACCCAATTTTTCAGCCGCTGCTTCAAAACTCGGAGCCATCATTTTGCATGGCCCGCACCAGGGAGCCCAAAAATCGACAACAACCGGGATCTGAGACTGCAAAACCTCTTTATTGAAATCCGCGTCAGTAACTTGATTTACTTTTCCCATTATAAATAACTCCTTTCTTTTAAATAATTAGAATAATCTATTATAGCATCTTCGAGTCTTGTAATTGAGTAGGAATAACCAGCATTTCTTAATTTCGAAATATCAGCCTGAGTAAAATACTGATACTTATCCCGTAAAAGCCCGGGCATTTCAATATATTCGATATTTAAAGGAATATTTAATGCAGAAAATAGTGCCTTTGCCAGATCATTCCAGCTCCCAGCCTCCCCTGTCCCTACATTATATATACCAGCCTTATCGGGGTGCTCGATAAAGTAAAAGACCATCTTTATGGCATCCTTTACATAAATAAAATCCCGCTTCTGTCCCCCATCCGGATATTCATTTTTATAGGATTTAAAAAGTTTTATCTTCTTCTCACGAACTACATCATCAAAACGCTTACAGATTAAGCTGCGCATCTCCCCCTTGTGATACTCATTTGGGCCAAATACGTTAAAAAACTTAAAACCGACGAATTTATATTGTAATTGATTCTTTAATACCCATAGATCAAAGTTTTGTTTTGACCAGCCATAATAGTTTAGCGGCTTGAATCTTGGAGTATCTTTATCTTCATCAGAAAAACCGAGAGAACCGTCACCGTAAGTGGCTGCCGACGAAGCATATAAAAACTTAATATTATTTTTTAAACAAAACTCGGCTAAGGTTTTGGTATACTCAAAATTATTCTTAATATAATACTGTTCGTCAGTTAAAATTGTTGAAGAACAGGCTCCGATATGAAGGATTAGATCAACATCTCTAAACTTATCCAGAGATTTAATGAATTGTTCTTTACTGAGACAATCTTTAAACTTCTTTCCGGTCAGGTTTTTTTCTTTAAGCTTATCGCCTAATTCGTCAACAACAACAATATCCTCCAAACCCTCTTGGTTAAGCTTCCAAAGAAGGCAGGATCCGATAAAACCCATGCCGCCGGTTAAGATTATTTTCATGTTTAAATTATATCATTAATCCAAAATAATCAGACAGATTTAAGTCGAGTGGTTTACTGTTGATTTGTTTTACTATATAATTAGCTAAAAATGAGAAAGAAAATAGTTGTTATCATTGGAGCAGGTCCTGCAGGGACTTCTGCGGCAATCCAACTAGCTCAGGCGGGATTTTCCCCTCTTATCGTTGATAAAGATAATTTCCCGCGTGATAAAGTATGTGGAGATGCTGTATCCGGGGAAGGGCTGCTGATTTCAGAAACTTTTGGTCTGCTCGAAGAGTTAGAGCAAGAAGGTTATAAATGTGAGAAAAGAGAATTTTACACGGATCAGACAGAGCTTCAAATTATTAATAAAAAGGCGATAAATATTCCCAGAGAAAAATTTGACCTCATGCTGTTTAAGAAAGCTCTTTCACTAGGGGCAGAATTTATGTGTGCGGAATTTTCAGGGAAGGTCACCTACAAAGATGGTTATCATTCGGTTGAGTTATTAAACCCTGGAAAAGAGAAATTTTTGGTCGATTGTGAATACTTGATAATTGCAACTGGCTGCCAGAGTGATCTAGCCTTAAGAGAGCTTGGAAGAAAACATAAAATTGCCTGCCCCGACCAGGTGGCCTATAGGGGATATTACCGGGCAAAATGGCCGATTAAAGAAAGAAAATATTTCTTTCTCCGGGAGCTTACTCCGGGATATGCGTGGATATTTCCATTAGGGAAGGGTCTTTTTAATGTTGGTTGCGGAGGAAAAATATTAAAAGCCAGAAAATTGGAGTTAAAAGATTGTTTGTCACGATTTGTTTCTAAAACAAATGCTCTGTATAAGTGTACAGGCGTATGGGAAAAGGAGCCCAAAGGGGCCCCCCTTCGTTCAAACTTCTCTAATCTCATCAACTTTAAGGGATATCCAAATTTAATATTAATTGGGGAAGCAATGGGGGCTACCTATCCCTTTTCGGGCGGCGGGATAGGAAAATCAATGCTTTCAGCGGTATTGGCGGCAGAGTCTGTTATGGAAGTTGTCAACAAAAAAGGAAATCATTGTCTGTCGAAGGTTTATCAAAATAAAATCAATAAAAAAATGAAACCAAAATATTATACCTTTTTTAAATTTTGCGATTATTTGCTTACAAGTTCTTTTCTGCAAAAATTCGTCTATGAGAAAGTTTTTAATAGTAAGAAATATCCCGATTTAATCCCCAACATACTTTGCGGAAAAATCAGGCCCGAACGGCTTTTTTCTATCCCCTTTGTGATTGGGTTAGGTCTGCAGAAAAAAAGATAGACCGGATCAACTACTCCGCCCCTTAATGAAAAATATAAGCTGTCTTAACCTTTCTGCTTTTGGCCCGAATACTTTTAAGCTTTCTATAGCTTTTTCGGCTTCTTTTTCTGCTAACTTGATGGCTTTTTTTAACCCACAAACTGATATGTATGTGCTTTTGTTTTTCTTCTTGTCTGACCCTGGCATCTTGCCCAGCTCTTTTTTAGTGCCGATTTCATCTAAAATATCGTCAACTATTTGATAAATCAAACCAAAATGCAAAGCATATTTCTCTAAGCCCTTTATCTGTTTAGTGTTAAGCTTGAGAGCTTCTGCTCCAATTCGGACAGCAACTTGCATCAATTTACCCGTTTTTAAACTATGGATCTCTTTTAGTCTCTTAAGACTGATTTTTTTGTTTTCACTTTTCATATCTAAGACCTGGCCGAGTATTACACCCCTTGAGCCGATTGCTTCACATAAAAGTGCCATTATTTTTGCAGATCTTTCCGATTTTATTTGGTATTTTTGAAAATTATTAGCCAATATTTCGAAGGCATACATTAGTAGCGCGTCTCCTGCCAAAATTGCTATATCCTCACCAAATTTTTTATGGCAGGCTAGCTTACCCCTTCTATAATCATCATTATCCATTGCGGGAAGATCATCGTGGATTAAAGAACTGCAGTGAATTATTTCAATTGCCAGGGCAATTTCTAAAATGTTTTTATAAGAAGCCCCGGAAGCTTCTGCTGCTGCCAAGACCAGGATAGACCTAATTCTTTTTCCCCCATTTAATACCCCATATCTCATTGCTTTTGAGATTAGGCGGTTATCTTTAGGCAAAACCCCTAGCAGAGCCTTATCTATTATGTCTTTTTTTTCTAAAAAATATTTATTAAAACTGTTATCCATTTTCTTATGCTTTGATGATAATACTCAGCTTACAGGTTTTCCCCTTAAAAAACAAGGAGAGAGCCCCCATTATTTGGATTAGATCTTTTATAATTGTTGAAGAACATGCTCCGATATGAAGGACTAGATCAATATCTCTAAACTTATTTAAGAGATAGCACTCATTATTTCGCCCTTAACTACCCACCTATCCCCTTCTTTTACCATAACTATCAGATACCCGACTACAATCACCGGATGATCGATCGGATACCCGTAGCTATAATATCGAAAAACCGCCTGGGTCTTACTGTCATTAAAACCGGCTCTTGAAAACTGGGTTGTCGCCTCATTGCTGGTAACAACAACCTCAGGATTGATAGAAAACTTGTTTTCGAATTTTGCGCCTTCCTTGTTTTTTTGATTAAAGTCATCAATGGTTGATTTATCAAGTTCAACTTTTGCCTGATATTCTACCCACCCCTTAGCATCACTATATTTAATACTGTCCGGCGCATAGGCTTTGTCGGACACAACAAACTTTTGAGGAGGGCTTTGAACGGACTGCCGAGAATTAATTTTATGCAGTAAAAAATCGGAATAGACCCGGTACTCTTCTTTAGTAATATCGTTATTCATACACAATCCTCCATCAATAAATATTGCCAGAATCACTAAAACAATAAAAACTAATTTTATTCTAATCATTACCTGACAAAACACCCTTTTCACTCTCAAAAGTCATTAATACTTTCTTTTCTGCATTTTTGAATTTCCCGGCGTTTTCTTTGCAGTATTTAGCAAAAAGCCCCATATAATTGTCTCCGCTGGCATTGCTATAGTCCAAACTAAGTTTTTTGGAAACTTCTTTCAACTCTTCTTCTGATTCCGCCTCAAGCTCAATAAAATATCCCATAAAAGGCAGTTTATCTATCAAAACATGGGCATTCTCTAATTTAAAAGTATGGCGAATCTTTTCTTTTTTAATCCCTTCCTGAAAACCCACCCCCTTAAAGATTTTAATCATAGTATCTGCATCAGATATTTTAACTTCTGTCTCTTCACGAACCTTTGCTTTCCCTGAAGTTTTAATCGCTCTTTTATGGGTAATTAGCCCCTCTTGGCCGATTTTTCTAATCCTAACCTGCTTGCCAATAAAATTAAGATAAACGTCTGTCTCTTTTTGTTCGCCTAAATCCTGGGCTCCAAGCTCTTTTAGTTTAGGAAGAATATCTGATTTATCAGCGATTTTATATTTTACTTCGTATTCTGGCATGGTTATTAATTATATATCAAAATCTCATTAAAATCTCAAGGCAAATCGCTCCTTGACAAATATCCATGCAAAGAATATACTAAAAATTAATCTTATTATGGGAGGGTTAGAAGTGAAAAATAAGAAAACTAAGAAATGGCAAACTCCGGAATTGACTGGAATAATCGGAACAAAGACAGGCTCGGATTGCTCTTATGGAAACGGTGCTAACCCCGGTGATTGTTATACGGGAAGGCTTCCTCAATCGACCACTTGTCACGTAGGGGAAGACGCAGGTACCTCTTGTTTTTATGGAAACGATGCTCTAAACAGCTGTTCTACTGGAAACAACGTCGTATAAAATCAAAATTATAAACACCAGGCAAAGGGCTCTCGTATGAGATGAGAAAGAATGGGTTTTATCCTTATTACTACTTTGGTTTTAATCTCCATTCTGATTTTTCAATTGATGATTTAAAAAAGAATGGAAAGGAACCGCCAGATGTATGGATTTGTGCTAAAGAAAATCACTCCAAGAATGTTGACAAAACCTTATTAGATCTTATTCTGGAAAACCCTCAAAAGTTCTTCACAATTGAAGGCCTAAACAATGTATCCTTTGACTCAATAATACATAAGCTGGATAATTCCTGGAAAATACGTTTGTTAAATTATGCCTTATCTCACCTCTCATTAAAAAGAGGTATCATTTCTATCCACGGCTCAGCAATTAATTATAATAACAGAGGAATTATTTTTGCCGGTTCAAGCGGGAGCGGAAAATCAACCATCGCTGCAGCTTTTTGCAAAATGGGACACAGTTATCTGTCCGATGATCGCACATATATTAACCGCCAAAATGGCAAAAACTATATTGCCACCGATAGAGGCAATCTAAAACTAAAAAAAGATGCCATTACCCATCTAAACATTAGCGCAAAAGAAACCGGGCAAGAAAAAGATAAATTTGAATTCGACTTTAAATCCTACCGATCAAAAAAGACCAGGCTGGTTTTGTCCCGCATTTATTGTTTGCAACCGGACACAAACTGCAACAACATTTCTCTTTTTAGGATGCCAAGAATAGACAGCTTAAAAACATTGATAAAAAATGATGGCACTGGATCTATTATACCTAGAAATGATTATAGTAACAAAATTTTCAATCTTTTTTACGACTTATCGATACAAGTTCCCGTCATAAGCATAAAATATCCTAAAAGAAGTTCTTCAATCACAGAGCTGACTAAAAAAATTGAATTGGATTGCAGAAATTCTGTATAATATAATAATGTTTAAATCGGGCAATAATAAAGCAGTAAGATTTCTCAGGCTTTCTGTCAAAAAAAAATACCTGTGTCTTGAAGCATTGTTTTGGTTGTTTTTGTCTCGTTTCATTATTGTTATTTTCCCCCTAAAGTATTACAATAGGTTATTATTGGGTAAAGATATAACAAGTTTAAAGGATGTTTTTTTTAAGGTACAAGATCCTGTAGTTGATGATATAGCCAGGGCAGTCAAAGTTTGCAATGAACACGTACCATGGCAAAATAGATGTTTGGCTGCTGCTGTTAGCGCAAAAATTATGCTGGCTTTGAGAGGACACAATTCAGTGTTATATGTAGGGATTAATAAAAAAAATGATACTTTCCTAGCCTCACACAGCTGGTTGAGATGCGGTGAAAAATTCGTCATTGGTGGAAAGGGAAAAGACTATGTTCTTGTCTCAAAATTTAGATAGGAAAAAAGGAAAATTAAAATGAAAAATGATACGATACCAAATATAAACTCAAAAATTACCTTTAGAGAAGAATATGATGGTTGGGGGATAGTTTTTAGTCCGGATACTGGAGAGGTTTTTGGCCTTAATCCAGTAAGTGCCCTTATATGGAAAAATATAAACGGTAAAGATACTATAGACAATATTCACAATAAGATCAAAAAGTTTTTTTTCGACTTACCGGAAGATGCTTTAAACCAAACAAAAAAATACCTTGAGCAACTGTCAAAGAAAAAACTGATTACGCTCTAAGACAATGACTTTTTATGATACCCCTAAAAGTGTTGATCTGGCTATAACAGGTAGTTGCAATCAAAGATGCAAGTATTGCAGTCATTTTAATAGCCCGGGCGAAACAAAAAATGACCTCCCCACCGATCAATGGCTAAAATTCTTTGAAGAACTAAAAAACTGCCTGGTAATGAATGTATTTCTTCAGGGGGGTGAGCCTTTTTATCGAGAAGAGCTTGATAAAATCCTGCTGGGAATTATCAAAAACAAAATGCGCTTTGCCATTCTATCTAACGGGACATTAATAACAGACAAATGGGCAAGGTTCCTGAAAGATACCGAAAGATGCGATTATGTCCAGGTTTCCATTGATTCCTCTATTCCTTCACATCATGATGCCGCAAGAGGCCAAGGTTCATTTACCAAGGCAATAAACGGGATAAAGCTGCTGCAAAAATATAAAATTCAGGTTCTATGTAGAGTAACCATCTCAAAATATAATGTTTATGATCTGGAAGATTTAACAGAATTTTTACTCAAAGATATCGGACTAAAGCACTTTGGGGTAAGTTCTGCTTCATATCTTGGCCTTTGCATGAAAAACCAAGAAGAAATAGGTTTATCCGCCAAAGAGCGTTCAATCGCAATGGAAAGTTTACTAAAATTAAACAAAAAATATAATAACAGAATAACAGCAACGGCGGGTCCGCTTGCAGAAGCTCAAATATGGCAAAAAATGATTGAAGCAAGAAAACAAGGACTGGACAACCTTTCAAGAGGAGGGTATTTAACTTCATGCAATGCTAACATTTCCAAAATAGCAGTTAAGGCAGATGGAACTTTGGTCCCCTGTATCCAAATGGGGCATATCGAACTAGGGAAAATTAATCAAGATTCACTTTATGATATTTGGCACAATAGCACAAAGTTAAATTCGTTCAGAAATAGAGATAAGATACCGCTCTCTAACATTAATTTCTGTCAAGATTGTGATTTTATTAACTATTGCCAGGGCGGCTGCCCGGCAACTGCACAGACTTATTGCCAAAGCGATTTTGTTCCGGATCCAGACATCTGCCTAAAAAGATTCCTTAAAGCTGGTGGAAAATTTCCTGATCAGAGTTTGTATGAATAGTCCTTTTCTAAATGAATGGATAGCAGGATTTGGCCAATCCAACTATTTGCCAATTAGCACTGCCTGCAACAGTGATTGCATCTTTTGCACCAACAAATATAATATTTTCCCTTGCAGAAAAGGTTTATTCCGTGACATAGAAGACATCAAGCTCCAGCTAAGCTTAATGAAACAGCATCAATCCTCAATAAACCTATCTTCTATTTTGCCTGGTCGTCTACCAGAGGGAGAGGCTTTTCTTCACCCTGATTTCTTTGAAATATTGGAAATAATAAGAAAAAAATACCCTTCAAACACGCTAAACATTTACACAAACGGTTCAACGCTAAGCAAGAATTTCCTAAAAAAATTGAGTAACTATAACCCAATTAAAATAGTAGTTTCGCTGCATACAACTAATGCTCAAAAATTGGCTTTTCTTTGCAACCGGCCTCTCTCTTTTGTGAAAAAAATAATAGAATCTATCCCTTGGATTAACAATTTCAAAATAGAACTAGCAGGTGCCCTCCTGCCTTTTCCCAAACTACTTGGCTGGGAAGATATTGAAGAAACAATACAATATCTGTTATCTAACAATGCCAAAGAATTAATACTTCACCATCCTGGATATACCAAAAAAACGCCCAAAGAAATTATTAACATAATAGATTGTGACCTTGATGAACTTACCGAATTTACCTGCAAATTAAGAAAGAAGTGCCAAGCAAAAGTCCATATCTATCCAGACATGAAAGCATCTATCGAAATTCCAATAAAATTCAAAAATGCTCTCTTGCTAACATCAGAAGCTGCCTACTCAAGGCTAAAAGAAAATGGATCAAATTCACATTATTTTTATGCGGTTAAAAACAATTCCTTTGGCGGAAATGTTACTGTTGGCGGGCTGCTCATGGTTAATGACTTTATCGAGGCAGGAAAAAAAGCCCTGAAGAAATTCCCAAAAACAGAGATAATACTTTTGCCAAGCGCCCCTTTTGATGCGTTCAGACGGGATTTGTTATATACCCCAGCACAAAAAATAGTAGATAAATTAAAGAAAAATACAGCTATAATAAATAATAAGGGGGAAATTATTTCATTATGCCAACATTAATGTTAACCACAAAATGCCCTAATTCCTGTGATTGGTGTTTTGCCAAGTCAATAATGCAGGATTATCAGAGCAAAAGTATTAGCGAAATAAAATGGGAAGATTTTTTGAGTGTAGTAGAATTTTTCAAACAATCAGGTAAAAAGAACATAATCTTGTTAGGAGGGGAACCAACCCTGCACTCAAAATTTATGGACATTCTGACATATCTAAATAAAGAAAATTTTACTGTCTCGGTAGCAACCAACGGAATAACAGATCGCTCATTAATTGACAAAGTTGCTGCCTCTAATTTTCAATCTCTTCGTTTTGGATTGAACAGCACAAGCTATTTCCACTATGATCAGGCAACACAAAAAAAGGTTGATTATTTCTTATCTACAATAAGAATGCCCATCTTACTTTCTTATACAATATCCGAAAAAGATATAAACGACCCAAAACCCGAACCCATACTGGATCGCGCATATCTAATAATGAGATATTCTTTGTCATCGCACATTCAATTTCAAATAGCTGTCCCTTCTTCTTCAAATAAATGTTTCATCCCATTCTCCCGTTATCGGGAAGTGTTCTCCCTGCTTAATAAATGGAACACTATCTTAAAAAGAAACAATATCACTTCGGGACTAGATTGCCATTCTTTCCCCAAATGCGCCCTGCCTCCGGACGATAAACTCAAAAACCCACTTTATTTTAAATGCGCTAATTTCATGATAGATATCGGCCCGAATCTTGATGTCTGGCCCTGTTTTCCCCTCTCAGATCATAAGGTAAATTTAGCTGATTTTAAAAACCTTGCTCAAATACAAGAACATTTTAAAACAAAGCTATCTAACAGCTTAGTTTACGATAAATCCTGCAGCAAATGCGGAGAAAAAAGAAACTGCGACGGAGGTTGTTTTGGCTTCTCAAAAACAAGAAATGAACTCGCAAAACAAAAATAAATTTCCACTAAAAGGGATCTATTTCTATTTAACTGATGCCTGTAATCTAAAATGTCAGCACTGTTGGATTTCGCCTAAATATAATAAAGCCAAAAGCAACAAAGAATTAAATTTTGATCTGTTTTGTAAAATAATAGAAGAGGCAAAGCCCCTTGGATTACGTTTTGTAAGACTGACCGGAGGAGAACCTCTATTACACTCACAAATTGAAGAAATAATTAAACACGTGGCTAAAAACAACCTGGTACTAGACATTGAGTCCAATGGCACCTTAATCACTCCCAAATTCGCTAATCTGCTTGGCAGCATCAAAAAGAAAAACATCTCAATAAGTTTAGAAAGTACTGACCCCAAAAAACACTACTCTTTTAGAGGGGTATCAGGAAGTTTTAAGAAAACGATTACCGGAATCTTAAATCTAAAAAATGCCGGTGTGAGCCCAGAGATCATAACCTGCTTATCTAAAAACAATAAGAAACAAATCAAAAAACTAATTTATTTTGCGGAAAACTTAAAACTAAGGTCGTTAAGCTTCAAAATAATTAATCCTCTTGGAAGGGCCACAAAAATATTTTCACAAAACAATAACTTATCAATTGCAGAACTAATTCAATTGGGACAATGGGTTGAAGAACAACTGATTCCAAAATCAAAAATACCTGTTGCCTTTGGCTATCCCCCAGCTTTTAGCAAGATGAGTTCTTTGTGCAATCCACGAGAAATATCCTGCAATAGTTGCGGAATAAAAGGAATCATGGGGGTCCTATCAAGCGGAGAATACGCTCTCTGTGGAATCGGCCAATCAATAAAAGAGTTGTGTTTTGGGAACGCAAAAACAAATACGCTTAGTAAGATTTGGCTCAATAGTAAGATAATAAACGAAATAAAAATAGGGCTTCCAAAAAAACTTAAGGGAATTTGCGCAAAATGCGCAATGAAAGAGCTTTGCAAAGGGGCATGTCTTGCTCAAAATTATTATTTTAAAGAAGATTTGTGGGCCCCATTTTGGTTCTGCCAACAAGCCTATGACTTAGGCCTATTTCCAAAAAGCAGAATAATACCCGCCTCTTGAACTGGCAATGAATCACTGGCCTTTGATCTCTCGTTCTCTGTCAGCAGCTTCTTACGCAAACGTATACTTTTGGGAGTCAACTCAACTAATTCATCATCCGAGATAAATCCCAGTGCCGATTCTGCAGATAGTCGAAAGAGGCGGAACAGTTTGACAAAATAAAAAAACACAAAATAAGCAGCACATTAATAAATAATGCCTGCAATTTGGCGCCACTCATGCCCGCTTATACCCTATTTGTAAGCCTTACCGGAAAATTCTGAAAAAAGATTGAGGGGATTATCTGAGAGAGGGAAAAGATTCTGTTTTACGCACATTCTGGCATGGTTATTAATTATACATCTTCTTGAGTCTCGACAATTTCGTGATTCCGCTTAGGTTGCTATAGCTACTGTTTATGCGTTAAGTCTCAGCTATAACACTGCAAGGAACACAGCCGGGATCCAGTTCCCGACAAGTTGCATTATTAGAGGTTTCACCTGCTGGCTCAAACTTGCAGGTTACCAGAACAGACTCTTCGGATTTACCCCTTGTTAAAATATTCAACATCGGCTTTTTCCATTCTTTTTTCATACCCCCCCCTTTATTTACTTTAAATAATAATGATACTGTTCAGATTCTATTATAGTCTTTTCTATTTGTCAACGGGCAAAGGAAAAGTAATTGTAATATAAAAAAAAGGAATATGGTTTAAAACTAACCTACTTGCGTCTATAAATTGAATAAGGTAAAATAAAAACTTACCCTACTAAATTAATGGAATACACCCAATCTAAAAAATACGAAAAAATACCACGCTTACCATTTGAGGCAAAGGTAGATTTAACCTATCGCTGTAACAACAACTGCCGGCACTGCTGGCTCAGAATCCCGGCTGATTCGGAAGAAAAAAAGAGAGAACTTTCTTTTGAAAAAATAAAAGATATTATTTGCCAAGCTAGAAAACTCGGTTGTCGCAGATGGTCTATCTCTGGCGGAGAACCGATGCTTAGGCCAGACTTTGAAGAAATTTTTGATTATATTACCAGCCATTCTATGTCCTATTCCCTTAACAGCAACGGAACATTAATTACCCCAATGATTGCAAAATTGATGAAGAAAAGAGGGACTAAGATGATCGCAGTTTATGGAGCAACAGCAGAAGTGCACGATCATATCACTCGCAACCCTGGTTCATTTGACGCTCTCATGCGCGGATTTGCTTATTTAAAAGAAGCAGGAGCCGGATTTATAGTTCAACTTATTCCCATGAAGGATAACTACCACCAGTTTGATCAGATGGTCAAGTTGGCTAAATCTTTAAGTAAACATTATAGAGTAGGAGCGCCATGGCTTTATTTGTCTGCTTATAGGGACGCAAAAGCAAATGAAGAGATTAAACAGCAGAGGCTTTCCTCCAAAGAAGTGATCGGGCTAGATCAGCCAAGCATCCCTGCCGAAGATAAATTGGCTGCTGATCATGGATGCGGTTGTTTGGAAAAAGGCGACGATCGTCTTTTTTCTGCTTGTTTAAAGGCAAGAAGGGATTTTAGCGTGGATCCCTACGGTCAAATGACCTTTTGCGGTTTTATCAAAGACCCTGCCCTGCTTTATGATTTAAGAAAAGGAACAGTTGAAGATTGCTGGGAAAACTTTATCCCCTCTCTGGCAGATAAAATTAGGGGGGGGCAGGAATATTTGGAAAATTGCGGGTCCTGTGACTTAAAATCTGATTGCCGCTGGTGTCCTGTTTATGGATATTTAGAATACGGCCGGTTTTCGGCAAAGGTAGAACATCTTTGTGAAGTAGCAAAAGAAAAAATGAAATACAAGGAAAATTGGATAAAAAACCATCGCACCTTTTACCAAATTGCCGGCATCACCATTCAAATAGACTCGGATATTCCAATTAAAGAAGAAACCATTCACTCCAAATTAAATCCTTTTAAAGTTGATGGGCCTGGGAAGGACACAATTTATCTTAATCACCATTTTTCCTTGCCTGATTTGGCCGGAAAGGATTTAGGAAAGAGAATTTATTCTAAAACTCCGTGGTCGATCTACAAAAAAGATGATTCCTGGATATATCTAGGTATTTCAGCAACAAAAGGAGAAAAAAGACTACATCGAGTAGCAATTTTCAACAAAGATCATACTCGCGCCAGTATCTATCATGCAGATGATAATATGATTAAGAAAGGAAACCTTACTTCTCTCACATTGTTTCCTACTGATCAAATCCTCGTTGGACGCATTCTGGCTGACCGCGATGGTTGCTATATGCACTCTTGTGGTATTGTTCTTGATGGTAAGGGATATTTGTTTGTTGGTCATTCCGAAGCAGGAAAATCAACCACCAGCTTAATGATGAAAAAGCAAGGCGGTAAAATTCTTTGTGATGATCGGATAATTATCCGTAAAAAGCCCGAAGGTTTTCGTATTTATGGTACATGGAGCCATGGGGATGTCCCTGACATTTCTCCTGATTCAGCCCCCCTGCACGCGATCCTCTTTTTGAAGCAAAGTGAGGAAAATGTATTAATTCCGATGTATGATAAGTTGGAAGTGGTAAGGCGGCTCTTGGCCTGCCTGATTAAACCTTTTGCCTGTGCTGACTGGTGGGAAAAAGAACTGACTCTAATAGAGAAAATCGCGAAAGAAATCCCCTGCCACCGCATGTTGTTTGATAAGAGCGGAGAGATCGTAGAACAGATTAGGGTTATGTAGTATAATTTATTCAGATTAATTATACAGGAGCCTGTCATTAGAAAGACATGGAAGAAGCCGAAATTAATTGTCTTATTTCGTTCAAACAAAGAAGAACAGGTGTTAGCAAATTGCAAAAATTTTGGAGAAGCCCCTGGGCCTAATTTGTCCTGGTGGGACTGTCAAGGAACAGGTTGTGGCACCGTCTGTGCGGATATTGGCGTTTCTTGATATGTTATGAAAAAAACATGGAAACGACCGCAATTAAAAATATTGACGCGAAGTAAGCCTGAAGAGAGCGTCCTAAGTTACTGTAAAATGCAATTTGGACAAGATGGTGGTCCCGGTTGGGGTCTTGGGTGCAGATTTAGTCCTGACTGCGTTATTCTTTCTGTGTCTTAATTACATTATGAAAAAATACATTTCTAAGACGGACATCTCAGGCTATAATCTCTTTAAAAAGTCTAAGCCTCTGATTTACAAACTAGACATCGAACTCACTGAACGCTGCAACAATAATTGTATCCACTGCAGTATAAATCTACCGGAAAACGATCTTTCTGCCAAACAAAAAGAACTATCTACTGATGAGTTGAAGAGAATCATTAAAGAAGCTGCTGATTTAGGGGCTATGACGATCCGTTTTACCGGCGGAGAACCTCTCTTGAGAGAAGATTTTAAAGAGCTATATCTTTTCACCCGTAAACTGGGAATCAAAGTAATGCTCTTTACCAACGCCCGATTGATTACTCCCGAACTGGCTGAATTATTAGCAAAGTATCCACCAGGAGAAAAAATAGAAGTTACGGTTTACGGTATGCATAAGGAGTCCTATGAGGCAGTTACTTGCGCAAAAGGATCGTTTGAGGAATTTTGGCGTGGAGTCAATCTATTGCTTAATAAGAAGATTCCTTTTATTGTAAAGGCTGCTTTGCTCCCTCCAAATAAACATGAAATGGAAGAATTTGAAGCCTGGGCAGCTACCATTCCCTGGATGGACAAAAACCCTTCTTACTCGATGTTTTTTGGCCTCCGATGTAGAAGGGATGATGCGGTAAAAAACCGGCTGATACAAAAAAACCGTCTTTCTCCTGAGGACGGATTGAAAATATTAACCAGGGACAAAGATAAATACAATAAGGGCATGAAAGAGTTTTGCTCCAAGTTTACGCGGCCGCCGGGCACAAAGCTATTCGCCTGCGGTGCGGGGAAAGGGGGAGGATGCGTAGATGCATACGGTAAATTACAGCTCTGCCTTACGCTTAGACACCAGGATACAATACATGATATTAAAAACGGAACACTCAAGGATGCCATTCAAATTTTTTTCCCTAAAGTACAGGCAACAAAAGCGAAAAATCCTGACTATCTTAAACGCTGTGCAAAATGTTTTTTAAAAGGTCTTTGTGAGCAGTGTCCGGCCAAATCTTGGATAGAAAGCGGCGACCTGGACACACCGGTAGAATATCTTTGTGAGGTTACCCACGCACAGGCGGAATATTTAGGGTTGATTGAGAAGGGGGAGAAGGCGTGGGAGGTAGAGGATTGGGTGGAAAGAATTAATAATTTTACTGCTAACTGAGATTTTGGTATAATCATATATGATTAGATTATAAAGGAGTGCTTTTTATGAATTTAGCTTTGGATTCTATTTGTATCCCTTCAGATAAAATAGTAGCAAGAGAAATCGAAGGCGAACTTATCATTGTCCCACTGGTTTCCGGCATTGGTGATATGGAAGACGAACTCTTTACTTTAAACGAAACCGGAAGGGAAATATGGAAAAGACTGGACGGAAAAAAAAACCTGAATAACATTACGGATGAATTAACAAATGAATTTAAAGCCCCAAGAGAAGAGATAGAAAAAGATGTTTTGGGATTGACCGAAGAATTAATTAAAAGGCAAATGATAGCTGTTGCTTCTGCCGCTTAATTTCTGTGAGTATAGATCAAGAAAAAAAGAATATCTCTCTTTATAGTCCTCATTTAATCGAACTGATGCAGGCAGTTTTTGATAAAGGCCTACCCTTTCGCTTTCAAGCAAAAGGCGGGAGCATGTCTCCTTTTATTAAAGATAGTGATATTCTTACGCTGGCCCGCTTTTCCGGCGACTATTCAATTGGCGATGTAGCGGCTTTTGTCCGTCCTGAAGGAAAAAAACTGGTTGTACATAGAATAGTCGCAAAAAAAAACAACGCTTATTTAATAAAAGGCGACAATGGTTTTGGGCAAGACAGCCTTATCCCCAAAGAAAACATTTTAGGCCGGGTAATTAAAGTGGATAGAGGAACAAAAAATATATCATTTGGCCTTGGCCCAGAAAAACATCTGATTGCTTTCTTAAGCCGAACAAACCTCCTGCCTGTTTTGTTTTTTTTACCTAGAATGTCTTTATCTCTTTTAAGGAAAATTAGAAATTTCTAGGTTGTGCAGAAAAAGAACCAAAGACTATTTTTGCAGGGTAGCCCATGCCGGGGCAAAAGCTATAAAACAATCCCTACTACCTACACATTAAGGCATAGTTTTCGATTATACATCTTTAAAGAATTATAGTAAAATAAACCGATGAACACTTTTTTAAAAGATGCATTTAAATATAATGATGATGGCCTAGATAAAATAATTCCCCCGTCGGAGACAATAAAAAAGGCAACCCTTGCCCTGGGTAATGCCAAAATGCCAATCTCATTCGAAATAGAAAAGATAGACTATATAAACAAGCCCAAAATACCATCTTTTGTTTGCAAAATCCAAAGAGCAACCGGGCAGGCATACGGATTGCAGCAGAAATACTCTTGGGGAAAAGGAGTCACCCAAACAGCAGCTCGGGCCAGCGCAATAATGGAATTAATAGAAAGAGCAAGCTGTAGCAGTTTCTTGAAAAATGAGAACAATTTCAAAACCGGCAGTTATTCTTATATAAAGAAATGGGGGAACCCTTTTAAGGATTCAATCCTGGCTTGTTCAGAAAAATTTAGGCGGGATCTTTTTCTCTGCAATCTGCTTAAAAAAGCATGTCTTAAATGGACTAACTCCTTTTCTCTTACAAAAAACAAAAATATTCTCTTTCCTCTTGATTGGTTTGCTGCCTTTCAAGGAACTAACGGCTATGCCGCCGGAAATTCAATAGAAGAAGCAACCCTGCAGGGATTATGCGAAGCGGTGGAGCGCTATGCCATCTCCACTATAATGAAAAAGAAGTATAAAACCCCAGCAATCAATATTGATTCCATTAATAATCGTACTGCCAAAGAAATAATTACAAAGCTTAAGCGGGCTGGAATAAAATTATATATAAAGGATTTCTCACTTGACCTTGAAATCCCCACCATTGCGGTAATTATAAACGATCCAAAATCAAAAGATCATAAATACTATTACACTGCAGGCACTTCTATAAATAGGAACCTGGCACTAGTGCGAGCCCTTAATGAGGTCGCACAGATTAGAAACCAAATAGTATATGGGGCAAAGAAGCTTGGAATAACGGTTGCTGCTGCTTGGTGTTTTCCGGATTTTAAGGACTTTGCAAAGAATAAATTTCTTATTGAAAATAGCAAAAAAATAGATTTTTCTGACTTGCCAACTTATTCTAATAGAAACATTAAAAAAGAGATCGAAGTAGTTGTAAGCAAATTAAAGGATAAAGGCCTTGAGGTAATAGTTACAGACACAACACATCATATTCTAAAAATACCAACGGTGATTGTGACTATTCCAGGAACTTTTACTGTTTCTTCTAACTCCATCAACCCGTATTTAGTTTTAATAGAACACAATGAAAAAATGCAAAACCACCAAAATAATATTAAAATTTTTAAAAGATACTTCCAAATGAATCCGGAAGAAAAAAAGAAAGGAAACTTACTGTATTCCTTTGGAAAACAGCATGAGAAAACTGGAAAGTATAAGCAGGCAATCAAAATATTTAATGAGACAACTTCTTTTTGCAATAAAGACAATCCAGGATGGATCAATATGCAGATGATATACTGTGCATTAATAAGGTGCTATTCAAATCTATCAAAACCAGAGGAAGTTTTGAAAATTTACAGAAAACTAAAAAAACTGCAACAAAACACACCCCAACAAGTAGTAGAATAAAATTATGAGCATGTACGAATATATAGATTACAACAAAGAAAAGAATCTTCCATCGATTCCCCAATATGGAAAAATTGACCTTACTTACCGTTGCAATAACAATTGCCGCCATTGCTGGTTAAGAATTGCGCCTGATGCCAAAGAAAAACAGAACGAACTTTCATTTAATGAAATTATAAGGGTTGTAACCGACGCCAGAAAAATGGGATGTCGCAATTGGGCAATCTCTGGAGGAGAGCCCTTACTAAGACAAGACTTTGCCGAAATATTTGAACTTATTACTAGTAAATCAAAGTCTTATTCTCTTAACACAAATGGCACATTAATTACTTCCCAAATTGCCCGATTGATAAAAAATGAAAAAGGAAACGTAATTGTTTCTATCTATGGAGCAACAGCAGAAGTTCATGATAATATCACGCGCAATAAAGGCTCATTTGAAGCAGCAATGAGAGGACTTTCCTGTCTAAAAGAAAAAGCTGTTAACTTTGTGGTTCAGATTGTCCCCCTGAGAGACAACTATCACCAGCTTAAAGAGATGATTGTTATTGCCAGATCCTTTAACCCTCATTATAAACTCAATACTTCATGGATGTATCTTTCTGCCAGCAGGGATGAGCAGATTAATCAGCAAATTTTGAACCAGAGATTAGAAAAAAACGATTTAATCAAACATTTTAAATCCAATTTAACTTTTCACGAAGAAACATCCTGCAATTGTAATCAAGTAAAAAATGATGATCGGCTTTATGCTTCCTGTATTAAAGGATTAAGCGGCTTTCATATCGATCCCTACGGTTATATGGCTCTTTGCCCGTTTGTTAAAGATAATGCTCTTCGATATGATCTTAGAAAGGGAACTTTTGAAGAATGTTGGGATAGCTTTATCCCTTCTTTAGCAGACAAGATCCGGGGCGGCCAGGAGTACCTGGACAATTGCGGTTCCTGCGATCTGCTTAGTGATTGCCGCTGGTGCCCGGCCTTTAGTTTTTTGGAACATGGCAGACACTCGGCAAAAGTTGATCATTTGTGTGATTTAGCACGAGAAAAAAAGCTCTTTAATAAAAATTGGATAAAAAAACATCGCCGTTATTTTCGTGTTGCTGATATTACTATCCAAATAGAAATGGATATTCCTTTTTCGGAAGATTTTTTCAAACCTAAATTCAAGATTTTTGAGGTGGACGGACCAGGAGAAGATACGGTTAGTATCAGCCACCATTTTTCTTTGCCCGATCTTGAAGGATTCGATTTGGGACAAAAGATTTATCAAAAGCCTCCCTGGGCTATATATAAGAAAAACAGCTCCTGGATATATCTGTGTATTTCCCCAAATCCAGAAAACAGTATTCAGGGAGTTGTTGTTTTTAACCGTGACCATTCAAAGGCCAGGATCTACCATGATAGCGCAAAAAAACCTCAGGTTTTAGAAGGAAACTGGCCCTCGATAACATTTTTACCTTCGGATCAAATTATTATTGCCCGTTTGCTGGCCGATCGGCAAGGATGTTATTTCCATTCAAGCGGATTAATCCTTAATGGCAAGGGATTTCTTTTTGCCGGCTATTCTGGAGCGGGCAAATCGACCATAAGCCTTATGCTACAAAACCATGCAGAAATTTTGTGTGATGACAGAATTATTGTCAAAAAGCAAAAAAAAGGATTTCATATCTTCGGCACCTGGAGCCACGGGGACGTGCCGGATATATCGGCAAAGTCGATCCCATTACACGCAATCATGTTTTTGGAACAAGCACAAGATAATCGATTGGTTCAAATCACCGACCGAAAAGAAATTAGAAAAAGATTGCTTGCCTTTTTAATAAAACCGCTGGTGACAAAAGATTGGTGGGAAAAGATGCTAACCCTGATTGAAAAAATTAGTTTTGAGGTACCCTGTTATATTATGAAATTTGATAAGAGCGGAGCAATTGTCAAAGAATTAAAGTCTTTAGCAAAAGATACGAAGAAGGCGGGAGATCAGATATAACAAGTTATTCCGAAAAACTTGAATACAGTAAGTTTTCTCTGCAGCAGAAGAAAAAAAATCTTTTTTTAACCAGGCTGGATATGCAGCTTACTGAGCGCTGCAATAATAATTGCATACACTGCTGTATTAACCAACCAGCAGATGATTTATTACTAAAGGAAAAAGAGCTTTCTACAAAAGAAATAAAGAATATTCTACAAGAGGCCGCAACTTTAGGATATTTGACAGTTAGATTTACCGGCGGGGAACCATTGTTGCGGGATGATTTTTCGGAATTGTATGTTTTTGCCAGAAAGCTCGGGATTAAGGTAATGCTTTTTACCAATGCCACACTGATTACCCCTCAATTAATTGAACTATTTGCCCGGATCCCGCCACTTGAAAAAATTGAGGTTTCTGTATATGGAATGCACAAAAAGTCGTATGAAGCAGTTTCAAGGGTTTCTGGAAGTTATGAGCCTGCCTGGCGCGGAATAAACTTACTACTTGAGAATAAGATTCCTTTTATAGTAAAGGGCTCACTTCTCCCACCCAACAAAAAAGAAATTGATGAATTTAGAGCATGGGCAAAAAAAATTCCCTGGATGATTGAAGATCCGCTTTGCTCTATGTTTTTTGACCTTCGCTGCAGAAGGGATTCGAAAGAAAAGAACCAGATGATTAAAAAGCTTAGGCCTTCTGCAAAGGAAGGATTAACAGAGCTAACATGCGAAAAAGAAGGATACAAAAAAAGGATGAAAGAATTTTGTTCAAAATTTATTGGTCCAAAAGGAGACACCCTCTTTGTCTGTGGCGTTGGTGTTGGCGGAGGTTCGGTCGACCCATATGGATATTATTTCCCCTGTTTGGTACTTATGTCTCCTGAAACGGGATACTATCTCAAAGAAGGCTCTCTTAAAGATGCCCTAGAATGTTTCTCTCCAAAAATACGAAAAATCAAGGCAACCAATCCAGCCTACTTATCCCGCTGCGCCCGCTGTTTTTTAAAAGGGCTATGCGATCAATGTCCTGCAAAATCTTATATGGAAAATGGAACACTAGATACTCCGGTAGAGTATCTTTGTGAAATTACTCACCTTCAAGCCAGCTATCTGGGGTTGATCAATAAGGGAGAAAAGACCTGGGAAGTTAAGGATTGGCAGGAGAGAATCAGCAAATTTTAAGTTGTTGAATAAGTTTCACACCAAACGTTACAACCAGTTGATGGAACGATACAAGTTGTGTCCCAAGAGTTGGAAGCCATAAGCGGCCCACTGTTCCATTTACAGATAACCAAAACATTTTCACCAATCTCACTTCTTATCAAAACTACAAGTTTTGGTTTTTCCCATTTATCTTTTTTATTTTTCATTACAATTAATTTTACACCACCATCACTTGATGTCAAGTAGTATATGTTATAAAATTACTCAACTACCAGTTTGGAGGTGTTTATGAAACAAAAGATAAGTCCTGATATTGTTTGCTCGATCTCAGAAGATGTAGTTGCCCGCAACATTGAGGGTGAGATGCTAATTGTCCCATTAACAAAAGGAATTGGGGATATGGAAGATGCTCTCTATACTCTAAATAAAACCGGCATGGCTATCTGGGCATGCATTGATGGAAAAAAGAAAATTAAAGATATTGTTGCTGAACTATCAGAAAAGTTTGAAGCATCCTCATCTGAGCTCGAACAGGATGTCTTTGGATTTGCTGACGAATTACTCAAAAGAGGGATCCTGATTGAGTCCTCAAAACACTGACACCCCTTCATTTATTGAGAACATGGCTGAGCAAAAACATGCTCCTACCCTCTTTTCTGTTTATCCCAAGAATCATCGGTCTCAAATAAAGAGGATTAATAATGGATAACTCTTTTACATCATCAAAACCGCTGCCTGAATTTGATCTTTGGGAAAAGATGAAACAAAATAAAAAAAGAAAGGTTATCTCTTTTTCTCTCGAAATTACCGCCCGCTGTAATAACGATTGCACCCACTGTTATATTAATCTTCCAGCGGGAGATAAAAAAGCTAAGAATAAAGAGCTCTCATTAAAACAAATATCCGATATAGCAGATCAAGCGGTGTCTCTGGGTGCGCTCTGGTGTTTACTCTCCGGCGGAGAACCGCTTTTGCGTGAGGACTTCATTGATATCTATTTGATTCTTAAAAAGAAAGGGCTCTTAGTGTCTGTCTTTACTAATGCCTGCTTAATAACTCAAAAACACACTGACTTATTTAAAAAGTATCCTCCAAGGGATGTTGAAGTAACGGTTTATGGCATTACCAAAGAAACCTACGAAAAAATCAGCCGCAAACCTGGGTCATTCGATGCTTTTACGCGTGGGCTAAGCATTCTTAGGGAAACCGGCGTCCGGATCCGTTTTAAAACCATGGCGCTCCGGTCTAATCATCATGAACATTCCAAAATCGCAGAATTTTGCAGAGAAAGAACCAAAGATTATTTCCGCTTTGATCCCCAGCTCCACCTGCGTTTTGATAGAGACCTCAAACGCAATGAGTTAATCAAATCAGAACGTCTGACTCCGGAAGAGGTTGTTGCGGTTGAAAA
>JABMQY010000091.1 GCA_013202975.1 Candidatus Saganbacteria bacterium
CGTTGCGACTTTTTTGCTCATTTTTACGTATGGCTTACCCTTGCTGGTCCGCACAATGTCAAATATGATTGTATCAAGCATATGTTTTCCTAAAACTTCCGTATGTTTTTTTGGGAGCTGACCGGTTTTTAAAACCCCGGCAGCTATGGCATCTTCAATATCATGCCGAATATAAGCTATTCTGTCTGCCAGTCTTACAATTACTCCTTCAAGGGTATGCGGCCAGTCGCCGGTATGAGTATGATATAAAATTCCATCAATTATTTCCCGGCAGAGGTTTAGTTTTTCAATCTCTGTTACTACCCGGACACTTTGTTCTGCGTGGTCAAACTTCATGCCATAGTGTTTTAAAATATCATTTATAACCGCTTCCCCCCCATGGCCAAACGGGGTATGTCCCAGATCATGCCCAAGTGCAATTGCCTCGGTCAGGTCTTCGTTTAGTTTTAATGCCCGGGCGATAGTTCTGGCAATTTGTGAAACCTCCAGCGTATGGGTTAAGCGGGTCCGGTAGTGGTCGCCTTTGGGTGAAATGAAGACCTGGGTCTTATGTTTTAATCTTCGAAAACTTTTACAATGAATAATTTTGTCGCGGTCTCTCTGAAAGGCGGTGCGCAGGGCGCACTCTTTTTCTGGTTTTTCCCGTCCCTTGGTCTGTGCAGACAAAACAGCATAGGGAGACAGAAGCTTTTTCTCTCGATCTTCTATCTCCCTACGTATTATCTGATTCATTTCAGGGCAGAATGGGCTGCAGCCAGTCTTGCAATAGGAACACGATAAGGCGAGCAGCTTACATAGTTCATTCCAGCGCTAATGCAGAATTCGACCGAGCTTGGTTCTCCGCCGTGTTCTCCGCAGATTCCAACCTTAAGCTTTTTGTTGGTTGCGCGGCCAAGCTTGATTCCCATCTTAACCAGTTTTCCAACTCCGTCCTGGTCGAGCACCTGGAACGGATCATCTTTTAGTATTCCCTTCTCAACATACATTGGCAGGAATGTTCCGGCGTCGTCACGGCTGTAGCCAAAGGTCATCTGGGTTAAGTCGTTGGTTCCAAATGAGAAGAACTCAGCCTCTTTGGCGACTTCGTCAGCCAAGAGAGCTGCGCGGGGAATCTCGATCATCGTTCCAATCATGTATGAAACCCTTTTTCCTGTTTTCTTAATTGTTTCTTCTGCAACCCTTTTAACAATATCGCGCTGGTTTTTATATTCGTTTACTGTGCCGATTAAAGGAATCATTATTTCTGGTTTTACCTTGATTCCCTTTTTAGCCAGTTCACAGGCAGCGCCCATAATCGCTGCTGTCTGCATCTCGGTTATTTCGGGATAAGATACTCCAAGACGGCAGCCGCGGTGGCCGAGCATAGGGTTAAATTCTTTTAATGATTCAACCTTGGCCTTTATCTCTTGCAGCGTCTTTCCCATCTCTTTGGCCATATCGGCCTGTGCTTCTTCTTCGTGCGGAACAAATTCATGCAATGGAGGATCAAGTAATCTGATAGTTACAGGTTTCCCGGCCATTGCTTTTAGTATTCCAACGAAATCGGCCTTTTGCATTGGAAGAAGTTTTGCTAAGGCCTTTTTTCTTCCCTCAAGATTATCAGATAAGATCATTTCACGAACAGCTTTGATTCTGTCGCCTTCAAAGAACATATGCTCTGTTCGGCAGAGACCGATTCCCTCTGCTCCAAAGCTTAATGCAACCTCAGAATCTTTGGGGCTATCGGCGTTGGTTCGAACGTTAATTTTCCTGAAACCGTCAGCCCAGCCCATGATCTTTCCAAAATCACCGGTCAGTTTTGGCTGCATTGTTGCAACCTGTCCTTCCATTAATTCACCGGTCGATCCGTCAATTGATACCCAGTCTCCAGCCTTGACAACTTTGCCTTTAATAGTCATTTGCTGATTTTCATAATCAATTTCTAATACTCCACAACCAGCAACACAGCATTTACCCATTCCGCGGGCGACTACTGCGGCGTGTGAGGTCATCCCGCCTTTTGCGGTCAGAATTCCCTGTGCAACGGCCATTCCTCCGATATCTTCCGGAGAAGTTTCAATCCGTACAAGAATTACTTTCTTTCCGTCCTTTACCAATTCTTCGGCATCATCGGCGTGGAAGACGACCTGGCCGGATGCAGCACCCGGAGATGCCGGCAATCCTTTGGCAAGGACAGTCTTCTTGGCTTTTGGATCAAAAGTAGGGTGGAGGAGCTGATCAAGCTGCGAAGGGGCAATCCTGAGAACTGCCTCTTTTCTGCTGATCATTTTTTCTGCAACCATATCTACTGCAATTTTTAGGGCAGCAGCTGCAGTTCTCTTTCCTGTCCTGGTCTGCAGCATCCACAGTTTTCCTTTTTGGATTGTAAACTCGATGTCCTGCATATCGCGGTAATGTTTTTCAAGCTTTTTGTAAATAGCTTCAAGATCTTTATATGGTTTTGGCATAATTTCCTGAAGAGTTTTTTGATCAGCAGAGCTCTTGGTGTTTTTGTTTACCGGTTGAGGGGTGCGGGTGCCGGCAACAACATCTTCTCCCTGGGCATTGACTAAATATTCTCCATAGAATATTTTTTCTCCGGTAGCCGGATTTCTGGTAAAGGCAACCCCGGTTGCCGAGTCATCTCCCATGTTTCCGTAGACCATGGCCTGGACGTTTACCGCTGTTCCCCAGTCTCCCGGAATTCCATTTATCTTTCTGTATTTGATTGCCCGCTCAGCATTCCAGGAGCCAAATACTGCGTTAATTGCTCCCCAGAGCTGCTCTTTTGTGTTTTCGGGGAAATTTTTTCCGGTTCGTTTTTTGATCTCAGCTTTAAATTTTGCAACCAGATCTTTTAAATCTGCAATTGTTAGATCGGTATCAATTTCTACTCCCTTTTCTTTTTTCTTTGTTTTGATGATGATTTCAAAAGGATCTTCTTCTGTTTTGCTCTCCGGTTTCATTCCAAGCACTACGTCGCCGTACATCTGAACAAAACGTCGATAAGAATCCCACGCAAATCTTTCATTATTTGACTTTTTAGCAAGTCCGGCTACGGTTGTGTCGTTTAATCCTAAATTTAATACTGTATCCATCATTCCGGGCATAGAGACTCTTGCTCCGGATCGGACAGAAACTAGTAATGGATTATCTTTATCACCAAATATTGCATCCATGACCTTTTCGATTTTTTTAAGGGCGGCGTCAATCTGCCCGTTTAATTCTTTTGGATATTTTCTTTTCATCTTGTAGAAGATTGTACACATCTCCGTTGTAATTGTGAAACCAGCCGGAACCGGAATCCCAAGTTTGGCCATCTCTCCAAGATTGGCTCCCTTTCCTCCCAATAGATTTTTCATCCCTGCCTTTCCGTCTGCCTTGCCGCCACCGAATGAGTAAACTAACTTTTTCGCCATTTCCTTTTTCCCCCTTTTTATTTTAAATGGACAGTGAACCTAAGCGCAAGCGCATGGTTCACTGTGGAGCTGATCGGGATTGAACCGACGACCTCTTGACTGCCAGTCAAGCGCTCTCCCAGCTGAGCTACAGCCCCCCAACTCTCCCGCCTTTGGCGGGATCGTAAATCCAAATTCCAAAATCCAAATATCAAATATTACATTTCATTTGTCATTTGACACTTGTCATTTGAAATTATTTTTCAGCAATGAAAAATGATGCCCTCCTTTCCCCAGAGTTCCTCAAGATTATAATATTTTCTTTCGGTTGGAGCCATTACATGTATAATAATACTTCCTGCGTCCAGGATTAGCCAGCCTGATTTCGGTTCTCCCTCAAAGGCCAGTTTTTTTAGGCCATGTTCTTCAAGCTTAGTCTGAATTTCTTTCCCGATGGCCTTAAGCTGGGGAGAAGACTCTCCACTCATTATAACAAGGTTTTGGCTTTCTTTTGAAAGTTTTTTTAAATCAATGATTTTTATGTCCAGTGCTTTTTTGTTTTCAGCTGCTTCTATGATAATGTCAAAAAGCATGTTTTGGTCCGGGTGTCTTTTTTGAATCGTTAAGCTCCTTTTTTCTAAAATATTTATTTACTATCTTCTGTACTTCTGCGTCCGAAGATTTAAGATAAAAGATGTTGCCTAAAAGCATCGGATCGCCGGACAGGGAGTCCATATTGATCTGCCCAAAGTCATAAATCTTTTTCATTGAAAGAGTAAATCCCAGGATCTCTTTTGCATTCAGGTTGGTTTGCAGAAAGGAGAGGAACTTTAAGACAATTTGGGGAGAGCGGAATAAGCCGTTTTTGTGCATTATTTGCTGGGTCAATGCTTTCATGAACTTTTGTTGGCGCTGAATTCTTCCAATGTCTCCGGCATTGTCATGCCGGAAGCGAAGATAAGAGAGTGAATCCCTGCCGGATAATTTCTGTGTTCCCGGTTTTAGGTCAACGTAGAGATTTTGGGCATAGTCAACATAATACATTCTTTTTTTTACGTCAATCTTTACCCCGCCGATTTCATCTATGATTTTTTCAAGCGCTCCGATGTTGAGTGTTATATAATAAGGAACTTTTATATTCAGAAAATTTTCAACCGTTCTGCGGGTTAGTTCAGCTTCGCCGTATGCATAGGCATGATTAACCTTGTCCAGTCCGCGGCCGGGAATCGAAACAAGAGTATCCCTTGGAATGGCCAGGATATTTGCCTGATTTTGCTGCGGATCCAAATTGACAACGATGATGCTGTCGGAGCGGTGGATTTCTCGTCCCTTATCTATTCCAAGCACAAGGATATTGCATGACGGGATTAGTTTTTCTCCCGGAAAAAGTGTCAAGATTGTTTCAAATAACATAAAGCGGCTGATAACTGCGATACTAAAACCGAACAGGGTTGAAAAGAAGATCATGAAAACAATGAAGGTGATCATTCCCCAGCGGATTTTGCGCGGAGGCTTTGGAGGCTGGGAAGGCTTGGAGTTATAAATCTGATTTAATAAGTCTTTGTTAATATTAGTCATTTAGCTGTCCCAATAGGTTGTCCCGGCTGGCGATAGTTTTATGAAAAACCGGTTTCCCGAGCGACTTTATAAATTGGATCATTGAGTTTAGTGATTCAATTACTGCCAGATCGATATTTTTAAATGCCAGTGATTTTACTTTTTCCAGTCCCACGTAATCTCTCTCATCTTCAATGTGGTCAGCCAGATAAACAATTTTATCAGTCATGGACATCTTTGTATTTCCTACGGTATGTGATCTTATTGCTGACAGAATTTCCGGATCCTCGATCCCATAGTCATTTTGGGCAAAATAGGCGCTTAATTCCGCATGCAAAAGTCTTGGCTCATCCCGCTCAACCTCATCAATAATAAATCCTAGAGAATTTGCCTTTTTGAGCATCTCTGCCGGAGACAAAAACCGGGAGCAATCATGCAGCAGAGCTGCCAGGGCAACCTTGTCTCCTTCTATATTATAGTTCAAAGCCAGCGCCTTGGCAATTTTCACTACGCGCAGGGAATGGGCAAACCTATCTGAGGGCAAAATGGTTTGTAGTTTTTTTAAGGCTTGGGTGTGTTTCATTGATAAGATAGTAATTATAGTAGCGGAGAAAATGTTTGTCAAGAATTCTCTTTGTTCTTGCTTTTGTTTGCGGAATTTGTTATAACTGTCCTAATAATGAAAAAAGTTCTTCCTATTATTTCTGCCGTTTTTGTTTTGTTTTTACTTTCTTTTGTTGCCTGGGGATCTGTGAAAAATTGGCCTTTTACCACATCAACAAATTATACATACGATAGCAGTCAGATAGAGTTTAGCAGCGGAGCAGCAAAACTAATCCAGGTTGACCAGATAGATAGTGACAATACTTCTTCCGGGTTTGGCGGGGGAACAAATGGTAATACAACCTGGTCTACTGATCATCTTGAGCTTTCAACTGGTAAAACTACTGGTAGTTTTGAATCGAGGGTAATGGATTCTTTGGGGAGTGTAACCTGGGAAACAATTTCCTGGACCCCGGCAGCCCCATATTACAAAGAATTACCTGGCAGTGCTCAAAGTGAATCAGGATATTCCACCGGCAATGCTGATATGACTGGGAATGTGCTTTTGATGCATATGAATGATTCCTCTACCTCAATTGCAGATTCTTCCGGAAGTAGCAACACCGGAACTTATAATGGTGCTTTAAATCTACAAACAGGAAAATTAAGCAAAGCTATTGGTTTCGATGGATCTGATGACGTTGTTTCTATTAGTAATAACTCAAACCTTGATTTTACCGGTGAATATACTCTAAGTGGATGGGTTTATCCTGAGACTGCTCTTTCCGCTACGAACCCTTATATGATGATTATTTGTCGTGGTGGGCTAAACAGTGATGATATTGAGGTTTATATGAGAACCGATGGGTTGGTTATTCTTCATAATAGGAATAATGGGGGTACTATTTCTCATGTTAACAAATGGGATAATCCAACTGTTGGTCGCTGGAATCATTTTGTTGTTACATGGAAAAATAATGTTTGGCAGCTTTTTCTTGATGGAGAGTTAAAGCAGACTTCTACTGCAATGCTTGATCCCAAAGATACGAATAAGGGATGGCTGATTGGGAATGTCAACCATGGTGCCTTTGGATCATATGGTCATTTTGATGGTTTGATTGATGAAGCCGCCATTTTTAATCGTGCATTGAGCTCGGCAGAAGTTTTATCTTTTTTTAATAGAGGAGTACTAAGACAAAAATATCAGGTTAGAAGCGGAAGCGCTAATCCTCCAACTGGAGATTTTGTCGGTCCGGACGGGACAACCTCAAGTTTCTATTCTGAACTTGATAGTAATAATTCTGGTCTTACCCCGCCGTCTGATATTAGTTTGTCCAATGTATCAGATAATAGATATTTTCAGTACAAAGCATATCTGGACAGGGATGATTCTTCTTATAATACAGAGCTCTCTTCTGTTTCAATTGGTCCGAACCATTATTCGCCCAACGATCCGACAATTTTACCAATGACAACCGATTATCAAGGATTTCAAACTATTGCATCTGTATCAGAAGAAGCCACTAAAAATGGCGGTGAGATTAAATATGTTTTATCAAACGATCAGGGGAGCAGCTGGTTGTGGTACAACAGCTCAAACACAACCTGGGAAACAAGTGTCGGAACCTATGCTCAGGCAAATGCAACGGCAGAAATAAATTCTAATATTATAGAATTTCCATTGGGTAGTGGAAAGTTTTTGTTTAAGGCTTTCTTGCATTCAGACGGAACACAGGCAGTAGAGCTGGACAATTTTTCTGTGCAATATTTTTTGAATACTCCGGAGGTTGTCTCCCTTGCTCCGGTGAGTGGAGCAATTAATGTGGGGGCCGATAGTCCTGTTTCAGTTGTCTTTAGCCATACAATGAATCAGAGCACAGTTGAAAATGCAATTTCAGTCAGTGCGATTTTAGATAATAATGATTTGACTACTAGCGAGTCTGTATCTGGAACTTTTACCTGGCCAAATGTCAGGACCGCTAGTTTTGAGCCTTCGTCCCTCTTGAAAAAAGGATATACCTATCAGGTAACTGTTTCGACCGAGGCTGAGAGTGTTGGCGGTTATCAGATAGCAAGTGCAGAGAGTTTTAGCTTTAGAACAGTCTTTGACAAGAGCAAGAGCAACACTTATAAGAGTTCGGATGAAAAGGTAGAAGTTGAGATAGCAGCGGATGCGTTGGGGGAAGATGGATATATAGAGATTGACCGGGATCCAAGTAGTGGTTCTATTGATACTGCAAATAGTAAAGAGACCGGCAGAGGAGATCCGTACCATTATGTTTTATCGGACTCTGTTACGGAGATTGATGCGTATGACTCAGATGGGACAAAGATAACCAGCCTCTTTAATGCTCCGGTTACACTTACAATGTATTATACGGACAGTAACGGTGATGGTTATGTTGACGGAACAAATCCTCCGGTAAAGGCGGTTGATCTGCTAATTTACTATCTGGACGAAACCAATAACTTGTGGGTTCGGGTTCCGGGAAGCAGCGTTGACACCAGCAATAAATATCTCTCTGCCAGAACCCTGCATTTTTCGATTTATTCCCTGATGGCAAACGCCTCAACCGATTTGGTTAATGCCTATGCCTATCCGGTGCCGTTCAAGCCAAGTCTGGGTCATTCAACCATAACATTCACAAATCTGGCATCGCAGTGCACCATAAGGATTTTTACTCTTCGGGGCGATCTGGTTGCGGCGCTAAATGAAACTGACGGGGATGGAAAGTATGAGTGGGATGTGAAAAATCAAGATGGAATTACTCTGGCCTCGGGAGTATACTTGTTTCATATAGAGAGCGGAGTAAATACTAAGTCCGGAAAACTGATGGTGGTTCGTTAAAAGGTGTAATTTGAAAAAAGTATTGTTTATTTTTTTATTGATAGTTTTTTCTTCTCCCTGCATTTCTGCAGACCTGTCCAATGCTTATGCCTTCCCTGTTCCATATAAGCCGTCCCTTGGTCATACAACTATAACATTTACCAATCTAGCTTCAGAATGCACTATCAGGGTTTATTCTGTTAGCGGTAGTTTGGCGGTAAGCTTGAGAGAATCTGATGGAGACGGGCAGTATGTCTGGGATGTTAAAAATGTTGATGGAGCCGGGCTTGTTTCGGGGGTATATCTGTACCACATAAAAAGCTCTGATGATTCAAAAATTGGCCAATTAAGAATAATAAGGTGAGGATATTATGAAAAAAAGCTGGATACTTTTTGTGGTTTTATGTCTGTTATCTGTTTCAACCGCTGTTTATGCCAAATCTGCCGGAACGACCTCCGGTGAATTTTTAAACATCGGGGTGGGGGCGGGCCCGGTTGGCATGGGAGAGGCCGGAGCTGCTTTGGTCCACGGAACAGATGCTCTTTATTGGAATCCGGCCGGAATTGCAGATCAGGAGCTTGTGGAGATTATGTCAATGTACTCTGACTGGTTTGCGGATATCAGCTTTCAGCATGTTGCCTTTGTTTTTCCGATAAAACGAGTAGGGCCGGTCGGACTAAGCTACAGCCTCTTAAATTATGGCACTATTACCTCATACGATGTAAACGGTGCTTCAACCGGAGAGGTCTCTGCTGCAGATTATGCGGTCACACTTTCTTATGCAAAAAGGATCAATAAAAAACTGGCGCTGGGATTGAACGTAAAATACATAAGTGAAACTTTGGATACAACCAACGCAAGTAGTGTTGGCTTAGATGCGGGGCTGATTTATAATTTTAGGCCAAATGTTGCTTTTGGGGCTGTAATAAAAAATCAACTGGCCAAACTAAAATTTATTTCAGCAGAAGCATCGGTTCCTCAAAACATAACAGTTGGTCTTGGAATCAGACAATTTATTGTTGAGCCGTTAACCGTAGCGATAGATTACAATTTATCAAATAGTCTGGATAATTATCTAAACTTTGGAGCAGAGTATGATCTTTCTGATTATTTTACCCTGAGGCTGGGCTCTTCTCAATCCCGCCTGCAGGGCGGTTTAGGATTTCGAGCCCCGTCGTATAATATTGATTATGCCTTTGTTCCGTATAGTTATTTAGGATCGACCCATCGGGTCAGTTTTTCATTGAAGTTTGGAATAAGCAGACAGGAAGAAATTGACCGCCATTACAAAAAAGGAAAGGCTTTTTATCGCAGTAGAAAATATTTAGATGCTTTGGGCGAGTTTAAGAAAGTATTAGAAATTGATTCGCTCAACCGGGACAGCCGGGAATTTGTCGACCGGATTGTGGAAGAGATGAGAAAGGAGACCCTGCAGGAGAAGATCAAGGCCCTGATTGCCCAAAAGAAAGAGGCCAAAGAGCTACTTAAAAAAGCGATCCTTGCTTTTCAAGAGCGTGACTATGCCGCTGCAAAAGACTATGTTGATCAGTCTCTTTCGCACGACCCAAAATATAGCAGGGCTATAAAGTTAAAGAAGAGACTCGACAAGATATTAAAAATTAAATAGGAGAAGAGTAAAGATTATGAAATACAAAATCGGATTTTTGTTTGTCGGATTAATAATTTGTTTTCTGCTGATTGTTCCGTCGCTTGCTTTAACGGCTGATGAATATTTTGAGTTTGCTTCCAGCAAATATCTTGAAGGAAATACCAAAGCAGCGCTTAATGATTTAAATCGGGCCTTAAAGCTTGAGCCCGATCACGATGGGGCTTCGGCGTTGAAAGGGATCATTTTGCAGGAGCGCGCAACAGAAAGTGTTCCCCTGGAAAAAGTCCTGTCTTCTCCTCCTATCGTAAAGGAAAAAACACCCCCTAAAAAGAAGGCTTTGGCCAAAAAGAGAAAGGCTGCTCCTCCTATTATAATAGAAAGGATTGTTGAGAAGATTATAGAAAAACGAGTGCTGGTTCCGCCGGTAACGGCAGCAAAAGTGGAAAAAATGGATGATGTTCAGTTTTCTGCGGGTGTTTTTGCGGCTGTTCTTATACCGCTTTTGTTAATCCTGTTATATAAAATAATAAAAGCTCTGGTTGACGCGAAGTTTGTCCGCTGCAGGGAATGCGGGACCTGGAGCCGAAAGGATAACGAATTCTGCAAAAAATGTAATATCCGGATAAAGGCGGCAGAATTTACCCCCGAGCAAAAACTGTGGCTCTCTAAATTTGGCTGGAAGAAAAGTCCTTTTTCCCTCAACGTAATGACCGATACCTATGCCGGCAACAAAAAAGAGCTTTCCATTATTATGGAAAAATTAAATACTTTAAGCGGACATGTCTTAATCCTGGGCGGATTAGGAAGCGGCAAAACTACTCTTTTGCAGTGGCTGGAAAGACATTTAAGGAATAAATTTGAAACAATTTATCTGGTGCGGCCTCCGGCAACCCCAGAAGAAATAATAGACTTAATCTCAGCTACAATCAGTAAAAAGGCCAACCATACCAGAAGGTATTCGGTCTATGAATTCCGAAATATTTGCCGAAAACATAATCGCAATATTCTCTTGTTGTTGGATGAGACCCATGAGTTAAACGAAAAACTGGAGCAATTTATCAGGATTTTGGGCGACCTGCATAATGTATTTTTTGTAATGGCCGGACTGCCGCAAACGCGCGAGCTGTTAAAACATGATTTGCCGGCGCTTTTTGACCGGATAGTTGAGTCTCTGATGTTAAACGCTCTGAGCAGGGAAGAGACCAAGGAATTGATCAAAAAAAGGATTGAAAATGCAAGCGGGATCGGTTTTGGCCCCTTCACGGCTGCAGCAATCGATAAGATTCACGATTTGGGCTATGGCATCCCGCGCAGAATATTAAAAATCTGTGATTGGATCGTAACAGTTGCGGTTAGACAAAATAAAATTTCGATCGATGCGCCTGATGTTGTTGCTTATGATGAGGAGATGAAGCACATGAAGCCCCATCATATTGAAAAACATGAATCTGCTGCTCCGGAGAATAAAGAATCAAAGTGAATGATGTTTTGCCCAAAAAGCCCAGCCGCTGGTTTTATCTCCTGGGGGCTATGATTGCAATCGCCGGATTGGCCTTTTTTATTTTTACCCTTGTATCTTTTTTTGGCGTGCTTTTTAAGGGTTTTGAGAACTCTCATCAGTTTGCTGTGCCGGGAGGGGACGAGTTTACACTTTCTGAAGCGGGCAGATATACAGTATATTATGAATATGAAAGTGTTTTAGGTAATAAGGTTTACCGTACCGGAGAAAAACTGCCGCTCATTGAAGTTTTTCTGAAAAATAAACAAACAGGTAAAAAGATTGATATAACTTCAAGCGCGGCAAGTCAGACTTATTCTATGGGAAGCCGCTCCGGCATTGCGATGTTTGATTTTATAGCGAAACTTCCCGGTGAATATAAGCTTTATGCTAAATACGCGGAGGGGCGGAGCGGACCTGAAATCGTGTTATCAGTCCAAAAAGGCTTCGATGATTTTGTAGGGGGCATATTTAAGACTATTGCCCTCTCTTTTGTAATCCTTTTTGGCTCTTTTGCAATAGCTGCACTAATTATTATCTTTACCCTTATAAAGAGAAGCGATTCTTTTAAGAAGGGGATCGATCAGGCAAAAGCTCCTTTGAAATCATAATATGAATAGGATTAAATTAACTCATTTTCATCTTTTTTATGCTTTGGGGATTTTTCTCACAGCTGTTGGAATTGTTTTGGCTCTATTTTTGTCTTTAAAAAGTATGGGGACTCATCCCGATGTGGCAATAGATCGTTTTATGGGAATCTTTATTATTATGTCCTGGTTTTGTGGTTTGGGAATTGCGATAATTTTTGCTACTTACGTCAGACTCCGTGAGATTGAGAGTGAGGGGGTATCTATTAAAGTTCCGGGATTTGTAGAAGGTCTGTTTTCCTGGAAAGGCCGGATCAATAGATCTGTACTTTGGTTGGTCTTTTTTATTATTATCTCTGCAGTTGTTGTTATCTTAGTCAGCTTTATTATCCTTTTTGTCTTATTTGATATTGATGGGGGGATTTTTCTTCCAATGGTTGCTATCTTTTTGCATATTCCGGTAATGATTATCTGGATCCTGGCAATTATAAAACGATTTCATGATATCAATATGTCGGGGGCATGGTTTGTTGGATTATTTGTCCCTTTATTGGGATTATTGTTGTTCCTGCTGCTCTTTTTATTAAAGGGAACCGGTGGTTCCAATCGTTTTGGGGAGGATCCTTTGGTGGGTCTTTGATTCCCTTTATTTGAATATGGGGAATATTGTGCTATAATTTCTCCACTATGCTACGACTTCTAACTGCCGGTGAATCACACGGTAAATGTTTAATTGGCATCCTTGAGGGGATAGTTGCTAATCTTGCTCTCTCTGAAAATGATATTAATAAAGATTTAGAAAGAAGGCAGGGTGGATACGGCCGCGGCGGTCGGATGAAGATCGAAAAAGATACAGTTTCGATTCTATCCGGTATCCGCAAAGGGAAAACGATTGGCAGTCCGATTGCACTTCAAATAAACAACAAAAGCACCGAGTTCTTCGATAAGTCAGTCTCAAAGCTTCGCCCGGGCCATGCCGATCTGGCTGGCGCCCTAAAATATAATACTAACGATATTCGAAATATTTTAGAACGCTCATCCGCCCGCGAAACTGCAATAAGAGTTGCGATAGGCGCAATCTGCAAAAAACTTCTCTCTCAATTTAAGATTGTTATCTCTTCCCGAGTAGTTGAGATCGGAGGAGAGTCCAATAAATCTCAGTTTAAAAATATTATAGATGATGCCAAGGCGGCAAAAGATTCCTTGGGTGGAATTTTTGAGATAAAAGTTGTAAACCTTCCGATTGGATTAGGAAGCCATGTTCATTATGACCGGCGGCTGGATGGAAAGCTTGCTCAGGCTCTCATGAGCATTCAGGCGATCAAGGGGGTTGACGTGGGCTTAGGTTTTGGCTGTGCCAAACTGCTCGGATCACAGGTGCATGATGAAATATTTTATGAAAAAGGAAGATTTTTGCATAAAACTAATAATGCCGGCGGACTTGAAGGGGGCATGACCAATGGTGAGCCTATAATATTGAAGGCTGCCATGAAACCGATTGCAACTTTGGTCAAACCTTTGCAGTCAGTTGATTTTAAATCAAAGAAGGCAGCCAGGGCTTTTGTTGAGCGGGCAGATACCTGTGCGGTTGAGGCTGCTGCTGTGATTGGTGAAGCGGTGGTTGCGTATGAACTGGCTAATTCTTTCCTCGAAAAGATCGGCGGAGACTCGATAGAAGAAGTTAAGGACCACTTTTATTATTCACAAAAATAAAGGGAATCTTTACCGCCAGCTTCTTTTTTAATTTTCTAGTTGTTTCAATATCACAGGTGTTTTTTAAATTAAACTGCACGAACTCAAGATAATCATCCATTGAGAGTTGTTTTTTTTCAGGCAGCGGTCCACTAATAATCGGAAATTCAAGTTTTTTCATTTATGTTAAATCCTTTCGATAATTATTTTGTAAATTTCTTCGGTCCCGTATTTTAAACAAAGGTCTTTAAGCTCCTTGCTCTTGTAATCTATCTGGTTAGCCCTGATCAGGCTGATAATGTCGGGTAAATCTTTATTTTCTCGCAATTTAAAATTGTGTTTTAGTGAATGTAATTTCAAAGCGATTAAATGATTGAGGGATGGGACAATGAATTCCCTGCCGGCAATTTTTGTCCGTTTTCCTTCTTTTAGCATCCCATCAAAGGTGTCATTGTTAACCATCATAAAATCGATATCGACCAAAGATAGTTCATCTTTTGATCTAAAATGGGCAAAAACATCTTTTTGCCCAAAATCCTGTTTATAGCCGGCTTCTTCCAGCAGGCCGATCAGTTTTTGATAATCTTCTTTTGTAATTAGAAAATCAACATCGACAGTTTGCCGGCTGACCTTATAATAATTCACCGCAAAACCGCCGATTAATATACAGGAAATGCCTTTTTCTTTAGAATAATCGGAGATAAGATGAAAGACAGTTTGATTGTCCATTATTTCTGCATTCTAGCACTATATTTTGTTTTCTGACAATAAATTTCTGTGATGATTCAATCGAAGAAGCAAAATCAAGTTTAAAGTTTAAAGATTAAAGCTAAAAACCACAGTTAAAAACTCAAATTTCATTTTGCACTTTAAGTTTGCAGGTTGTATAATTAATCCGTGGATTGGGGGAGAGGCTCCTGCTTGCTATTTCTCAAAAGAAGTTGAGAAAACCGGGGATCGATCGGTTGCTGCGTTGCAGAGTTAATCAGCTGTAGGTAGCGGCAGTTCGTGAATTGGAATGTCTGTTTCCCGCCAGCTACAACTTTCTGCCCAAGACCTCCAATATTCACTCCAACTTACTATTTTTGTGCTGTGCCGCTCTTCTGCAGATTCGAATTTGGGGGTGGTTAAATATTGGCGCAGCACATCCTTATCATCAGTCCCTAAAAGGTTTGCCATGGCATTTATTATTAGTAAGTCAATTTGCAAAGAGAGAGCCGCCGTTCCATCTGTATCCGGCTGTGCTGTGGTTAATCTTTTGAAAGTTTCTTCCCATTTTTGGGAACTTTTTAATGCTTCTGAATCCAGGGCTGTTTGAGTAACATTGAAAGGAAGGTCTAGCCAGGGAGCTAGGAATTGTGTTGGAAAAAATGTCTTTTGAAGTCCAATTAATTCATCTCTGATCTTTTCTGTTAAAGGGTTTCTGATTGTACTGTCTAAACAACTATAGATATCTATACTTGAGTTAATGTCACGTTTTTCTAATTCTGTTATTGTAAATTCTTCTTTTTTTGATGACCAAGTTGGACCAAATTTTTGGAAGAATATTCTAATCCCTCCTGATGTAAGATCGAATTCAATTAATCGTGCCCCGTATGAGGCATGGAAATTCATATCTTGTAGAAGCTCAATCGCACGTTGTTCCTGGTAAGAATATATATGGTCCTCTTTTTCTGATACCAGGATTGAAGCGAGTGAAACTTGTGGAACTCCGCCGCCCCAATAGTTAATTGTATCGGTTTTTCCTGTCCCGCCTAAGGCGGTAAAGTGTTTTGGCAGCCCTTCTGGTTTAAAAATTCTGTGTATAACTGTAAATCTTTGACCCTGCTGACGCAGTCTTGCTATTTGCATGTTTTCATTTCGGGAAGGTTTTTTAATAATTTCACTCTATTTTTGTGGTGGTCTTGCGGTCTTGCCGTGCTGCATGTTATAATGATTAATCGGAAAAGTAGTAAGTACGCATCGTAAAGGAGTAAATATAACGTGGCACCAAAGATAAAGTTGCAGCGTGTGGGAGCGAAGAACCAGCCCAAATATCGGGTAGTGATTCAGGAAACCAGAGAAAAGCTAAACGGAAGAGTTGTTGAGATCTTAGGAATTTATAATCCGCTTGAAGAGCCCTCTATTTTTCAGGTAGATAAAGAAAAAACCCTCGATTGGATCAAAAAAGGGGCGCTGCCTACGGAAAAAGTTCGAATTCTATTAGGCAAAGCCGGTATTTTACCTCCGGTTGATCTGGCGGCCTTACCAAAGAGGAAGAAAAAGGGAGAGCAGCCAGCTGAAGAGGCAAAGCCAGAGGAAAAGAAGGAAGAGCCAAAGAAGGAAGAGCCAAAGAAGGAAGAGCCAAAGAAAGAGGAACCAAAGAAAGAAGAACCAAAGAAAGAAGAGCCAAAGAAAGAAGAGCCAAAGAAAGAAGAGCCAAAGGCTGAAGCCCCAAAACAAGAAGAGAAACCTAAAGAGGAGCCTCCCAAAGAAGAGCCTGCGAAGGAAGAACAGAAATGAAAGATCTGATCGAGTACATTGTAAAATCTCTGGTAGACAAACCAGATGAGGTTAATATCAATGAGGTTTTAGGTGAGACAGTTACAGTTGTTGAAATTAGTGTTGCTGATGAGGATGTCGGAAAGGTCATTGGTAAAGAAGGACGCATTGCTAATGCCTTGAGAACAATTGCCAAGGCTGCCGGAGCAAAGGATAAAATAAGGGTTTCTGTAGAAATATTAACTAAGGAGGACAATCATGGCTGAACAACAACCCCCGCGCCCAAAAATTCATTCGGTGAAACCAAAAGGGTCTTCGGACAATAAGAAGGTTGAGCTTAAACGAGTAGTAATGGTAAAGGCTATTGTTACCCAGGCCTTTAAGGATAATCTTGTTCGGGAATTAGACCGGGCCATAAAAAATATGGATGATCAGGTTGCCCGTATGGAGTCGCAGAGCAAGGTTTTTCTTGAAGATCTAAAGAGCAAAGGCCTTATGCAGAAAGCTGCCGGCATTCGCAGTCAGTTGGAAAATGAACGCGCCCGTCAGGGTCAGGCCAAGTCCGATCTTACAATGAAGATCCAGGAAGCAAATAACCTGACTATTGGATCAGAATTTGTCCAGGGTCCGCTGGAAGGGCCGGTTAATGTTGCTATCGGAGACAATCTTTATAAAAAAGTTGGCGGAGCCGAGATTATTGTAAAGGATGGAATTATCCAGGACATCCGCGGCGTAGCCTAGTTTCCTTGCAATGAAAATAGATATTTTGACTCTCTTTCCGGAGATGTTTGAGAGTCCGCTCCGGTTTAGTCTTCTTAAAAAAGCGCAAGAAAAAGGGCTTATACAGATCAATGTAACCTGCCTTCGCGACTTCACTAAAGATAAACATAAAACGGCAGATGATTCTCCTTTTGGCGGCGGATCAGGGATGGTTATGAAGGCAGAGCCGCTTGTTGCGGCAATGGCACAAGTCACAGGTCACAAGTCAAAAGTTATTTTGATGACTCCTTCTGGCAGAAAACTCGATCAAGAAATAGCAAAGAGATTGTCTAAAGAAAAACATTTGATTATTATTTGCGGCCACTATGAAGGCGTTGATCAGAGAGTGCGGGATAAATATGTTGACGAGGAAATCTCAATAGGGGACTACGTTTTAACTGGTGGAGAGCTTCCGTCCCTGGTATTAATTGATGCAGTTTGTCGCCTGATTCCAGGGGTTGTAAAAGAGAAGGATTCGCTGGTCAATGATTCTTTTTATAATGGGTTGTTGGATTATCCGTCCTATACTCGTCCGGAGGAATTTGAAGGGGATATAATTCCGGAGGTTTTAAAGTCAGGGAATCATAAAGAGATTGATCGATGGCGCAGGAGGGAATCTTTGCGAAAAACGCTTTTTATTCGGCCGGATTTACTCTCTTCTGCCGATATCAGCAAGGAAGACAAAAAAATGCTTGAGGAGATAATTTTAGAGTGATCCATATTGCCCTAATGCACTATCCGGTGTATAATAAGAATAAGGAGATAGTTACGACCTGTATAACAGGCTTTGATCTCCATGATATAGCCAGGACTGCGTTAACTTTTGGGGTTTCTAAGTATTTTGTAGTAAATCCCGCCAAAGCACAGCAAAAGTTTGCTAAAAGAATTTTGGATTGCTGGAAGACTGAGCAGAGTTACCTGCATAACTGGACCCGGGCTGAGGCATTTGCGTTGGTTGAATTAGCCGATTCTTTTGATCAGGTGGTTGAGAGATTAGGTAAACCAAAGATTGTAGTAACATCTGCCAAAAAAGTTGGTAGTGTAGGGTTTGAAACTTTAAGGAAGATTATTGAGGACTCGTCCTCCGAAGCTACGAGCGAAGCGAGAGCGAAGGAGGATTTTTTGATTGTTTTTGGAACGGGGTGGGGGCTGGCAGACGAAATTATGGATAAGGCTGATTATGTTTTAGAACCGATTGTAGGTCCGGTTGACTATAATCATCTGTCAGTCAGGTCAGCGGTGGCGATAACCTTAGATAGGTTGTTTGGAAGAAATAAATCCTCCGAAGCTACGAGCGAAGCGAGAGCGTAGGAGGAGGAGGAGATAAAAATGTTAAATAAAAAAGTTATAGATGAAATAGAGAAAGGACAGCTTAAGGGAGAAGTTCCTGCGTTTAATGTCGGAGATACTGTCAAGGTTTTCTCTGAAATTCGCGAAGGTGAAAAAAAGAGAATGCAGGGATTTGAAGGTCTGGTAATAAAAAAGCAGGGCGGCAGTAATCGCTCAACCTTTACCGTTCGTCGAATTGTGCAGGGAGTGGGGGTGGAGAGAACCTTTCCATTGCATTCTCCCAAATTAGGGAAAATTAATGTTATAAGAGAAGGCCGGGTCCGCCGGGCAAAACTTTATTATCTTAGAGATCGTATCGGAGCTGCTGCCAACAGAGTCCCCGAAAAGTGAATCAGGTTTCCCCGCAGGTAAAATTCAAGCTTTGGATTTGGGAATGGGTAGAGACTATTGTTGTTGCATTAATTCTTGCCCTGATCATCCGCGCTTTGTTTGTTCAGGTTTTCTGGATTCCTTCCGCCTCAATGGAGCCTACTCTTAATATCCACGACCGTATTGTTGTAAATAAGTTTATTTATCGTTTCCAGGATCCTAAGCGTTTTGATGTCATTGTTTTCCGCTTTCCCAGCAAAGAGACCAAGAAAGATTTTATTAAAAGGGTGGTCGGACTGCCCGGTGAAACAATTGAAGTAAAGGCTGGTGAGATTTTTATCAATGATAAGAAAATCCCGGAAAATCACGGCATGAATGCAGATTATTCTTATTTTGGTCCGGCTAAAATTCCTGCCGATTCATATTTTTGTATGGGTGATAACCGTCCCAATTCGGCTGATTCCCGCGTCTGGGGATTTGTTCCTCATAAAAACATCCACGGTCCCGCTTTCTTAAAGATCTGGCCGATCTGGCAGCTGGGATTTATCCGCTAGATCTGGTATACTTTTCCCATGGTTCATCCCTCTTTTCGTTATGAAAAGAATTTAATCAATCAGGGCTGCCGGCTGGTTGCCGGGGTGGATGAGGCTGGTCGAGGTCCGCTGGCTGGTCCGGTTGTTGCTGCTGCTGTTATTCTTCCTCAGAAAATATTGGGCGTTAATGATTCCAAATTGCTTTCTTCCGCCGCCCGCGAAAATATTTTTCAAATTATACAAAAAGAGGCTATTTCTATAGGAATAGGGATTGTTTCTCATAAATTAATTGATCGAATCAATATCCACCGTGCAACCCTTCGTGCGATGGAGCAGGCGGTAATGGATTTAGAATTTTATCCGGATTATTTATTAATAGACGGTAAATTTACTATTGATTGTGATTTTCCGCAGACTGCAATGGTTGCCGGAGACAGAAGGTGTTGTTCAATTGCTGCTGCTTCGATAGTTGCAAAAGTCACCCGGGATCGTATAATGCTTCGCTATCACAAGAAATTTCCACATTATGAATTTCATCGGCATAAGGGGTATGGTACACGCCTTCATTTTGAAAGACTTTTTAAGCATGGCCCTTCTCCGATACATCGCCGGTCTTTTGCTCCCTTATCTTAAGTCGACTGACATACAAAAAGAGTGAAATTTTTCAAATAATCCTTCGATAGATATACATGAGACTAAGGCACAAATTAATATCATTTGACGCTGCAGAAATGTTGGAAGAAGCGAATATTACTTCATTGGATGAACTGCGGGATAAAATCTTTGTAGGGCAGGCAGTAGGGGCTGATGACTTAAGGCTGGCCGGATTAGGAATGGCAAAACCCTTGATTAATCTCCGAATTGGGCAAGGAAGGGTAGAAGAGATTTTGGGTGAAATCACAGTAGGGTCTAATCCTTTGGGGATCGAGTTTAAGAGGGTAGAAGGCGGGAGCTTTGTATATCAAGGAGAGCCAGCAGAAATTGAATCATTTGAAATGGCAGAAACCCCTTTTACAATTGGCCAGATGAAGAAACTGCTTGAAACAAAAGAGGATGAAGTAAGAGCAATTTTTCAAGATTCTAAATGGAATATTGATAAAGTAATTCAAGAGTCTGAGAAAAAAATAGCAGAAGATGTTTCTGCAGAAGAGAGAGATAATTGTCCATTAGTATTTGTGAGCCAGATTGAAGCTTTGGCATTGGCTGAATTACTTGGATATAAGCTTCCCGATGAGAGGCAATGGGAAAGGGCGGCATCAGGTACAACTGGATTAAAAAGGCCATGGGGAGAGAATCTTTCAGTAGATAAAGCGGTATATAAAGATACAGGAACAAGGCCAGTAAGATCTAAACCAGGAGGCAAAAGCGCTGAAGAGATTTATGACCTAATTGGTCTTGTGTGGGAGTGGACAAGTTCATGGTATGATAGCGATGAAGATATAAGGGTTCTCCGTGGTGGTTCGTGGTGCGACGGTGTTGCCGACGACCTGTCGGCGGTCTGTCGCAGCGGCTACCATCCAGGTGGCCGGGGCGACGACGTCGCGGTCCGTTTCGCCAGGCCGATAAAATAGTTACACTTTTTACTTTTACATTTTACCCCTTTACTTCTGATGCCTCTGTCTGCTCCAATCCATCTCCACTTCTTTTGTATAAATCGACCGATATTTCGCCAGTCCTTCGCCCTCGCTACGCTCGTGGCTACGGACTGCTTCGCACCTTTTTCTTGTTTTTATGGTAAATTTTACTAACCCCTATCCCCTATAACCTATCCCCTAGACATGGGCGGCAAAATTGCTAGGTAGGGGGTAGGGAGGGAAGAGATGAAGCATGATTTAAAAAATACTAGTTACCAAAAGCTACTTGGGGATATTAGCTTTTTACTGGAGCGGGCTCGTAATCAGGCGTACAAGGCTGTTGATAATATTCGAGTTCAAACCTATTGGCAGATTGGAGAGCGTATAGCTAGAGAAGATTTGCATAATAAGAGTAGGGCTATCTATAGTAAAAGGATTATAAGGAAGTTATCCAAAGATCTTGGTTTTGGAAGAGTCATTTTGTATAGAATCCTCCAGTTTTATAATGTTTATCCAATTGTCTCGGCGGTGCCGAGACAATTGAGCTGGACCCATTTAGTGGAATTGCTTGCTATTAATAATCCAACAGAAAGACAGTTTTATGAAGTACTTGCCGCTCAAAACATGTGGAGTAGTCGCCAATTACGAGAAAAAATTATTGAAGGAGTATATTTTAAAAAGGGAAAGGGCTCATTGTTTGAGAAACAAGTTTTTCTCGTTCCCAAGGAACCAGCTGCAGTATTCAAGAATATATATAATTTTGAATTTTTAAATCTTTCAGGCGCCCATAGTGAGAAAAGCCTCGAAAGGAAGCTGCTGTCAAATATTGAAAAACTATTATTTGAATTTGGAACAGATTTTGCTTTAGCCGGGAGACAAAAAAAGATTGTTATTGATCAGCAAGTTCATAATATTGACCTTGTGTTTTATCATCGGGGAATTCCTTGCGTCGTTTTAGTTGAACTCAAAATTGGAAGGTTCAGGAGTGAATATGTAGGGCAAATTAACAAATATTTAAATTACTATAGGGAAAACAAAAAATACCCTTGGGAAAAAGATCCTATTGGGTTAATTGTTTGTAGGAATAAAGGCAAAGAGGAAGCCCATTACGCTCTTGGAAATATTACGAATCACATCTTTGTTGCTGAATATAGGACAAAACTACCAAGTGCAGGGGACATTTTGAAAAAACTAAAAGAGTTGAATTCTTGAGGTCGCAATTTGCGACCTCATCCTCCGGTATCCGACATTGGAGTTGCGTGTAGGTGGGTAGGGAAGAAAACAAAAAAAGAATGAAATTTTACTAATAATCCTTCGATAGATATATATGAGAATAAGAAACAAAATAATATCATTTGTAATGGGAATAGCGTTTGAGGATACCGGCTTATTTTCATTGGAAAGGTTGCAAGGGATGATTAGAAGCGGAGAAGATGTAACAGCTGATGAAATAAGATATTCTGGTCTAGCAATGGCCTCACCCCTAATTGAACAAAGAATCAGACAAGGAAGAATTGAGAAGCTATTGGGTGAAATCACAGCGGGGCTAAATCCTTTAGGGATAGAGTTTAAAAGAGTAGAAGGCGGGAGCTTCGTATATCAAGGAGAGCCAGCAGAGATTGAGTCCTTTGAACTGGCAGAAACCCCATTTACAATTGGCCAGATGAAGAAATTACTTGAATTTAAAGGGGATGAGGTCAGAGCTATTTTTCAGGATGAAGAATGGAATATTGATAAAGTAATTCAAGAGTCTGAGAATACAATAGAGCATTATGTTCCTGTAGAAGAGAGAGACAATTGTCCATTAGTATTTGTGAGTCATATTGAAGCCGAAGCATTGGCTGAGTTATTGGGATATAAGATTCCAAATGAAAGACAATGGGAGCGAGCAGCGTCGGGTACAACTGGATTAAAGAGGCCATGGGGAGATGAACTATCAGAAGATAGAGCAGTATATGATAATTCGGGGACACGACCAGTAAAGTCAAAACTATCTGGTAGAAGCGAAGAAGGGATTTATGATTTAATTGGACAGGTATGGGAGTGGACAAGTTCATGGTATGATAGTGACCAAAGTGCAAAGGTTCTTCGTGGTGGTTCATGGGGTAATAGCGTTGCCGACAAACTGTCGGCAGACTGTCGCGACTACAACCATCCAGAGGATCGGTGCTTCAACGTTGGGTTGCGGTTCGGCAGGACATTATAATTACCCCATGTTTCTTTTCCCCTTTACCCCTTTTTTGTAACTGAACCAGCTACGTTAAAGTAAAGGTGATTAGTTGCCTTTATTGCTTCCTGCGGTTGTCCTGACTCAATTAGCGGCAGCGCAATTTTGATGTCAATTAAATGCCCCGATTCTATAGAGTATCCGATATCAATCCTGCTAATAACCAGATGCAGCAATTCGTATTTTTCTTTTTCAGTCTCAAATCTATGTCTCCTCCTTTAGGCTAAACTGACCGATATTTCGCCAGTCCGAAGTCCTGAGCTTGCCGAAGGGCTACGGACTGCTTCGCACCTTTTTCTTGTTTTTATGGTAAATTTTACTAACCCCTATCCCCTATAACCTATCC
>JABMQY010000010.1 GCA_013202975.1 Candidatus Saganbacteria bacterium
AATTCTTGTTGACGAGCTTCTTTGACTTATTAATGAGGTACCGGCTTCTACTTTGTCAGACAAATTCTGCTCAACCTGGCGGTTAGTCTTTAGACGGCCCAATAATACTGTTGCCCGAAGATAATTTAATACCGCTGCCTGTACATGACCTGACTTTATCTGCTTTCTGGCCTTAGACAAAGATTGATAAACATCCTGGGCGGCTTTCTTATATGCCGGATTGCTCTGTCTGCCGGCCCACTTTCTGACCCGGCGCAGGCGTCTATAGGCAATTCTGATCCTTCTTTTGAGTTTTCTTATCTTCCCCGGAGGAATTTTTACTTTCTTAGGTTGTACAACAGCGGGAGTTGCCGATTTATTGTCTGTTTTAAAAGGATTTGAATCGGTATTATCTGGATTATCGGCAACAGATGGCCTTTTGGTCCCTTCCCCTTTATTTTTGCCCTGGGGTGGCTTATTAATTTTTCTTGGCGGAAGCTGAGGCTTTCTTACCAATCCTGAAACACTTGCATCCATTTAGTTCCTCTCCTATTTGCCATAGGGCTACCCCTTCAGGCTCGGGAATCTTATGCGGTTCTATAGATATTATCGGATTATAAGGGGAAAAACTTGCACAGATATGAGAAAATCATGAAATAGCGTGAAATTTCTTAAATTATCGTGCGATAACTAATTATGAAGATACAATTTTTCGGGCCGTCTTCGGGGAGAGTGGAAGTTAACGGAAAGCTCTTAATTCCAGCACGTTTGTTAACTCCTTTTTATCCACAAAACAGAACACTGGCTTCATGGCTAAAAAGAGAGCTGTTTTATTCGGAAAATTTTCGAGGGGGAGCCAGTAATGAGCTGGTCCAAAAAATAATAGACTGGCCGGTCCCAAGCTTGGAAAAGATAACCGCCCTGGCCCGCTTGGTTCCTCAAGGCAGGGGAGAATGCATAATTGCAGAAGCAATAACTAATAACAATAATAAATTAATACTCCTTTCTAATGATGCTGCTTTCGCAGATAGGGCGGAAACAGTATTGGGACAGAGAGTTTTTTCCGGAACTCCGGTTAGTCCTCAAAGAGAAGCTTACTATATTGATATTTTCAACCTCGATTAAAACAACTTCTATCTTAGTGATGCAGCAATAATTCCCCAGTTTTCACGCAGGTTTTGACTCATATCTGTTATTTCAAATCTGCCGGTCTCTTTGTTTTTCCTGACTCTGATAAATGATTTTGGGTTTTGCATATTCCAAGTGATAAAAGCCCCGTCTTCTTCGTTAACTGATACCAGCAATTCATCGCTATCCTTCAATTCTGCCAGGAACCTCTGATTTGACAGCACTGTTGTATGTTTTTGGTCGGTGGTCGGCTTATTAATCGGCCAATTCCTCTGGTTCCTTCCATAGCGGTCAACATAATAAAATTGTGAAAGAGTATTCCGCATCGCATTATATTTATTAACAACCTCACAAATATTTCTCCATTGCGGGATTAATTCCTGTCCCAAACCGGCCACTTCAATCTGCCCGCTTCTGCCGTCAAACCGAATAGTTAGATTTGGCCTTTGATGACCCTGATTTCCGGAAGACAGGTTTGGCATATTAAGAAGCCCGTCTCTTTGATCCACATTGATCTGTTTTTCCAGATAAACTACCCCCTCCGGATTAGTTCTTATATCGGCATCGGCATAAAAACTGCTGGAGAAAAGAGCATCAATATTTGAGCTTATGACGTCATTTACTCTTGGAGCAAATTGCCCAAATACAGCGGTATCAATACTACCTCTTTGGTACATTATCCGGCTGACTTCACCAGTGGGGGCAGAGACATAAACCGACTGGCCGTCCAAAAGATCAACAAATCTTTCGTACTCGCTTTGTCCCAGTTTAAAAATCGTAACCGCAGATCCGTCTATATTGGTTTTTACCCAAAACCTCTCCCCCCCAAAAATAAAGTCGCTGTTTGCCCTCTTGTTTCTATTAAGCCATTTAATGCCTTGTGGTGATGTTGGGGATGTTCTTCTGAGAGCTGGATTGATTCTTGCCATTTTTTCCTCCTCTGATGGGAATGATTTTAGACTCTTCTATGTATATATCGTTAAATTCGATGAGAAATTTCAGGTGATTTTGGGAAAGAGGGATTTGTAGGGGGAGATTATTTCCTTAATTCAACCCCAAGTTTTGTCGTGAGGGATTTTAAAATCTCTTCATGCTTAGCATTAACTTCGTCAACTGTTAGGGTTCGGTTTTTATCACGGTAGGTTATACGATAAGCGCGGCTGTTCTTGTATACATCAAATAATTGGATATCTTCTACCATTGATCCGCCAACTTCGCGGATAGTTTCTAAAATACCAGCATGGGTTACGGAATCCTTAATAAACATCGCAACATCTCGATCAGATTTTGGGAATTTTGGAAGGGGTTTGCACTTTTTGGTCAATTTAATAGCACTAAATAAAACCTCTAAATTAATCTCAAAAACATAGACCGGCTTTTTAAAATCATATCTTTTTGATATATCAGGATTAAGCTCTCCAAACCAACCGACCGCTTTATTCTCAAAAATAATTCCGGCAGATTGCCCGGGATGCAATAAGTTGCTTTGTATTGACTCAAATTTCGAACTGCCAAATTCAAAAAGCAAAGTTTCAATTATACCTTTTAGGGCAAAGAAGTCAGCTCCCTGCCCGGTCAATGCGCCAGCCAGCATATTGGTTTCAACATATGATTTTGCTTTATGATAAACCTTACCAACCTCAAAAATCCCCAAATCATCTATTTGATGCCTCAGGTTGTGGTCAACTGCCTTTAGGATACTGGGAAGCATAATAGTACGGAGTACAGATTCATCTTCTGTCAAAGGATTAGCAATGGGAATATAGTCGGCCTCCAATCCCAGTCTCTCCGGATATTTTGGATCCAAAATGGAAAATGTCTGGACCTCATACAACCCGGCACCAGCCAGGATTTCCTTGATTTTCCTGGAATTTTTCTCAAAGGCATCGGTTGATAATTCCTGAGATACACGAGATATGGTAGTATCTATTTTGTCATAGCCATAAATTCGGGCAACCTCTTCTACCAGATCAACTTCTCTTTCTATATCTCCAAAACGGGAAAGCGGCACAGAAACAGTAACAGATTTCATACTGCTTTTTATCTTCTTAAATCCAAGACGCCCCAAAATCTTAATTATTTCGGCCGCCTTAAGCTTTGTTCCCAAAAGACGGTTGGTGTTTTCAACTCTTATGGCAAGTTGCTTGCACTTTCGAGATTTTGCTTTTTTATCTATTTTTCCAGCTAATATCTTTCCTTCCCCCAATTCGGCAATTAATTGGGCTGCACGATCAAGAGCAGCCGCTACCCCGTCCCAATCCACCCCTTTCCCAAAACGAACGGATGATTCAGACCTAAGCTTTAGCATCTGAGATGTTTTATTTATCGAAATCGGATTAAAGAAGGCAGATTCTAGCAGGATATTTTGTGTATTCAAAGCAACCTCTGTCCCAATCCCACCCATAATTCCGGCAACTGCAATCGGTTTTTTTGAATCTGCAATTACCAGTATTCCCGAGTCAAGTTTCAGTTCCTGTTCATCCAGGGTTTTAATTTTCTCACCAGCTTTAGCTTTTCTAACAACTATCTTATCTACTTTATCTGCATCAAAAGCATGCAGGGGCTGGCCGTATTCTAAAAGGACAAAATTTGTAATATCGACAACATTATTTATCGGTCGAACACCGGATAAAAGAAGCTTCTCCTTTATCCACTGCGGCGAATCCTTTATCTTTACCCCTTCAATTACCCGAGCCATGTATCTAGGACACAATTCTTTATCTTTTACTTCTACTTTTATATTGACTTTTCGATTTGTCTCAATTAATTTGACATTTGGATTTTGGATTTTGTCATTTAACACGGCAGCAACCTCACGAGCAACCCCTATAATTGACTGTAAATCACCTCGATTTGGCAAAACATCCAAATCTAATACTATACCGTTTTTCCCAAGAACTTTTTTTACATCCATACCAATCTTGGCATCAAGAGGAAGCTTCATCACGTGGTCTGCTTTGGCCAGACCAAGTTCATGCGGGCGACAGAGCATGCCAAATGATTCGACTCCGGAGAGGGCAATTTTCTTAACATGAATTCCCTCTGCTAATTTTGATTCGTCCGACGCTACCGGCACCCTGTCTCCAACTTGCAGGCTCAAATCATCGGTGATGGTCTTTATTATCTCTGTTCCCAAATCAATTTCGCATATTAAATGCGCATCATTTCTCTCAACTGCTTTTATCTTTCCGCATACTACATTTTCGATTCCGCCTCCATGATACTCAATTGCGCCGACTTCGGTCCCGGCCATAGTCAGCTTTTCAGCCAAGTCCTCAGGCGAAAGTTTGAATTTAACATATTCTTTAAGCCACTTAATCGGTATTTTCATATCAAAATTGTTTTAAAAACCTCAAGTCATTTTCGAAAAACAGACGAATATCCGAAATTCCGAATTTCAACATTGCAATCCGCTCAATCCCCATTCCAAAAGCATAACCGGAATACTTATCCGGATCGTATTTAAGATTTTTAAAAACATTTGGATCGATCATGCCGCAGCCCAAAATCTCAAGCCATCCGGTTTCCTTACAAACCCGGCAGCTCTCGCCATTCGACAGTTTACCCTTTCCACCGCAGTTTACACACTCAACATCAACCTCGGCAGAGGGTTCGGTAAAAGGAAAATAACTGGGGCGAAAACGGACCCTTTTCGCCTTTCCAAAAATCGCGTGCAATAAGGCCGTAAGTGTCCCCTTTAAATCTGCAAAGGTGATGTTTTTGTCAACCATAAATCCCTCTACCTGATGGAACACAGTTGAATGAGTAACATCGGCATCACGGCGATAGACCTTTCCCGGAGCAATTATTGCCAAAGGCGGCTTTTTCTTTTCCATCACCCTAATCTGCACCGGAGAGGTGTGAGTTCTAAGTAAAGTATCTTTTTCAATATATAAAGTACTCCACATATCTCGCGACGCGTGGTGTTTTGGAATATTTAAGGCTTCAAAATTATAATAATCGGTTTCAATATCCGGCCCGTCTGCAATAGAAAACCCAAGCCGCAAAAAAATATCTACAACTTCGTTCATCACCTGGGTTATCGGATGGAGTTTCCCCCTCTTTATGCCTTTCCCCGGCATGGTTATATCGACTGCAGAGGATTTTATTTTCTTCTCTTTGTCGGCAGATTCAAGCGTTACTCTTTTCTCTTTAATTATATTCTCTAATTTGTTTTTAGTGATGTTTAGATTTTTGCCAAAATGAGGGCGGTCCTCTGTTGGAATATTTTTCAGGTTCTTGACCAATTCGGTTAACAAACCTTTTTTCCCTAAATAGCGAATTCGCCAGGCTTCAAGTTCCTGAAGATTTTTTATTTCATTTAGACGAGATATTGCTTCGTCTTCAACCGCTTTTATTCTCTCAACCATTAATACCCCTTTGTCTTAGCGCTTCATACATTATAACAGATGCGCAGATGGCTGCATTAAGGGATTCAGCTTTGCCTGGGAGTGGTACTTTTACCACGGAATCTGCAGTGCTCAAAATTTCTTGGCCTAATCCTGCGCCTTCATTACCAATAAGTACAACCGTATTCTCGGTATAGTTTATCTCCCAGTAATCGCAGATCCCCGCTGTGTCAGTCGCGACAATTTTATAGTTTTTTGACTTTAGCCAGACTAAGGCATCACGGATATCGTCCACTTGGACAACGGGAATGTGAAACAAGGATCCCGCGGTTGATCGAATTGTTTTTTGGTTATAAATATCAACACAACCTTCGCTTGCAATTATGCCGGAAACATTTGCCGCATCCGCTGCTCGGATGATGGTCCCCATATTCCCCGGGTCCTGGATATCGATGCAGGCAATTATTAAGGAATTAGCCTTGTCGGAAATCTGCTGTAGTGACAAGTCGCGACTTGTCACTACAGCCATTATCCCCTGCGGTGTGACAACATCGGATAATTTTTTGTATTCTTTGTCAGAAATCTCGTAACAGGGAATACCCTTCTCTTTTGCCTTAATCATCACCTGATGTTTTTTTGTATAGATAATGTATTCAATATCAGAGAGTGCTTCTTCTATTAGATGAGGACCTTCTATAACGAATTTTCCTTCCTTCTTGCGAACGGACTTATTTTCGAGTATTGTCCTAATATTCTGTATTGGAGAACCATTTTTCATGTTTTAACTCACCCTAACCAAACTATAATTTATTTCCAATCATTTCATCCCTCTCTTATGAAGAGAGGGAAAGGTGTTCTTGTAGATATTTTACTATATTATTCAGAACTTTTTCCAGGTTATTTTGGATTGCTTCATTTTTGAAACGAATAATACGGAATCCCAGGAAGTTTAGAATATGCTCTCGCAAAACATCGTAATCTTTTTGTTTTTCGTGAATACCACCATCAACTTCAATAATTAGCATTGTTTCATGGCAAAAAAAATCAGCAACAAAAAATCTTCTGCGGTTGTCATATTTGAATTGAATCGGATGTTGCCTTAGAAATTTCTTCCCAGCAAGTTTTCTATTCCGCAAAGCCCTCCAGAGGATTTTCTCCGCTTCAGTTTGATTTCTTCTAAGATATCTGGCAACTTGCTTAGGTAATTGCTTCATAACTCAGCCTGACTAATCATTGTACTATTCTAACCTATCTATCCCTCTCCTGGGAAGCATGTAATTCCCCCTCTCTTTTCAAGAGAGGGGGTTAGGGGGTGAGTTTATCAAAGCAACTTAACAGCAGCACAGACAGCTCCTCTGTCTCTAAATATTTTTACCGCTTCACCGGCCTGCTGGGCACTCTTTTCTGCCTTTAAGATCAGCTTATTGACAGCTGGTTTGTCTTTTACTTTTTTTGCAGCAATAGAGGCTCGATCCGCAGCTTTTGCGTCAAGATCTGCTTTTTGCAAGGCCTGACCAACTCTCCTGGTCTCAAGCAGCATCTCCTTAACACATAATTGCTTTATTTCCACTTTAGTTTTTGAAATATCCCTCCTAACTTTTCGGTTCAATTTTTGCGGGCGGCAGACTAGTTTTCTCTTCTTTCTTTTGCAGAGAGATATTTTTGGCTTTTGGGCAGGAATAAAATTAAAAACAGTGACTCTCCCGTCAGTTTTAACCTTTCTTACCTCAATTGACCTGCATTTCTTATCCGAGCAGCAGACATTATATCCATTTACCTTTTTATTATTCGGAGTAACAAGAGTAATATTTCTTAATTCTGTCATTATTAAATCCTCCTTTTATCTTTCGCATGCTTCGATGAAAAATTTCAGACTATTTTATCCATTCTTGAATTGACCCCTTCCTTCAATAAGAGTAAAATTAAGGCAAATGCGCAAGGGAATTGCTATCTTATTCATCCTGTTTGCCATCGCAGTTTCTGCCACAGCAAACACAATAATATTTAAGGATCAGGCAGGAAGAATAAATCTTTACACTAATTCCAACCATTACCAGTCAAATGATATTTCCAGCAATTTTGCCCTGATCAAGAAAGTAGCGGAAACAACCAAAGAGGTCATCTTTTCACAAGACAAAAACGAAATATCCGCAGCATTCGTAAGTAATGAATCGTTGTCCATAATTTATTCAAAAGATTATGGATTAAACTTCAAGAGAATCAATACCTCCGCTAAATTAAAAAATGCGGACATAAAACACTATTTATTAAAAAACAGCACCACCCATATTGTTTATAGAATAAAAGATGAGCATTATTATATTCATTCAGCAGATAATGGCCTCTCTTTTAGCCCTCCCCTTCTCTTGAATAACGAATCGGCCGCAGTGAAATCGGATTTTATTACAAACGATAATCTGACAGCCTTTGCTCTTTTGGACAAAGACAACAAAGCGGTTCTTTGTTCAAAATCAATCAATAACGGACTAAGTTTTTCAAAATCCGAGATAAAAAGACCCGGTTTTGACCAATTTCAGGATATTGCCCTATTTTTTGACAATGGAAATTCTCTTCATCTTTTGGCAGTAGCAACTGATAAAAATAATTACAAGCTTTATCATTACAAACAAAATGAGGGCCAGTGGGAGAGAAATCTACTCTATGAAAGCAGTGAAAAAATATATGACCTAAAAGCATTATCCCTTAAAGAGACAAATGCCCAGATTCTAACTTATCAGTCCGGCAAAAACAGAGTCTTCTGGGCTCTTTCTGTTGATAATGGCAAAAACATATCAGCGCCCCAAGAAATTCTTTTGCAAGACACCACGATGCAAACCATCTTTTATGACAATCAAAAGCTCTATTTTGTTTCGGATAAAGGATTAAATGAGATTCAAAACTCTGCGCCCGCAAAAACTTATATTGTGTCCCCAAAAAACCAAACCAGCATCAGAGGAACAACTTTAAAATTTAAACTAAAAAGTGAAGACATAGATGAAAATGAATTGCTCTATAAAATCGACCTCAGCCTGGATAAAGATTTTATTCAGGATACACTATTGTCTTACACTACGTCATCTGAAGCATCAATTAACATCCCCTTTACCTCCGGTCGATTTTATATTATGGCCTCTGCCTGTGACGGAATAGCCCGGGGTGAATACAGTCCCCCGGTAGAAATCAACATAGACAACCAGTCTCCCACAATTGAACGTATCGAGTATCCGCAATCAATCAACACCAATAATTTTAATGTTAAGATTGTCTTTTCTGAACCAATCACCTATGAATCCGGGTCAATTTTCTCTCTGGAAAATTTATCCTCAAAAAAACCATTAGTCATAAAAGAACTTTTTGCAGATACTGCATCAATTGAAGCAAAGCTCGAGATTCCGTCTCTTGACGAAGGCACTTATTCCCTTAAAATAAATAATATATCGGATCAGGCAGGAAATCCGCTTGCGACAAAGAAGCAGTTAACCGTTAGCGTTGACCGAAAATCCCCCATGGTAAATATAATCCAGCCCCACTCAGGCAACTGGTTCAAGGCAAGCGCAAATATCCTGATTGAAGCAAATATCTCTGACCTGCAAAATGACATTGCTTCAAATCCCCAAATAACCCTTTTAATTGACAAACAACTTCTTAAGACTACTGGTTTTTATAATAAAAATAATAAGAAATTAATGGGTTTTTTTACGGTTCCGGATGGAGTAACGAACGGTAAACATAACCTTGAGCTTTCAATTTTGGACAATGCCGGACATGCCGGGTCAGCCAAGACCTCGCTTATGATTGATTCCTCCCCTCCCAAGGCCGCTCCCCCCAACAGCCCCAGCGGAGAAAAAAAGAAAATCAATATCAGTTTTGTTGAAGGGGGCTCTGGATTAGACCGCGAAAGCTCAATCTTTCAGGTTACATACAGCAGCAAAGAAGTAAATGGAACCATTGAAGCTTATGAAAATAGCATAATATTCTATCCACAATCGGAGCTGGTCGATGGAAAATATAATATTAACATCTCATTGCGCGACAAGGCAGGAAATAGCGCCTCCCCCCTGCATTTTATCATTGAAATCCAGGATGGTTTTAGCTCAAAAGATATAGAGAATAAGAGCGGAAGCACAGCATCGCTGCGTTATGGTCCCAATCCCTTTGACCCGCAAAAAGAAGCATGGAAATTACAATATTCATTAAGTTCCGCAAGTGAAGCCAATTTTTTTGTATTTACTTTAACCGGAAGAAATGTAAACAGGGCTTTTTCCTCCTCTTCCACTCTGCATAATATCAGCTGGGATGGGTTGGATCAGTTCGGAAAAATAGTTCCAAATGGCGTGTACCTTTTTGCAATTGTAAGAGGCGGCCTGACATCTTCAGAAATCCAGAGAGGAAGAATTATTGTTTTAAGATAATCAGTAAGCCCCGCTGCCAAACAAAACAGCCGGAATAGTTTTAAAAAGTAATTTAATATCCAGCCAGAGCGACCAATTTTCGATATAATAAATATCCAGTCTAACCATATCTTCAAAAGGCAATAGCGAGCGGCCGGATACCTGCCATAAACCGGTTATCCCGGGGGTAATACGAAGCCTCTTGAGATGCCATGAGGAATACTTTTCAACTTCGTGCGGAAGCGGCGGGCGGGGGCCAACCAGACTCATCTCCCCCAATAAAACATTAAAAAGCTGGGGAAGCTCATCTATGCTGAATTTTCTGATAAATTTACCAATCCTTGTAACCCGGGGGTCTTCCTTTATCTTAAATATATGCCCTTCAACTTCAGACTTTTCTTCTAAAGAAGACAAAAGTTTCTGCGCGCCGGAAACCATAGACCTGAATTTGTAACAATTAAATTTCGTCCCATTCTTCCCAACCCGCAGCTGCTTAAAGAAAACCGCCCCCTTCGAATCAATCTTTACTAAAACTGCAACAAGAAGGAACAAAGGAATAAGAAGAATAAGCAAAAAGAAAGAGAGCAAAACATCAAAAATTCTCTTAACCGCGGCTTTTATTCCAGAAAGCCCGATCTCAGAGACAGTGATTAAGGGAATCCCGCCAACCTCATCAACATCAACCCTGCTGGCAATTAATTCCAGCAGTCCGGGGACGATCTTAAATTTAATATTAAGGACTTCGCATTCGGTTATAATGTCTAAAATCTGCTGGTGAGATAAATTGCTGGATGCAATTATCAGCTCATCAACCTGATTTGTAATTATTGACTGCTTAATTGATTTAGGATCCGGACCGACATATCCAACCGGCACATAGCCTAATGATTTATCCTTCAAAAACTTATTAAAGAGCAGCTTAGCAATTTCATTCTCGCCCAAAATTAAAACCTTCCCCACGCCAATCCCCCGTTTGAGCAGGTAAATTCTAGAGTATGAAGCTATTATCCTTGAAAACCCGATCAAGAATATGGCCATCCACCAGGCATTCAATATTAAAAGACGTGAGAACCAAAAACCACGGTATAAGAAAAGTAAGCCAAAAAGCAAAAGAGAAGCAACGCTTACTCCCCAGACAATTCTGGCTAATTCGTCAATCGTGCCGCCCCCTCTTTCATTTCTATAGAAACCGATTAAATTAAAAACCGCCAGCCACAGAATTGTTACAAAAATCAAAACGCCGCCGTACTGACCAATCGGCCCAACCGGTTCCGGTCCGATAAAAGCCAAAACCTCAAAACGAAAATAATAGGCCAGAATAAAAGAAATGTTGATTAATAATGCATCAATTAATAATTTCATCTGCCAAGCATCCTCTTTGCATAAGAATTATTGGGATCAAGGGATAAAACAGTTTCAAATTCTTCCCGGGCTTTTTTCCTCTCCCCATTTTTAAAATAAATTGTACCCAAAACATTATACCCTTCTATGAATTTAGGATTTTCCATAATGATTTCCTGGACCATTACAAAAGCTTTTCCGTAATCACCCAGATTGACAAGATCCCAAATCACTTTTATTTTTGCTTCAATGATATTAGGATTTAATCGATAGGCTTCTTTATAAAATGTAATTGCTCGATCAGAATTATTATCTTTTTGCGCAAGATGAGCCATAATTATATATACCTCAGCATAATAGGGATCGATTTTTAATGCATAAGCTGCCATTTGCTCTGATTGCTCCAGTTTATTTTGCATAAGGTATATCCTGGATAAAATATAAAAATTATCCGCATTGTATGGGTCAACCTTAGTCCCATAGCTTAGAATTTCAATCGCCTCTTTATAAAGAGGAGCCTTGTCTTTTTCTAATTTTAGCGCAGCAGCATAATTAATCAGGCTGATCCCCTTGTGCGTAATAGGTCCGCCTTCAAATGGCTGTATATTAAGTGAAGCCTCAAAGGAACCTATTGCCGGCTTAAAGTTTCTGCCCTGGCTCAGGGTTTTTCCCATTTTAAAGGCTTTATCGGCCCTGAATGGAATGGATGATAAATAAATAAGAAATATAGAGACTAAAACAATGATAGCAATGGGAATTAATGGTATATAATCAACATCAGCTCTTTTATCATCTTTTTTATCTACTCTTTCATCGGGTAGCTCTTTGACCTTTACCACGACTGCCCACATAACCCAAAAGAGAGAGGTTATTGCGACAACTCCAAAACTAAACTGGTTTTGAATAAGATATGCTGTAATAGCTGCTATAAATGCAGCAAATATCAATCCTTTTTGAGGAGAAAAACTACTAAGCTGTTTAAAGCCATGCCTAAAAACCAGCCCCAAGACCAGAAGATAGGCAAAAAAGGAAACCAATCCCCGGGTAACCGGGACATCAAGGGTTTCGTTATGACAGCGGTCTTGTTTTACATGAAAAGCTTCTTTGAAACGAAAAAGATCGGTCTCATATCTGGGAAAGACCATCTTTAACACTTCCGGCCCGATCCCAAAAAGAGGATAATCAGCAATTATTCTAAAAGCACTCTTCCAGGTCTCACCCCGCGACCCGGCTGCCCCCTCAAACTCGATTTCTGAAGATTCAACCTTGATCTCACTGGCCATCCTGGAAAAAAGAGAAAACTGAGGATCTGCAATTGTAATACCGGTAACCATAGCCAAAGCAATAAATAATATTCCCAGTTTCTGCCAATTTTGGATAATAATTTTACGGGGACAGACAAAGAAAAACAGAGACAGGGCGGCAAAAAAACCCAAAAATCCACCCCTGCTTTGGGTGTAAAATAAGGCAGTATAAATTAGAATCAGGCCGGCTCCAAGCAAGATATCTGACAGCAATGGATCCATATCATCAAATTTATAGGCAAACAAAATAGCCCCAAAAGCACAAATCCCAAATCCCAGATACCAGAAGAAAACTCCGACCGGCCCCAGAGGATTAATCATTTGTCCCAGAGGATAAATCATAAAAAGAAAAGCTAAAACAGGGATAAAGAAATATAGAAAAGGCAAAAATGAACCACCTTCTGTCCCTTTCTCCCTTTTTGGAAATAGAAATAAAGCAAAAGTCAGTAAAAATGACATATCTGCATAAGCCGCATAAAAATTAGGCTGTCCAATAGTGGCAATAACTCTCTGCCAGGTGACAACCCCACCCCAGGCGTAGGGATCGATACCTTTACGCTGGATAATGGCATAAATCGCCATAATAACACCGGCAGAAAACACAGTGGCAACAAGCCGCCGAACTGCCTTCAGGTCGGTTATATAATTAGTAGCAACAAAGAAAATCAGACCGAAATTATAGAGAGTAATCAATCCCTCAAACCTGCCGTAAAATCCAAAAAGACTAATATAAACATGAACAGCGGTGATTGTTGCAACTGTGCAGGCTAATAAATAAGTCAGGACCGGCCAGTCTAATACCGACCGAACAAATTTATTCTCACGAAAAATGAGGATTTTTATAGCCCAGACGCTAAAGATTATAATAGTGAAAAAGCGTATGGTAGTTGCCTTGGTTAGTGAAAAAACAATTCCAATTCTGCGGTCAAAAATAACAGCCGCCAAAAAGAGCAGAGCCAGGAATAATACTTCTATAATTATATTAAAGTGCTTTTGTTTCATTGAGAAATCCTATAATCTTCTCCCTAAATACAATCTTATCAAACTTTTGGGCATGTTTTCTAACAAAATCGCGATCAAATGATATTTTCTCAAAACGAGCTACAGCATCAAGAAGAGAATCAACGCTCTGTTCTTTGAAAAAGAGCCCAGTTTTCTGATCAACAATTGTCTCAAGCGCCCCACCCCGTTTATATGCAATAGTCGGTCGCCCAGATGCGGCCCCTTCAAGCGGCACCATTCCAAAATCTTCTTCGCCGGTAAAAAGTAGGGCCCTGCATTCAGAATACAACCTTTTAAGTTCGACATCATCGACTAGACCCAAAAACTCAATATTAAGTGAAGCAGATTTTTTCAGGGTTTTTCTGGCCGGCCCATCCCCTACAATCTTTAAAGGCAAACCCAAACGAGAAAAAGCCTCAATTGCGATATCAATTCTTTTATATCCCAAAAGACGGGAAACGATCAAAAAATAATTCTTATTGTTTTTGTCCGGACTAAAAGTCTTAGTTTCAATAGGAGGATTTATTACTGCCGACTCCCTATTATAAAAGGAACTTATGCGTTTTGCGACTGCCCTTGAATTGGCAATAAAATAATCCACCTGATTGTTTGTTTGCAGGTCCCACTTCTTGAGCCTATCCAGGAAAAAGGGCAAAAGCTTTTTTGCTGCAATATTAATATTTTCTTGTTTTATATAATCATCGTATCTCCAAACAAAGCGCATCGGATTATGGCAATAACAAACATGGAGAGCATCTTTTCTCTTCTTTGCCCCCTTGGCATAGGCCGAGCTTGAAGAAAGAACTAAATCATATTCACTTAGGTCAAAACTCTCAATTGCTTTTGGGTAAAACCAAAAGTAATAGCGATATTTTTGCATAACAAAAGGAAGTTTTTGCATAAAAGAGGTCCGGATATCCATTTGCTTAAAAATTTCCGGCATTCGCTTTTCATCATAAATTGAGGTGTAAATTGGGGCATCCGGGAAAATATCATGCAGTGCCGCAACAACCCTCTCTGCCCCGCCAAATTGGTTTAAATAATCGTGGACAATGGCTATTTTTTTCACAAAACTACAGAAGCAAGGTAATCCTTGAGTGCCTCATCCCAGTTACGCATATCTTTTAATCCAATTTTTCTTAAACGGGCATTATCCAGCACAGAATATTTGGGCCGATGGGCTTTTGTTTTGAAATCTACAGAGGTTGCCTTCTCAACTTTTATATCAATTTTTAATATTTCAAATATTTTTGACGCAAACTCCCACCAGGAACACTGGCCGTTATTTGAAATATGATAAAGCCCAAAATGTTTGGTTTGTATTAATTGATATAATTTATTAGCTAAATCCAGAGTATAAGTCGGAGTAATTATTTCATCAGTAACAACCCTGATTTTTTCCTTATTTTTTTCGCGCCTAAGCATCCCTTTAATAAAGTTTGTTCCGCCTTTTCCTAAGCACCCCGCCTCTCCATATAAACCACAAGTTCGGACAATAAAATGCTCCGGAAGAATCTCTGCTGCAAATTTTTCTCCCGCTAGTTTGGAGGCCCCATAAACCGTTTTGGGATTAGGAAGATCGTCTTCTGAATAAGGTGCGCCTTTATTTCCATCAAAAACATAATCGGTTGATATATGAAGCAGGGTAATTTGAGTCCTTTTGCAGGCCATAGCAAGATTTTTTACAGCAATGGCATTAACCAGATCCGCTAATTTAGGATTATCTTCACAATCGTCTACCTTATGGTAGGCGGCAGTGTTAATTACAATATTGGGACTATATTTCTTGAAAACCTGATCAATCTGAGAAGGATTGGTAATGTCTAAATCTTTAATGGTTAAAGGAATCTGTTCTTCTTTTGGAACAACCCTGCATAAATCTGTACCTAATTGTCCATCAGCGCCGATAATAGCAATTTTCACTTATTAAAAAACCTTACCTATTATTTTGAGCTTCTTCTCCATTTCGGACAAAAGCTTCATCCACTCAATATTGTAATAAATAGGATTAGAAAAATCGCTGTAGCGTCCCGAGTGGAGGATGTTATATATTTCTAGAACTGCATCTTCAACCGAAAATTTCGCCTCAAAACCAATGGCCTTTTTAATCTTTTCTGCCGAAATCCGATAACTTCTTGATTCCTTGGTGCCAAAAAGGACTTCTACCGACACCGTGATCTGCTTTTTCAAAATCTCTCTTACCCAATGACCAAGCTCTAAAATGCGATAATTCTTCTGAACCAGATTAAAGGTCTGTCCAGATATTTTTTCAGCATGAGCAGCCAGACAGGCAATATGAGCCCGGGAAACATCCTTCACATTTACCAGCGGCCTCCAATTATCTCCCGCACAGTAAACGTAAATGGTGTTGCGGGAACAGGCATCCTTAGTCATAGTATTAACCACCAGATCCCAGCGCATGCGGGGAGAAAACCCATAAACAGTTGCCTGACGAATAATAACCGGATTAAACTTTGAAGAAACAAGAGATTTTAAGCCCTCTTCTGCATCAACCTTTGACTGTGCATATTCTGATTGCGGATTGGACGGATACTCTTCATCCGCAATTCCGTCAACATGGAATCCGATAACAGCTGCAGAAGATGCAAAGGTCAATCTGGACACCCCTTTTTTAATACAAGCCTCTGCCACCCGCATGGTTCCATCAAAGTTAATCTCTTTATTTGCTTTGGGATCAAATTCTGCGGTGGGATCGTTTGAAAGAGAACCAAGATGAACAACAGAAGAAACCCCGTCCAAAACTTCTTCCGGAAAATTACGGACATCCCCCTGAACCAAATCTATTTTTTCCCGAACATCTCTTAACGCCTCATCACCAAAATAAAGCTTATCAAAAACCCTCACCTTTTTACCCTGAGAAACCAGGTCATTTACCAGAACTGCACCAATGTAACCGGCACCACCAGTAACCAATACTATATCTCTTCCCATCTTCTCCTCCTAAATTATATTACAAGCCCTTAAAAACATATCCAATCAGCTTAATATACTCGAAAACAACCAATTGGGTATCTTCATGCCGCCTCCACCATCCTTTTTTGGAAAAACGGCTCTTCTGGACAGGATAAACAATAACCTCAATCCCTGCCGGATTAAAAAGGCGCCTAAAGGTTCTGATAGCCCGCCGGGTATGGGTTGGGGATGTCACCAAAATTATTGACTTTATTTTCTTATCAACCAAAGCGGGAATAGATAGCTTTGCATTCTCATAAGTCGATTCTGACCTATCCTCAACCAAGATAGCGCTCCTGGGAACCCCCAGTGATTCTGCATGCTGCCGTATAATATCGGCATAGGTTATTTTCCAATAAAGCTGCCCGCCGCTTATTAGAACGTATTTTGCATAACCATCCTTATATAGTTTTGCCCCCTGCTCCATCCTCTCCCCGTTGCCATCCCCGGAGAGGACAATTATTGCATCAGCCTTCTTTAAATCATCCTGAACAATAAGAAAACCGGCCATATTTTCCAAAATAAAAGGATGGAAAACGAGAGTTAATATGAGAAGAATTAAAAATAATATTAGAATTCTATGCTTGAGCTTCATGATTAATTATAACACACCAATAGAACACACCACATTTAAATATAATGATATAATTATTCTTGATGAAAAGATTAATTCTTATCGCCCTTCTTCTATTCTGTATTGCAATACCAACTTTAGCCGAAGAAAGCTGGAATTTCAACAATGACCTCAATGGCTGGTCGACCCAGCAAAACATAACAAACCTAAGTGTTTCAGACGGAATCTTAAAAGGGAGATCAGACGGACCGCTTCCTATTTTGGTTAGCCCCAATATATATATTGATACAGATGAAATTGATACACTTGAAATCAGATTAAAAACAGATCAAAAGATTAGTGCGCGAGTCTTTTGGGTTGGAACATTTGATAAACAATTTATCCCACAAAAACAAGTTGAATTTAGAACAAATAAAGACTTTCGCACTTATCACATAAATCTTAAATCAAGAAATCGTCTTTGGGACGGCTCGATCAGCAAAATCATAATAAGTCCAACTTCAGGTCAGGGTTATTTTGAGATTGACTATATCAAGCTAAAAAAAGGGACACTGATAACCAATCTTATTTCTGGTTTTAATGAATTTTTTGGTCCGAGCGGAAGGGTAATTGCCGGCAGCACCATAAACAATATCCCAAACAGTTCATTCCTGGGAAAACCGATAACCTTCTACATTTATGTCTTCTTGTTTATTAGCATCTTTGTTTTGCTAATTAAAAGGAAGGATCCTGGCTCAAAGATAGTATCGATATTATTTGTATTTTGGATATTGCTTGCCATAAACAGTGAATACAACAATATTAATATCATACGATCCGACTGGCATCTTTTGGGCAAGACACTGGAACAAAAGCAGGCATTAACAACTGATCCTGCTTTTTATGCTTTTTTAACTTTTTGCAAAGAGAAGCTCCCTCCCAAATCAAAAATAAAATTTTTAACAGCGGCCGGTTATTTTGATTCAAAGGGTGCTTATTATCTTTTTCCACATCTCATCAGCGATGAACCGGATTATTTATTGATATATAAGAAGTCCCCTGAGCTCGATTCAACAAAATACACCCTTTATTCAAAATATAAAGAGGGAGAATATATTTTAAAATGCAATTGATTTACAGCATAACCATCCCCTTTCTCTTGGGATTAGGAATTGCTTTGCTAATAAGCAAAAAAAATACGCTATTAAATCTCGCATTATCCTACCCCATTGGACTGGGAATCCTTGGTTTTATCATGTTTGTTCTTGGAATAGTGAGAATTCCCCTTAATGTAATTAATATTTCGATTGTGGCATGGTTAGTTATTGTCCTTCTCTTCATTTTTTCTCTTAGGAAGCCTGAGACTAAACGTCTCGGCTTCCAATTCCCATCTTGGAAACCGCGAAGCCTGCCCGCCGGAGCCAAAAGGGCGAAGGAGGGTTTATTCGCAGGTTTCCTGATCCTTCTAATCTCCCTAAAAGTTATATATATATTTTTCGAAGCCATGCTAAAACCGGTCTTTACCTGGGACGCCTGGGCCAGGTACGCTTTAGTTGCAAAAGCTATTTTTATTGATCAATCCTTTTTGACAAAATTTGTTATAGAGCGGATCGAAGACTATCCGCTCCTAATCCCATTAAATCAGGCATTTATACAAATGGTTAAGGGGAGCACAAACGATGTTGCAATTAAAATCATCTCTCCTATGCTGTTCCTGTCTTTGCTTGGCATTCTCTATTACGGGTTAAGAAGCAGCTTAAACAAAACAAAATCGTTGTTTATTGTATTCCTGCTAACCACCCTCCCTCTAATTGTTTTCCATTCAATCACTGCCTATCTTGATCTACCATTGACTGTTTTTTATGCAGCAGGAACTATTTTCATGTTCTTATTTATAAAACAAAAAGATCAGAAAGATCTTATTATTTGCGCGATTTTACTGGGCTTAGCCGTTTGGACCAAGCGAGCCGGACTCTATCTTGCAGCAATAAATACAACCATCTTATTTGGTTATTTACTTATGGAATATAAGGAGAAGTTGATGGATGAAATCGGCCCGTTTTTGAACTTTTCAATTATCTTAGCTGCAATAAGCCTTCCCTGGATTATTTACAGCAAGATAGTCGCTCCTGCACACTACTATACGGTTCAAGCGGTAGCAGAAAATTTCTCCGGCGATTTTTTCACCAGGACACCAATTGTTATTAGTATTTTTCTTGATAAAATGTTTCATTCTGCCAACTGGCAGCTTAGTTTTGCATTGCTCGTCCTAGTCCTGGTATTCTTTTTTAAAAAAATAAAAAAGGAAAAGATCTTTCTGCTTGCAATAATCCTGGCAAACCTATTAACATTAATTTTTATTTTCCAGTTCACCGATGCCCACAAATCACTCTTAGACGGGACCCTGCTTAATCGTGTAATGATGCCTATGATGCCGATCGTCTTGTTCTTTTGTGGATTAGTTGTTTTTGAGGAGTAGATTTACTGAAGCCAGGACCTCTTCAACCGTAATATCTTTCATACATTTTAAATCAAAATCACACTTTTCAAAGGTGCGGTTATCTCGAAAACATGGACTGCAATATAGCTTTTTATACAAAACAACATTCTTCTCACCATAAGGCCCGGTCTGTTTTGGATTAGTCGGCCCCATTATCGCAACGACCGGCGTTTTGACAGCAGTGGCAATATGCATCGGTCCGGTATCACCTGTTATTAATAACCTGGATTTTTTAAGTAATGCAGCAAGTTCAAGCAGACTGGTCTTTCCCGTCATATTGACAACCGGGAAATCAAGCTGCGAGACAACCTGTTCTACTGTTTTAATATCCGATTTTCCACCGACAAATAAGAGCTGCATTTTTAGTTTTTTAGACAACGCAACAAAACTTTCAGCCGGCCAACGCTTGCGATCAGTCGTAATCCCGGGATTCTTCCCTCCTCCAACATTTATCGCAATCGTCTCCATCCCCTTTAATGTTTTATTGGCAAACTCAGGCTCCTCTTTGCCAAGCCAGACATTTGGCGCCCCATAAGACAGCCCGCAAACTTTTAGCGCACGCCCTACCTTATGTTCATCTTGATCAAAAGAGATCTTATCAAAACCGACCTGCTTCTTTGCGCAAACCAAAGAAATAATCCAATTCATTAGCATTGAGCGGTGCAGGGAGATACTAAGGTCAAACTTTCTGCTCCGAAGAGCCCGAACAAAAGATAAAAGGGAAAAAAATCTCTTCTTATATATAAGCGAATCATCAATTATAATAATTTCATCAATATAAGGATTATTTTGGAGCACCGGGGCGGACCATTTTCCAACCAGCCAGGAAATTCTAGCTTCAGGATATTTTTCTTTTAACCCGGGGAGAATTGAGGTTGCCATTACAACATCACCGATTGCGCCCAAAAGAACAATTAATATCTTATCTGAATTTTTCGCCATTACCAACCCCCCATCTTTGTTTGTAAAAATCAATTATACCCTGCAGGGTAGCTGATGCCCCCTTTAGCGATCCGAATAAAAATGAACCAAAAAATCGTTTTAAAACAAGGGAAATAAATTTTGGCCAAAACAAAGGGGCATTTAATTTTAACTTGTGCTTAAAAAGCAGATGATTGCGGGTCCTGTAATACAAATAAAAAGGCGAGCGCCGACCACCGCTGGAAACGGCCAATTTATGATATACCATTGATGTCGGAACATAACTGCATCTAAATCCGGCCTTTTTTGCGCGCAGACAAAAATCCGCATCTTCATGTGAATGATAATAATCCGCATCCAGCAGCCCTATTTTGTCAAACACAAGACGCCTGATCATGATGCAGCAGCCAGAAGCAAAATCCACTTCCTCAAGTCCAGCGTTTTTATCGAAATCAAGCTGACCCTCGCCGCGATGATACGTAAATCCGGTCAATTTATTCAAAAATCCGCCGCCATACCAGATTTTTTTAGAATTATAATAATAGATTTTTGGACAGGCAATATCCGGCCGGCTATCAATTAAAAAACCCAAAAAATCCGGGGTGACAACCGCATCATTATTTAAAAGAAGAACATAGTCTGCCCCATTTTTAAGCGCATATCTGATGCCGGTATTATTGCCCTCAGCAAAGCCAAGGTTTTCTTTATTTTCTAAATATATTAGGTCCGGACAACCGGCTTTTGCCGACTCGAGAGAATTATCACTTGAAAAATTATCAACAACAACAATTTGAAAGTCAGGATATTTAATTTGTTGCAGGGAAGATAAACACTCAAGCAAATTTGTCCCGCCATTCCAGTTTAAAATAATAATAAACACACTGGGATTAGATTTAATTTTTTTTAAGTTCATATCTTATTGCCTTTGGAAAAACAATCGAAAAGAGCCGGCCGACAGGATAAGTAACAATCCAGACCGGGAATATAATCCAAAAAAGCTTAAAAGAGACAAATAGCCTGGTTGTAAAGAAATCCTCTGAAAACAAACTCATAATTCTGCGAAAAAACCTGGACTCATTTTTCAAATCTCCTGTATCCCTGACAATAGAATTGCCGCAGAGAAATTGAAGGCTCATATAAATATTTTCAATACCACGCTTTCTAATTGTCTTTAATAAAGTTAATTTATTGCTTTTAAAAATCTGTTCTATCTGCGCCTCGGCAAATACACTCTTATGACCCGCTTCCAACAGATATCCCGAATGGATCTTCTCAAGCATCTGCTCTGACCTAAAATATGGGATTTCAATTATCAACAATCCTCCGGGTTTTAGACACCTCAAGATTTCTTTAAGGGCCGCATCCGGAGAGGAAAGATGCTCCATAACATCAAAAAGATATATTTCGTCAAAAAAACAACTGTCAAACGGCAGGCTATTCTCAGAAATCAAAACAAAAGACCTGTCCAAATATTTAGCTTTTGCTCTTTCTATGTTTTCGTTCGATATATCGACCCCGTAATAATCCGCAAATCTCCCAAGATATATAGAGCGGTAACCATCCCCGCATCCAAAATCCAAAACTTTTTTTCTTGTTTTTAGCAGCATTTTTTGATTTTTCTCATATAAGATTTAATTTTATTAATTATTAGAAAAAATGCCTCATAAGAGCTAATATAGGCAAGTCCTAAGTTTATCCAATTTGAATCCATTCCTCCCTTACCAAAGCTAACGAATCCTAAATTGCTAAAGCTAGGAGAAACCAATGTAGCCTTCATTTGATAATCCTCTTTCCTAATGGAAAATATTTAAGAATCAGCTCCTTATCAAATTGATCAATATAGCCACTTTTCAATAAAACATACTCAATTAATACAACATAAGCACCACCTACTAGCCCAAGGGAAAGGATGCTCTGAGGCAATAATAGTAAAAAAATATGACTAATATATGACAGACAAATACTCATAGTTAAGGTGAATAATAAAATATTTCTGGAAGGATTAATGATAGATATTGATGTTACATAATAAAAGCGGAAATGAAAATAAAGGGCCGCAATTAACATAGAAATAAATGTTCCATACACAACCCCCATATATCCAATTTTGATTACTAAAATTAAACTGAGAACAAAATTAAGTACAAGGGCAAGCACCGAACTTTCCATTCCATACCTTGGCTTTCCAATACCATTTAAAATATTAAAACCTGGTCCGGTTAAAACATTACAAAAGAAGGCTACAAGCAAAAACTGAAGAGTGATAGCTGAGAGATGGTATCCATCCCCAACCCAAAGAAAAATTACCCTTTGTGCCATAAATACAAAAAAAACAAACAAAGGTAAACAAAAAATAATAATGTATTTTGAGGAACGAGAATAAAGAACAGTTAATGTCTTCTGGCTCTTCTTGGCAAATAACTCAGAGGCTGCCGGAAATATTGGCGATATCAAATATTCAGGAAGACGCCTCATAAAGTATGCCAAGCGAGATGCGATCTCATAATAGGCCACTGCTCCCACTCCCAAATAATAGCTTAATAGAATTTTATCAAAATGAAAATGGAAAAAAGAAGCAAAAACAGAAGCCTGAAGGTACAAACCGAAGCCCAATAATTCTTTGATGTCCGAAAAATCAAAATGAGTGGGAAATATTTTAATTTGAGGATACAATTTTTTTACAGCAAAAGGACTCAAAAGGACAGAAAAAAGAGATCCCGCAAGCAATGGCAGAACCAGCCCACGAAGCCCCAAACCAGCACTCAAAACAATAAATATGCCTACTCCCTCAATAATAGAAGTTCCGATACTAATTTTATTGATAATATCTATTCTCTGAAAACCTGTCAACAAAGATACATAGGTACTAAAAATTAAATTTATGGCAAAAACAAAAAAAGAAAAGGTTATTAGATAATCAATCTCATCAAACAGCCCTTTAACCCCTATAAAAGAAGTGATAATCAAATCTTTTATTACCATGAGAATAACAACAATGACAACACTAACCAATAAATAAACAATAAATGAAGTACTAAACAGCTCATTAATTTTTTTATAGTCTTTTCTGACATGATATTCAGCAACAAATTTAACTAAGGCAGAGGAAATCCCTATGTCCGCCAATAAAACATAACTTGATAAAACTCTCACCATTGCCCAAACTCCAAAACCATTGATCCCTAGTTTATGAATCATAAAAGGGGTAATTATTAAAAAGATTAAAAACATAACCATTCCTTTAATAACATTAAAAGTGGAATTTCTAATTATTTTATTTGCAATGTGCCTCATATTCTTCTTGGAAGTCAATCCACCCCCCAATAAACCTGGCTCAATCTCTCATCCAGGTTAATAAATCGATAACCGTTTAACTTAGAATTTGCCTTTCCGACAAATACTAAAGCATCCGTTCCATCAATTTCCTCAACGCTATTCACCCTCCTATAGTCAAACCCCTTCAGCGCCAGTTCAATAATATCTGCCAGATCATCATTGCCCAATATAACAAACTTCCTCTGACCCCGGTTGTACTCATCCAATACCAGCTTGGCAATCTCTTCGCGCACTTTTTTTACCAGATCTACCGTCTTTAGCATATAATTGTAGGTCTTTTTTGCTTTTTCAGAAAACCCCTTAGGTGTAACCATATATTCAGCCTTTTTTGCAGTTAACCCCCTGGTTTTTATTATCCCGCGTGTAACCAGCCTTTTTATAATAATATTAACAGCCCCAAGAGAAAGATTGGTTTTACTCGATAATTCGCGCTGGGTGAGGTTCCCTTTTTTGGTGATTTCTTCTATTACTTTAAGTTCATTTTCATTTACCATAGATGTTCACTTTGTGTTCAATATATGAACATTATAGCAAAAAGAGGATAGAGCTGTCAAGAATAACTAGCTTTTTTCTTTAGAAGAAAACTTAAAAGTCAGGCCGATGGTTAAAAGCACGATCGGCATATAAGCTAATACCAGACGATTAAAAGTGACACTAGCCCCCAAAAGCCATTGATACATCTCGGTAAAGCAAAAAACAATAAAAAGAACGATCAAATTAAGAAGGGTCAGCAGATAGAGATATTTCAGTTTTGATTGGAATATTTTTTTATAAAAAGCAAGAAAAGACAAAACAAAAGCAAACCAGGCCAAATGCCAATTTCCTTCAAACAAGAACTTTTTATAAACCTGCTGGAGAATAAACCAAAACCTGCCGATCAACTGAGAAATTGAATAATATGTTTCGGGAAATAACCAGTCAAAACCTTTTATCCCAAAAGTTGTTCTAATTATTATCCAGGGCAAAATTAACAATAATGCCGGAAAAAAGAATTTCAATATCGGCTTTATCTGCCGTTGTTCCCTTAACAAATATATTGCCAAAACAAATAATAAGGCAAAAAAGTAGAGACGCCCCTCCGATTTTACCAACATCATCATCCCGGCGAAAAGAGCCGCCAGATAAAAACACCCCTCCCCTCTCTTCTCCATAAAAACATATAGATAGGCAACGGCAAAGTAAAAAAAGACCGCAACCGAAAAATCCGCATAAGAGATTGTTGCATGATAAGCCAAAAGAGGCAGGGTCGAAAGCAGGAATGTAAAGAAAATCGAATGCAATTGCCCCTTAAACCTTCGCAAAACAAAATAAAAGCTGCCGAGCATTGAAGAATAATACAGAGGAAAAATTACCTTATAAAGCTGATCGTTCCATTCCCCAAGAACAATTGAAAACCAGGAAACAATAAGCGGAAGATGCAGGGGATAATCGGTATTATAAATATTTTGCGGTACTCTCTCATAAAAAATAAATTTAGCCCTTATTACCCAATTTTGCATCGCATCCCAGGTATAAACCGGCCGAAGCAAAGCCTCTGAAAAGACATAGCAAAGTTTTAGGGCAATTAGGAATAATAACCCAAAAAAGAGCACTCTAGCAAAGCCAAAACCAAAAGTCACGGTTTTCATTGCATCAAAACCAAAAACCATATTATCCCGAAACTTAAATAACGAAAACAAGATAAACAGGACAGGAAAAACAACTATTACAAGAAAATTCAACGGAATCCTAAAAAGGACAAAGAGGGTCATTACAAAAGTAAGCAAACCGCTTCCAAGAACAAAGGAAATTGCCATACGTTCCAAAAACACCAATTCATTTTTCTTGAATAAATATAATAAAAGAGAATACCCCAATAAAAACGGAACCAACAAAGCTAACAATATCCTTATAACCATCATTCTGTCCTCTCCAAAATATAAGCGCCAGGCCTAAATTCGGCAAAAAGCTTAAATTTCCCCTCCGGCCGCTTATCATCATAAACAATATGGTACTTCGCGTCCTCCCTTGTGGCATTTGGAACCAGATAATACGGCCCCTTCATCTTTAAAAAATCGGTCGGAGCCCATCGAACAATCCCCGGCACATGCAAAGTTATCTCTTTTCTACCTCCCAGCTTCTCCCTGGTCCATTTTAAAAATTGATAATAATCCCTGCCGGTTTCGGCAATATGCTTTTCATCAAGCGATTTTCCATAAAACCTTGAAAAATCATTGTGTAAAACCCGATAATCATCATACAAAGACCTTAAAGACAAAACAAACCAAATTGCAAAAATAAAAACAACCGTAACAAAAAGGGCCTTTTGAAAACCACCCTTTTGGGAAATCAGAAAATAGGAAATAGAAACCAGGAATAATGCTATCGCCATTAAATAAATATATTGGTTGACCGGCTTAAAATTAATAGTAATTGGGGAAATAATAAAACAGGTACCTAAATTAGGCATTCGAAAAAATAAAAACTCCTGCCAGGCAGATCGCAAAGAATACCAAAAACCGGGAGGATGAAGCTTGATATAATCAATCTCAACTTCACAATTACTAGGAAGAGTTAATAGCAAATGCCTGACCGATCCCTGCCAATAGGGATGGTTCTTCATATCAATAAAATATCGTCTAAACTTGTTCATTCCGGCTGTTGCAAAGGAAAGACTTAAACCGCGATCAAAATTTTCAAATCCAAACGGCAAAAAGAATAACCGGGATTCCTGATAAGCCCGATTCAACTTCATGCGAATTTCGACCACGGAATAATTATCCGTGTCGATATATTCATATTGAGGACTAACAACATAAGAAGACTCTCCAGTGGTTTTAATATTCAACACCCCATCCGACTGCTTTAAAACAACGCCGGCAGAAGCCTGCCATCCAACATTTCCGCCGTCAAAACCCCAGTCGTTGGCAAATCCTGGGGAAATAAATAAAATAAATATTACAAGTAATTTAAGTATCATATGCTCTCCGCAATTATTAAAATAGACTGGCCAAAAGGCAGTTTAATAAATCGCTCGATAAAAGCTATAATCGGGACAAAGCACCTATCATAAAATAGTATGCGCCTGTAATTGGGAATTTTACGTCTTAATACTCTGGAATAGAAAAACCAGGAAAAATAACCCAAAAAGTTTACGTATCTATAGAAAATGGGGCGAAAACTAGCTTTATTCAGCAAGGCCTTTATCTCTTTCAAATTATATCTTCGATAATGTCCTAAGTTTTTATCCAAAGAACCAAAAATAGCTTTTCCGGCCGGAACATATAAAATTATTTTTTTGTTCCTTTCAAGCAAACTCCTCAACTGCAGCAAAAAAGCACTATCATCTTTAATGTGCTCAAGAACATTTAAAGAAATAACAGTATCGATGTTCTTGTTCCTTAATAAATCCAATGTGTCTTTTTCGGCTATTTCCCTTTTAAGGAGATTAAAATTAGGCAAAGATGAGAATTTGTGCTTAAGTATTCGATAATTATCGGAATTTGGTTCAGTCAAACAAACAAATTCTTTCGCTTTTAAAAACTCATCAAAAATCCCCCTGCCGCAGCCCACGTCAACTATCCTGTCACCTATATATGGAGCGATGAGAGAAAACACCCAGGCATTATAATTATTGGTCCTGTCCATATACGGAAGCCATGAACAAGAAAGAGTATTGCTATCTTTATTACTAAAAATCATAAATTCTTTTTATAAATCCTTGCCATAATTGAAAGATTTGGAAATTCCTTTTCTTCATACAACATAATCTTCCCGTCTTTCTCTGCCTGCTTTAAAAATACATTCCATTTGGCCAGCTGCAGCAGCCGACTTTCAAATTTAAACTCCCAATAATATGGGCTGTCTTTGCCAATATCAATTGTAATAAAATAATTACTTCTGAAAAAGTCGGGGTGTTTTATCATAAAAGGAGAATAGGATGCGAATTTATCATAGAAATGGAAAGAGAGCGTATATGGAGTAAAGAAATTACTCTGAAATCCCCAGGAAACACTCTGCCTGGGCGGGATAGCATCATAAAAATAGTTCAAAACATCTTCCAGATTACTTACATCCTGCTTAGCTCCGGGGATCTTTATAACCGAATACTCCCGATAAACAATATCAGCTGCCCTGGAAGGAAGTTTTGTCAAATCATATACCATAATTACCAATAGAAGCAAAACAACAACATAAAGCATCTTCCGCTGTTTAGCAGAAAAACTTTTCACCCACATCATGATATTTATAAGCATAAATCCCGACAGTAAATATAATAATGGGATAAAAGCTGAGAGATAGCGGAACTCCTGATGCTTTATGATTGCCGATAAAACAAGCGGGATCAAAACCATTAATCCAAGCACCCTGATTTGTTTATTCCTGAAATGCCAAAAAGAATAGACTAAAGCAGTAAGCAATAAAACACCAATAAGATAAGAAAACCCGTAATACTTAAATATTGCGCCAGGATAGTAAGACAGCTTATCCCAAAGGGTAAAATCCCGCCCATGGGTCCAGGCAGCGGTATTCCAGGCATAGAACATCATACCTATTTTTTTCTGAACCGGCGGAGTAATAAACCACAGAACCAAAATCGAAAGATAGCCTAAAACTAGAAACAGATATTTATAAAACCATTTCTTAAGCTCGTCTTTATCTATCAACAACTCCATAATTGCCAGCACAAAAACAACAATACAAAAAATAATACTATACTGGTATTTAACCAAAAATAATACCCCGAGTGACAAACCGATTAAAATATTTTTCCAGGGGTTATCCCCATCTATAAAAAGAAGATAAATATAAACAAAGCTAAGAGAGAAAAAGACGCTTAAAGACTCTATCATACAGGCAGTAGACTGTTTAAGAAAAGCGGGAGCGGTAAGCAGTAAAAAACAGGAAAAAACGGCAATAAACCAGCCCTTTTCACGATTAATTTGGACTGCAATAAGAAAAAGAAGAAAAAGAGATCCCAGGAAAGGTAAAAGGCTAAAGCTCCTGGCAGAAACATAGCCCGGACCAAAAATTAATAACCACCCTCCCAAAAACCAGGAATGGATCGGAGGCCAGAGGGTCTGCCGTCCGGTATCCTGCCAAAATTTTCCCCAATTATGATTTTTTATATCGTCATATATTAGCAGGCCAAAAAAGGCATGATGGGACTCATCCCAATAAAATACATCCCGCGGCAGGACTAAATAATAATATGCAAAGGTTGAAGTAATAATTCCCAAAATAATAATAAGGATCAAAGCCAGAAGGTTTTTATTTTTGAACATACTTGAAATATTCAATTGTTTTAATAAGGCCGTCCTTAAGATCTACCTTGGGATACCATTTTAGGGCAGCTTTGGCGTATGACAGGTCCGGCCGGCGAATTTTGGGGTCATCTTTTGGAAGCGGTTTATATTTTAACTTTAGGGGGACCGAACATAATCCAGAAACCAGTTTTGCCAATTCAATCATGGTAAACTCACTCGGATTCCCAAGATTAACCGGCCCGTGAATCCTGGAAATAATTACCCGATAAATACCCAAAATTAAATCATCAATATAACAAAAGCTGCGGGTCTGATCTCCCTTACCGTAAATAGTAAAGGGAATTTTTTTCAATGCCTGGCCTATAAAATTAGGCACTACCCTGCCGTCATTAATCCGCATACGCGGTCCATAGGTATTAAAGATTCGAATAATTTTAGTATCAATTTTATGAGTTCTAAGATATGCCATGACCAGTGCTTCGGAAAATCTTTTACTCTCATCATAACAAGAGCGCAGACCAATCGGATTAACATTTCCCCAATAACTTTCTTTTTGGGGAGAAACTTTTGGATCTCCATACACTTCAGAGGTCGAAGCCATAAGAAACCGGGCCTTCTTGGCCCTTGCAATCCCAAGGGCATTAAGGGTTCCAAGTGATCCGACCTTTAGGGTTTCGATCGGATATTTCGAATAATCGATCGGGCTGGCAGGAGAAGCAAAATTCAATACCATGTCAATCCTGCCGCTTATTTTTATCGGCTTAGAAATATCGTGTTTTATAAATTTAAATCTTTTATTTTTTAGATTATGAGAAATATTATCAAGGGATCCGGTAATAAGATTATCCAAACATACAACATTATGGCCTTTATCTAAAAGAAAATCACAAAGATGTGAACCTACAAATCCAGCTCCGCCAATAATTAATGCCCTCATCTTCCCACCCCGACATACTCAAATCCCGCTTCGGCAAGTTTTTTCTTGTCGTACATATTGCGGCCGTCAAAAACAACCGCAGACCTGACAAGTTTTTTTACCCGGTCAAAATCAATCTCTTTGAACTCGGGCCACTCGGTAGCTATTACAATCGCGTCTGCCCCTTTAACTGCCTGGTATAAATCAGAAAAAAATGATACTTTCGGAAGGGACTTTTTGGCAGATGGTTCGGCAACCGGATCGTAGGCCAATATTTTAGCCCCGGACTTCAAAAGTGCGGCAATAATTTTGAGCGAAGGAGCATCTCTTAAATCATCGGTCTCCGGTTTAAAAGCAAGCCCCAAAACAGTGATCTTCCTATTTTTCAAACTCTTAAACCTTTTCTTTATCTTTTGCAAAAACCTTTTAATTTGATCGTCATTAACCATCGATACCGCATCCAAAATTTTCGCATTATAGCCCAAGGTTTTTGCCAAATGGTTCAGCGCAGAAATATCTTTGGGAAAACAAGATCCTCCATAACCCAGGCCTGAATTTAAAAATTGGCGTCCGATCCTTTTATCCAATCCCATTCCATTTGCCACCTCAACAACATCAGACCCGACCCTTTCACAAATATTAGCAATTTCATTGATAAAAGAAATTTTGGTGGCTAAAAATGAATTTGATGCATACTTGATTAGTTCCGCACTCTTTACAGAAGTAAAAATAATGTGGGCATTTAGGGGCCGATACAATTCGGTAATTACATTAAAAGCCTTATTATTTGATGCCCCAATTACAATCCGGTCCGGATTCATAAAATCAGAAAGGGCCGACCCTTCCCTAAGGAATTCCGGATTTGATACTACTGAAAAAAATCTCTCTGAAACCCCGTTTTTAACCAAAATCGTGGTTACCACATCCCCCATCCCCACCGGCACAGTACTCTTATTAACAATAACTTTAAAACCCAAATTTTTTGAATTATTCTTTTTTAATTCCTTTGCAATAGCGCATGCCACAGCCTCAACTGCAGAAATATCTGCCTCCCCACCTTTTTTAGGAGGGGTTCCGACTGCAATAAAAATAACCTCGCAAGATTCTACCGCAGCGCCAAGATCAAAAGAAAAAGAGAGACGGCCGGCTTTATAATTTTTTTCAACCAGCTCAGGCAGGCCGGGTTCATAAAAAGGGATTTTTCCCTTTTTTAATATTGCAATCCTTTTCTTATCATTATCAATACATATAACATTATTTCCTAAATTTGCAAGGCAGGCGCCGGTTACAAGCCCGACATATCCGGATCCAACAACAGCAATTTTCACGCCGCACCAGTGAGGGATTTATACCAGCTGGATTTAAAAGAATCCTGTTTTTTTAGCAGCCGCTGCCACCATTTTTGATTGTCCAGGTACCAATCAATTGTTTCATCAAGCCTGTCGTCAAAACAAGAATTAACTTTCCAGCCAAGTCTTTTTATTTTAGAAGAATTGAGGGAATACCTCCTGTCATGGCCCGGACGGTCATTTACAAATTTTATTAAATCTTTTGGTTTTTTTAGTTTTTTCAGGATTGTCCTGGCAATTTTTATATTTTGGACCTCAACACCTCCACCAATATTATAAACCTCACCAGCCTTTCCCTTTCTCAAGATCAATTCCAAAGCACGGCAATTATCTTCTACATAAATCCAGTTTCGAACATTTTTCCCATCACCATATAATGGCAGCTGCTTGTCTGCCAGTGCTTGCGTTATAAAGAAAGGAATTAGTTTCTCGGGATACTGGTTGGGACCAAAATTATTCGAGCTGCGGGTTATAATGACCGGTAATCCATAGGTTTTATAATAAGCCCGGACCAAAAGATCTCCGCCGGCTTTTGAAGCAGAATAGGGACTGTTCGGTTTTATCGAGCTTTCTTCAGTAAAAGATCCTTTTTTTATGCTTCCATAAACTTCGTCAGTTGATATCTGGACATATCTGCCCACCTTATATTTTTTTACCGCTTCCAAAAGGACTTTGGTCCCAAGAACATCGGTCTTAATAAATTCGTCCGGAGATAAGATAGAACGATCAACATGTGTTTCGGCGGCAAAATTAATTATCGCATCAACCCCCGATGAGACAATTCTTTCTACCAAACCCTTATTGCAGATATCTCCCTTAACAAATTTATAACCCGGGCTGGAAGAAAGATCCCGCAGATTATCAAGGTTCCTGGCATAGGTAAGCTTATCTAAGTTAATAATCTGACTGTCTGCATGTTTTGCAAGATAATAGCGTATAAAATTACTGCCAATAAACCCCGCCCCGCCGGTCACAAGGATCTTTTTCATAGTTTTATCTTACCCTCAACCAGTAACCCCGCCCTCTCAATAGATTCAAAGG
>JABMQY010000092.1 GCA_013202975.1 Candidatus Saganbacteria bacterium
CCCTCAATTTCTATTGAGGATAAGGCCGGGGTAATATCGCCTTTGTTCAAAATATATTTGGTGATGCTAAAGTTTAATTTGACAGTATCTGCTTTAAGGTCGGGGGATATTTCCACCCCTTTTAATACGATTTGTCCGGCAATTCTTCCGCCGGCGCTTTTGATTTTTACATCTCTGTGAAAAAGATCTGAAAATGCGACTTGAGCCTGTTCTTTGATGTTGTCATAAAGTGGGGTTACCGGGTTGCCAAATCTGAAACCGGACAATAACAGACCGATTAACAAAAACAATAATAATTTTGCTATTTTTCTAAACATTATATAGTTGAATCCGGAATTTCTAATTGTAGCAGAATTTTGAAGAAATAGTGAAATTTTTTGAATAAGTGGTCGATATATATATATGAATTTAAAACGAAAGCTAATTTCATTTGATACTAAAGAAGACCCGGATACCAGGCAATTCCTTTTGGAGGCTGCAAGAAACTTAAGATTGGCCGGGGTTGCGGTTGCGGAGCCCCTTTTAGCAAGAAGGTTGGGGCTGGGGAATGTTCCAAATCTCGAAGCTTTGGCCACAACATCTCCGCTTGATACTACAGCAATATATCCGATTCCAAAAGAGCAGAATAGAAGGTGGGATACTCTTGAGCTTAGAGATTATAATTCAGCTACACAAATTATTTATCCAACTGATGAGGGGGAATTGGTGATTTGTGCGAAAAAGGATTTGCCTCTTGTTGCAATACAATCGGGCCGGATTAAGTGGAAAAACTCCATGGGATATTTATTGCCAGAAAGCCTCGTGGTTTATAACAATAAACTATATTGTGGACGAGCAAAGCTATTCTGCATTGATCTTGAAAATGGGAGTAACTTAAAAACAATGGGATGGGGTGGGAATGTGGGAAAGATCTGTTCGTCAATTTTTTTCAAAGGGAACTTAGCCCACTTTTTTGTAGAAAGGAGCTCACACGATGGAGTACAGTCAAGGTTATTTGCCTTTGATATTGAAGAGGGTTCATTCTTTTGGAAGATTTATTTAAGTCATATCGGCAAGATCAAAGCGTTCTTTTTTGGAGTTCCACGTCCCTATGTAAGTGACGAAGAAGATGCTCGTCATATTTATGCTCATGTCGGCAAGAGAAGATTTTTGATTGATATAGATACCGGTAAGGTCATCAGGCAAGAAAAAAAGGTTTGGGGAAAGTGGCGGAAGGTTTTGTTTTGGCTATAATTATCTCCTCGCCCGCGGATGCGCCATATCATAGACTGACTTCAGCTTTTCCTTCGTAACATGTGTATAAACCTGCGTGGTTGATAGGGATGTATGCCCCAAAAGTTCTTGAACAGTTCTTAAATCTGCTCCATGACTTAATAAATGAGTAGCAAAGGTGTGGCGGATAGTGTGGGGGGTTACCTTTTTTAGCAGCCCGCATTTTTTAGCTGCTGCCTTTATCATTCTTTCGATGCTTCTTTGGGTCAAACGGGTCCCTCTTTCCCCCAGGAATAGGGCTTTGCTCCGGTTTTTGCAAAGCAATTTAATTCTTGCATTTTGTATATAGGTTTTAATAGCTGTGATTGCATATCTGCCGATCAAAACCACCCGCTCTTTTGCCCCCTTTCCAAAAACCCTGATTTCCTCAGAATCCAGGTCCAGATCCGACAGGTTTAATTGGACTATTTCTGAAACACGAACTCCGGCACTGTAGAGTAATTCAAGAATTGCCCGGTCCCGCAGTCCCGGCGGAGTCGTTGTATTAATTTTTTCCAGCATTTTATTGATTTCGTTTTCGTATAGAAAATTGGGGAGTCTTTTTTCAAGCTTTGGTGTTTTTATTAATTCAAAAGAATTCTTTTTGATCTGTTTTTCCCTGATTAGGAACCTAAAGAATGACCGGCAGGCTGATATCTTGCGCGCCATGGATCTGCGGGAATATTTTTTTTGCAGTTGATAAAGAAATTCCCGGGCAATGATCCGGTCAACAGAGGTGAAGTTTTTTTTTCTTTTGTTTAAGAAAGCCAATAGATCAAAAAGGTCGATTTTATAGTTTTTGATTGTATATTTGGAGTAATTTCTTTCGGATCTGAGGGATTGGAGGTATTTTTTTATTAAAGATTCCACTGTTTGCGTTTTTCAGGAGTAAGGGCAGTGTAATGAGTTCCTTCTTTTACCCAAAGTGAGCGTTTTTCCTTGGGCCGGGTGTCCAGATGGACAAATTCCTCTTTGGGATAGAGTCCGATGCCGTTAATCTCGGCAATTCCTTCTACAAACTTAAAGATTTCTGCGGGGGCCGTGTCCTCAATCTTGAGATGAACCGCTTTCCCTTTATTATGGAAGCTTCTTTTTTCTTTGTTTTCATGTTCTAAAAAGTCGTCACACCAAAAGGCAGAGCCAACAATGACTTTTTTCTTAAAATGGGCAGTAAGCTGTTCTAGTATTCCAACTAGTCCCAGGTGGATTTTGAACTCTTCTCCCCGGCATTGGTTGCAGCGGCAAACAAAATCTTTGTGACTAAAATTTTCTGATAGATCTCCCATTTCTTGTATTCTACCATATTTTATTATATAATTATTTATTAAATCTTCAGGAGGGATGAGTTTATGCACAAAGGACATCATTATTTTACTTCAGAATCGGTGACCGAAGGCCATCCTGATAAAATTTGCGACCAATTATCCGATGCGATATTGGACGCTATAATGGCTAAGGATCCGATGGGTCGGGTTGCGATTGAGTGTTTGGTAACTACCGGATTAGTTGTAGTTGCCGGAGAGGTAACTACCGGTTGTTACGTTGATATTCCAAAAATTGTCCGGGAGACCATTCGTGAGATCGGTTTTACCGACGCAAAAATGGGATTTGATTATGAGACCTGCGGGGTTATTGTTTCGGTAAAAGAGCAATCAAAGGATATAGCCCGCGGCGTTGACAAAGCATTGGAAATCCGGGGCGGAGAGGTAATAAAAGAAGATCTTGCGGCATTAGGCGCCGGAGATCAGGGGCTGATGTTTGGATATGCATGCGACGAGACCGAAGAGCTGATGCCGATGCCGATTATGCTGGCGCACAAACTTGCCAAACGGCTCTCCGATGTTAGAAAAGACGGAACCCTTCCATATTTAAGGCCGGATGGTAAATCCCAGGTAACAATAGAATATAATGATGGTCGTCCGATCAGGATTGATTCTGTTCTGATTTCTTCTCAGCATTCTCCGGATGTTGAGTATGATAAACTTCGTTCCGACATAATTAATGAAGTAATAACTCCAATCCTTCCTCCTCAGCTGGTTGACAAAGATATTAAATATTATGTTAATCCGACCGGGCGCTTTGTTGTCGGCGGTCCGCACGGAGATTCTGGTGTTACCGGTAGAAAGATAATTGTTGATACATACGGCGGCTATGGTCGTCACGGCGGCGGGGCGTTTTCCGGAAAAGATCCTACAAAGGTAGACCGCTCGGCTTCTTATGCGGTTCGATATCTGGCCAAGAATGTAGTAGCGGCCGGACTGGCAACAAAATGCGAAGTACAGGTTGCTTATGCAATCGGAGTAGCAAAGCCGCTTTCTGTAATGGTTGATACATTTGATACCGGAAAAATTCCTGACGAGCAGATTGCTAAGATTTTGACCGAGGTTTTTGATCTTCGTCCCGGTTTTATTTTGAAAGAGCTTGACCTGCGCCGTCCGATCTACAAGCAGGTTGCCGCTTATGGACATTTTGGACGCAATGACCTTGATATTCCCTGGGAAAAGACCGACCTGGTTGACCGGATAAAAAAAAACTGCAATGCTAAGATGAAGGTTAGGGCGCTTGAGCCGGAATTGGTGTAAGAGAGCTCAATATATTTTTGTTTTGAAGATGGGGTGCATATTCTAAAGTTTAGGATATGTGCCCTTTTTTTGTGCAAGTTAGGTTGTTTTTGTAACGATAAGATATTTGTTGGGAATGTAGTGTTAAGGAGGTTGGAAATGATAAAGATAAAGGATTTGAAGTGTTCTGGTTTTGTGCTTGTTTTAATTATGGTTGTATTGCTTATGAGTTCTTGTGGCAAGCTTGATAAGCAAATAAACAAAAAAGAGGGAACGATTAACGCAAAGGGGGGATCCAGCTCGAATGTTTTATGGGAAAGACTTGAAGGTGGGGGTATAAATGGTGATTTAGAATCAAGAGGGAATGATGTTGCAATTGATCAAAATGGAAATACTTATGTTATCGGTGAATTTATTGGGAGTATGTTTGTAGTGAAGTATGACCAATTTGGAAACAAACTCTGGGAAAATTTTGTTCAACCCCCTACATCCGGGCGTGTCCAGGGTATTAAAATAAAAATTGGTCCAAATGGAGCAGTTTACGCATTAGGACATCGGCAAATGGATGTTGTTACATTTTCTAATGAAAAACAGGATATTCTTTGTGTAAAGTACCATCCGATAGGAGGACATGAAGAGGGTCGTGTAAAATACAGTGGAATGAGTCGTTCTTCTACTGCTAGTCCATCTGATATGGCAATCGATGCAAATGGGAATGTTTTTATAACTGGTTCAGTTGGTATAGATAAAGATAGGGATGGAAAGATTGATGATCGTAGGTTTCTTACCTTAAAATATAATCATCTGCTTCAGTTTGAGTGGGATAAGATTGTTAGACAAGGCGGATCTGGGGTCGCTATTGGTATTGATAGTACACAGAATATTTATGTTTCCGGGATATCTGGTTCTGCATTAACTTTGTCAGATATCTTAACGGTTAAATATGGAAACAATGGAACTGAACTATGGAGACAGGTATATAGTTCTGCTGCTTTATATACTTCTGATAAACCCCTTTGCTTGACCATAGACAAGTTTGACAATGTCTATGTTGTAGGGGAAATTGTGGGACCTATTCCTTGGCCTCCCGTTCCTACGCAACACGTGATTACCTTAAAATATAATAGTTTCGGAGTTTTAAGCTGGACTAAGCTTACGCCAGTAATGGATCTGCATGGTCATGCCGTAGGGATTGATGTTGCAAATACTGGAGATGTCTATCTTTCTTATGATCGTTATCTTCAGCCAAATTACGAGAGAAGATTGGTAAAGTATTCTGCAACTGGGGTTCAGGTTTGGGAGAAAAAGGTTACAACTTTTTATGGGCCAGTTTTTTATGAAGGGGTAGATGAATTACCAGTTAGAGTAGTTAATGGTAATAGACAGGGGACGGTACATTATATATATACCCTTGGAAAAGGAGATGGTGATTATTCTTTTGTTGCAAAATATGCCCAAAATGGAGAATTAATATGGCAAAGCAAATTTGCGGACGGGATGGATGGTTATCCTATAGCTATGGAATATGATGAAGTGAATGGCGAAGGTCCATTTGTAACGGGAATTGCCCATCCTGGCTTGATTAAAACAGTAAAATATGTTGATTAGAAAACTGTAAAGCTAAGATGAAGGTTCGGGCGCTTGAGCCGGAGTTAGTTTAAGGACTATATCTTTGCGCGAAAACAGCCGGCATGCCAAAGCGATAGTCTTCCCAGGTAACAATAAAGCTACTTTGATTATTTGAAACTGCTAACTTGGGGAAGCGGCCGCCATCCTTAGAGGCTAAAATAAGTTTTCCGTCTGTTGGATATCTGTTTTTGCCTTCAGAATCAAGCATTTGAATATAAATCGCATAATTCTTTTCGTTGCGATAATCTTCCCAGCTAATCAGATTAAAATTACCGGCTTTTTTAATTTGCGGGTTATATTGGGTTCCGGGCAGGCTTGCAACAGCTTTCCCTCCCTCTCTCCACAAAAGATTTCCCTGTGAATCAAAACTTTGAGCATAGATGTCCCAGTTTCCTTGTCTAAAATCTTCCCATACTATCGTGTTTTGAGTCATTTTTGCGCCCTGCTGCGACCGAGCCGATTGTGCAATTGCGATTCCGTCTTTTACCCATTGGCCGGAGCCGTATTTATCAATTTTTTGGGCATAAATATCAAAACTTCCTCCCCCCTTGTCTGTCCAGCTGATCAGGGTGTCAATGATTTGAGGATCGCGCTGCAGATCTGGCGCCTGGCATACTGCGATCCCGTCTTCTTGCCAGAGTGTTTTTCCACTCAAGGTTAGTCTTTGTGCATAAATGTCAGAATTCTTTGCATCAATTCTATTATCACTCCATACTACGATGAGTTTTTTTGGAGAAATTTGGGGCGAACTCTGGTCTGCTCCCCCGGTTGCAATCGTTTTTCTCCATAAAGCTTTTCCCTTTGAATTTAGGCGTGTTGCAAATATGTCTTTTGCGTTATAATCCCCCCGGTTCTCTTCCCAAACAATTATTGCACCATATTTACCGTCTGAGGCAATTTGTGGTTTGGTTTGCTCGCTGTAGCCCATTGGTTTTGTTAAGTTGATTCCTAGCTTATTCCAGCTGCGGCTCCCGATTGAGCTTATACGCTGAGCAAAGATTTTGGGCCCTTCAGGGTTTCGGTAATCTTCCCATGTAACGATTACCCCTCCTGCGCCGTCTGAGGTCATTTTTGGATTCTTCTGCTTTGCATTGATAAATGCAGCCGGAATTCCAGATTGTGACCAAAGCAATCTTCCGCTTGATGATACTTTTTGCAAAATTATGTTTGATAGTCCTGACCTATAATCCTCAAAAGCAAAAATATAGTTGTCAGAACCATCATTAATGATTTCGATGTTTTTTTGTGCTGTCTTTCCCCGGCTGGCATTTACCAGAAGTCCGTCATAGCTCCAGGCGGTCTCTCCGGTTGTGTCAATCTTTTGGGCAAAAATATCGTAATTGCCTTTTCTTTTATCCTGAAAACATAGAATCGCCTCTCCGCTATTGTTTTCCAGTAAATTTATATTTTCGGGCTCTTTCTGGTTTCGGCAAATACGTTTTCCGTTCTTTTTCCATTTTTGCAGTCCGCTGATCCCGATTTGCTGGCAATAAATTTCCGGCCGGCCCGAGCGTGAATCTAACCATGCGACTACCCATGGTCCCTGTCCCGAGATTTGTGGTTTTTCCTGGACTCCTCTAATTTGTACCAGCGGGTATTCTTTTTCTCCCCATAAAAAATTCCCGGATTGATCAATGCGTTGGCTGTAGATGTCTGCATCTCCTGCAAAGCTGTCGCTCCAGACAATTACACTCTCATTTGAATTGCCCCGGGCAATTTGGGGAGCGGAGGGAGCCGATGCTCTGGATACCTGTTTTCCATTTTCTCCCAGCAAAGGGTCTCCGTTTGAATTTATATATTGCAAAAAGATGCCGTTGTTTTTTATTCGATAAGCTATTGCAGATGAGCCATTGTCAAAAGTGACAATTGACGGGTCTTCCTCAGAATATGCGCTGCCGGCAGCCTTTTTTCCGTTTTCCTGCCAGTATAGTTTGCCGTCAGGCCCGATCCTTTGTGCATAAAGGTCGTAATTCCCTTCCCGGCGGTCTGTCCAGGCCACTATTGCTCCGCCCTTATGATCACTCGCAATTTTTGGAAGCCACTGTGTGCTTTGAAGTGAGGTTATGGCAATCCCATTGGCTTTAAAAAGAAGATTGCCGTTTTGATCTATTCGCTGCGCAAAGATATCTTCGTTATTGTGTCTTAGGTCTTGCCAGCAGATAATTGCTCCGCCGTTGCTGTCGGTTGTGATTTCCGGAAAGATTTGATTTTTCTCTTCACTTGAGATTTCTATTCCGGAAGGGCCAAACAACAGTGCTCCCCCATTATTTATTCTCTGGGCAAAGATATCGAGGTTACCTTTTGAATCGTCCTGCCAGACAACAATAAATGATCCGTTTTTTGAAGCAATTATCTTTGCGTTTGATTGATTTCCCGTGTTTTTTGATATTGCAATTGCGTCATTTTCCCACAAGATATTTCCTGCTTCGTCAATATGTTGGGCGTATAACTTGTTTTTGCCGCTGCGTTTGTCTTCAAAAACAATGAAATAGCCGCCTGTTTTGGCTTTGATCATAACCGGATTTTGCTGGTCAACTTTTCCATATGATTCGCAGACCGGCAGGGCCGATTCCCATAGGGGGGAGGGGGACTGTGCATGTGAAACAGCGCTAAAAAAGGTTAATAATATTAAGACGAAAATAAACATATTTAATTTTATGCGGCGGAGGCTTTTGCTACTTTATTCATCTTCATTGAGATGACCCTGGAAACACCGGCCTCTTCCATGGTAATGCCGTAAAGAGTATCGGCTACCTTCATGGTGTGTTTGTTGTGGGTAATTATTAGTATTTGGGTTATTGATGATATTTCTTTAAGGTATTTTGTAAAGCGGTCTATGTTTGCATCGTCCAGCGGGGCATCAACTTCGTCCAGAATGCAAAATGGGCTGGGATTAGTCTTTAAAAAAGCAAATAAAATAGCGATTGCGGTTAAGGCCCGCTCTCCTCCGGAGAGAGACTGGAGGGGCAGCCATTTTCTTCCTGACGGGCAGGTTGAAATTTCAATTCCGGCTTCAAGGGGATTATTGTTTTCATGGAGGCACAGCTCCAGCTTTGCTTCTCCGCCGACAAAAAGTTCAGAGAAGATTTGTTTAAAATGGGCAGCAATAATATCCATTTTTTTAAGGAATTCTTCTTTGGCCTTTAGGTCTAATTCGTTTATTAGTCTAGTCAGATTTTCCCGGGCTGAATTTAAATCTTCGTATTGCTCGCTTATCAGTTTAAAGCGCTCCTGTGAATGTTTAAATTCTTCAATTGCCAGCAGGTTAACCGGCTCTAATGCCAGCATTCGGGATCGGACAATGGATGATTCTTTTTTTGCAGCCCCGATATTAGCGACGCTGCATTCCTCTTTTTGTAAATCGCAAACTGTCAGGTTGTATTCAGCCTGGAGGCGTTCGGAGATTTGGGCAAGTTCCCCTTCTGTTTTTGCCAGCATCAGTTCGTTTTTGAAAAAGGCCTCTTTTTGGGATACGTCCTCCCGGTTCTCTCCCCGTGATTCAAGAAACTCAAGCTGGGATGATTTTTCCTCTTTCCCCTTTTTAATGCCGGATATTTTTTCCTGGAGTTTGGTATGCTCCTCCTGAAGCTTTAAAAACCCCGGTTTTTTGTTGAGGTTTTGTATTATATTCTTGCCCTCTTCTTCTAGGGCGAAAATTTGCTTTGATAATTCAGCAACTTTGGTACTGATTTCACCAAGCTCTAAGGATTTATTCTCCAGTGTTTCCAGTTCTGTTCTTTTTTGCCGCTCAATATCCTTGATTTCTTCTGTGAAAATTTCGGTCAGCTTATTGTTGGTGGACTGGTCATCAATTTCTTTTTGGTGGATGGACAGGATCAGTTGTTTTGAGATTGAAATTAGTTTTTCGGAATTAACCAAAAAACTTTTTAGTTCGGGAAGAATATTCAGGTCGTCAGTCTGGATTCTCTCGGTTTTTGTCTTAAGATCCTTGACCTTGTTTTCAAGATTGCACTGATTCTGTTCTATTTGTTTGATTTCAAAAGCAAGAAATCTCTCTGTTTCTTTTAGGTCCCGCAGTTTGTTTTTTTCTTCAAAAAAGATTCTCTGCTGTTCAATTATTAAATTGCTGCGTTCATTTTCGATTTTTTCTTTTAGATCCTCAAGATCGTTAAATGCATTTTCCAGTTCAATGTCCAGGTCTTTGACTGCCTCTTTTAAAAGATGCTTTTCTGCTTCCAGAATTTTCTCTTTCTTATCCTGTTCTTCTTTTGATTTTTGGAATTTGGAAATCTCTTCTCTTAATATTGATCCCTTTTCCAGTATGGTCTGGATTTGTCTTTGTGTAATACCCAGATCCAAATCTCTTAGTCGTGTTTTAAGCCCGACATATTCACTGGCAGCTTTTGATTGTTCTTCTAAGACACCAAGGTTTTCGCCTATCTCGTTTTTTAGGTCGCTTATGCGAAGCAGGTTTTGTTCTGCCAGGATTAGTTTTCTCTCTGCTTCGTTTTTACGCTGCTTGTATTTTCTGATTCCGGCAACCTCTTCAAAAACTGCCCGCCGCTCTTCCGGTTGAGACGAGAGGATTGAATCTACTTTTCCCTGGCCGATGATTGAGAGGGAGTCTTCTGAGATCCCGGCATCGACAAAAAGGTCGCGGATGTCTTTTAGGCGGCAGGAATTATTATTGATCAGGAATTCGCTTGTTCCGTCCCTGAAACTTCGCCGTCTTATTGAGACCTCGTCAAATTCAATCGGCAGGCTCTGGTCCCCGTTGTCCAGAACCAGGGCTACTTCTGCCAGGGATAATTGTTTTCTTTCCTGGGTGCCGGCAAAGATTACATCAGATAAGTTTTTTACCCTTAATTCATTAAAGCTGCCCTCTCCAAGAATAAAACGAAAGGCATCTACCGTGTTACTTTTACCGCAGCCATTTGGTCCGACAATGGCAGTAATGCCTGACGGGTCAAACTCAAGGACGGTTTTGTCTGCAAAGGTTTTGAATCCGCGCAGGACGAGGGATTTTAAAAACATATTTTGAATTATAGCCAATAATAAGCTATCTTGCAACAGACGGGATGCTTTGTTAGAATAACTCCAATATGAGCTTAACTGTTTCAATATTAAATACTGTCGGCGTTTTTGTTCAGGTATTTATTAGTATCCTTCTTCTGGCTATTCTTTATTATTTTATTCCGGCATTTTTGCGGACCAGGAAAAAAGGATTTCTTTTTTTATCATTTGTATTTCTCTTCTTTCTTGTTTATGTGATTGCAACTCTTTTGTCACGCTGGCCGGAGCTTGAGCCCCTGGTTCTTGCCAAGATAATTACGCTGTCACTCTTGCTCGGTGGATTTTTTCTTTTTCTCTTTATTAACAGCCGTTCAAAGATCAAGGGGGATCTGGGGGTGGTAATAGTCCTTTCTTTGGTTTTTGCGGGGTTAGTTGTCGCTGCGGTAATTTTGCCTGACTTGAAGCTGACGTTTCTTAACTTGGAGCTTGCAAGGCTGGTTTGGTTTGGCCTGTGGGGTTTTTGGGGATTGGCAAGTCTGGTCAACTTCTTCACAACATCAAAGGAAGATCGGGGGCAGAGGACCTTATATTTCTATACCTCCTTTTCTGCTTTCCTGCTTTTTCTTTCTTATTTATTGGGTAAATTTTATCCGGCTGATTTTGTGCTTGTCGGATCCCTTATCTCAAATATTTTTATTCTTTTTGGCAGTGTTGGTGTGGCTTTGGGGGAGGGGGTTGATCCAAAGTCTTCGCTGGCCCTCAATCCGCTCAATTATTTCCGGAGCCGGCTGCTTTTTAAGATTATTTTTAGTTTTGTCCTGTTTTTTATTATCTTTTTTGGCGCCACCCATATTTTTATTATTCATTTGACTACACAGAATTTTCGCCAGGATCTGCTTAGCAGGTATGAAGATACAATAGAAGATGTCAGCCGGGTGATTGAGCGTCAGGAAAAGGTCAGTCAGCCCAAATTATATGGATTAGTTACCAGTTTTAATGTTGGTCCTAACAGCGCAATCTATATTGTTGATTCAACCGGAAGGCTGCTGGTTAAGCCCCCCTCATTAAAGATGAAGTCCGGGGAAAATCTGGCCGGCCTTTATCCGGTAAAGGAAATCCTGAAAGGAAGATCCGGTGGCGGAGAGTTTATAGATATAAACGGAGTTCCAATGCTTGGTGTTTACCGGCCGATCAAGAGCATGAATATCGGAATAATTTTGCAGCAGCCGGTTTCGGATGTTTATAAAGGAATGTTACGGCTGGAGAATGATTTATTGCTTTATGTGATTGGGGGTATGGTTTTAACCATTGTAATTGGTTTTCTTTTTGCCAGCACTCTGGAGCGTCCCCTTCGTATGCTGGCACGCGGCACCCAGGCCATTACGGCAGGGGATCATACATACCGGATCGATACAAAATCGATTGATGAAATTGGTACCCTGGCCCAGGCCTACAATCAAATGAATAGCGAGCTTAAGGAGACCCAGAATCGTCTGGTGATTTCTGAAAAAATGATTGCTTTGGGAAATATGGCTGCCGGTATGGCCCACGAAATACGCAATCCGCTGGTATCACTTATGACCTTTACCCAGCTTTTGGGCCAGCGCTGGGATGATGCTGAGTTTAGGAGTAAGTTTTCAACTATTGTACCCCGTGAGATTGAAAGAATAAATCGTATTGCCGAGAGCCTTCTCCGGTTTGGCCGTCCCTGGCGGGCAGAGGTTAAGGATGTCAGAATCGAAAAAGTGCTGGAAGAGGTATTGCTGCTTTTTGAACCGGAAATGAAAAAAACCAATATTGTTTTGAATACAAAATTTTCTGATGTGCCCGCTTTTAAGGGGGATGCTCCGCAGCTGGTCCAGGCTTTTACAAATATAGTTAAAAATGCAATAGAGGCTATGGGGGAGCGGGGCGGGGGAGATCTTTTTATAGAAACCGAGTATATCATGGCGCTAAAGCTGAAGGGGCGCCATTTTCTGCCAAACGAAATGACCTGGGGCCATAAGATTGAAGAAAAACCATATATAATGGTTAAGGTTTCAGATAGCGGCGGAGGGGTTGATCTTGGAAAACTGCGCAATCTATTTGATCCATTTTTTACCAGCAAAACTTATGGCACCGGAATGGGCTTGCCAATTACCTTAAGAATTATTGAAGAACACCGCGGCACAATTAAGGTAAAAAGCAAACAGAGTGAGGGAACGACCTTTGTTGTCTATCTTCCTCAAGAAGGAAAGATTATTTCCAGCGATCCTATCTTATAACTTGGCTTGAAGCAAACTTGTCTTATCTGTTATACTTAACTCATGTTCGAACGCTTTACTGAACCGGCTATCCGCGTGATTATGGCAGCCCAGGAAGAGGCCAAGCATACTGGTTGCAATTATGTCGGAGCTGAGCATCTTTTGTTGGGGATGGTGCGCGAAAAAGAGCCAGCGATAATCAAAATTCTTGAAAACCTGAAAGTATCCTTGCAAGATTTTAAGGAAGAGATCGAAGCCCACATCAGGGCCAGCATGAATGCCGGTAAAGACAACAACCTGCCCTTTAATCTGCAGATCAAGAGGGTAATTGAGTTAGCCTGGGAAGAAGCCCGGGCCCTGGGGCACAGTTATATCGGGGTTGAGCACCTCTTTTTGGGAATGCAGAGAGAAGGGACCGGAATTGTAGGTGCGGTTTTTAACCAGTTTCATATAGAATATCAATCTTCGAAAAGCCATATTATTTCTGCTTTAGGAGGAGAGCTGGTTGGCGTACACAAGCTTCATCACCCTCCCCGAAAGAGCAACACCCCGGCATTAGATACCTTTAGCCGTGATTTGACAAAAACAAAACTGGATCCGGTGATTGGAAGATCAAAAGAAATTGAGAGAGTAATACAGATCCTCTCCCGCAGAAAAAAGAATAACCCGGTTTTAATCGGTGAGGCCGGGGTTGGCAAGACCGCTATTGTAGAAGGATTAGCCCAGCGGATTTCGACTCACAATGTTCCC
>JABMQY010000093.1 GCA_013202975.1 Candidatus Saganbacteria bacterium
AGTTCGATCCGCCCATGTTAAGGGCGAAAAAGATCACAAGTAGCGCAAGTATGCTATATCTTATCACCGCGCAGCCTTTCTAGATGCCGTCTCCGCATATGTTTTTCTTAAGGGGCCTTGTATGGATCCCGCACTCGCCGCCGCATTTTGATGTTCCAATCCAGCGTCCGGCTCTTTCATTATCTTCACTGGTTATATGTGAGCAAGGTTCACAACCTAATGAGCGATACCCTTCTTTGTATAATGGATTTACCGGCACCTCATATAATGCTAAGTACTGCCAAACCTCTCTTTCTTTCCAGATAAGAATGGGATTTAACTTGATCAAATCCTTATCCCTCTCTTCAACCTCTCTAAAATCGGTCCTGGTTCTACCCTCGGTACAACGAAGTCCGGTAACCCAGCAAGAAACCTTCATTTCTTCTACCGCCTGCCTGACCGGTTGTACCTTTAGGAGGTCACAACATTTATCCGGATCTGTTTTATACAGCTCCTTCTCGATTTTCACTTCATCATTTGAATAAATTTTTAATTCAGGGTATTTTGCTACCTCATCATTCATAAATTTCTTAGTCTCTTTTGGTTTAAACCTGGTTGTTACAATAAATCCTTTAATTTTTGGACTTACCTTTTTTGCCAGATCCCAAACAACGACAGAATCTTTTCCCAAACTGTTTGCCACAACTAAACCATCACCATATTTCTTATAAGCCTCTTCTATCAAAGCCAGCGAACGATCAACCTTCTGCTTAAAGTGCAAATTATCAACCAAATGTTTCAAGTCATCCTTGTTTTCTAACAAACTCATTTATTCTTAGCCTCCTAATTTATATTGAAAAATTCAAATATTTCTTCGTCTTCGCAATATTCTTCTTCTGTCTCTCCTTTAAGTCCTCGAATGTGATACTGTCGACCTTATCAGCAATCAATTTGCCAATATCACAAAAAACTTCACGCAAAACACATTCTCCGCAATATCTACAATGACTCGGATCCTTGGGATAGATGCAAGCTATCGGCTCAACCGGACCATCAACAAATCGAACAATTTGTCCCAAGGTAATCTGGCTCGGTTTATTTGCCAAAATATATCCCCCATTTCTCCCTCGCATACTCCTTACAAATCCCCCCTTCTTTAATTGCAATAAAATCTGCTCTAAAAACTTATACGGTATATCTTGCCGCTTGGATATCTCATCCGTACTCTGCGGCTTATCAAAATAAAAAGAGAGATCCAAGATTGCCTTTAATGCATAATCTCCCTTGAACGATATTTTCATCCTATTCTCCTCTGGGTATTCAATACCCTACTATCTATATCGGAATAATAGCATATAAACTTGCATCTGTCAAGGACCGCGCATGGGTTTTGGTTTAGTAATTAATAAGATATAATGGGGGAATGAACTACCTCCAATTATCTCAAGAATCAATCAAAAACAACGGCATTTCTCAAGCGATCGCCCTTAAACTTATTCAAACATCGGACAAAAACACTTTCGAGCTCCTAGCCGCTGCAAACAAGATCCGCCAGCATTTTAAGGGGAACAAAATTAATCTCTGCGCCATAGTAAATGCCAAATCTGGCAAATGTTCGGAAAATTGCTCCTTCTGCGCACAATCGGCTCATCACAAAACAGATGTTGAATCCTACCCTCTTATGGAACCGCAAAAGATTATAAAAAGAGCACAGACCGCCGAAGAAAAAATGGGGGCAACCTGCTTTTCAATAGTTACTTCAGGAAAAACAGTTAAAACAAAAGAAGAAACTCAAAGAATTGGAGAAGCACTTAATGGAATTACTAACGAAACCAACATGAATCGTTGTGTTTCTACCGGAACACTTAATAAGGAGACAATTTTAGAACTAAAAAAGAAAGGCCTCAAAAGATTACATCACAATTTAGAAACAGCAGAATCATATTTTGCCAATGTCTGCACAACTCATACCTATCAAGAAAGAATCGAGACACTAAAGGCAGCTAAAGAGGCTGGGATCGAGATTTGTTCTGGTGGCATCTTTAATCTTGGTGAAAGCCTAGAACAGCGAGTCGAACTTGCTTATGCACTAAAAGAACTTGATCCAGTTTCGATTCCAATAAACATATTAAATCCAATCGAAGGAACCCCAGCACACATAAACTACAAACCAATTTCTCCACTTGCAGTTTTGCGTCTAATTGCAACCTATCGCTTTATTCTTCCGGACAAAGACATCGGCCTTTTTGGCGGCAGAGAATTTGCTTTGCGGGAACTACAACCCTTAATGTTCATCGCCGGAGCGAATGTGACCCTAGTTGGAGATTATCTGACAGTTAAGGGGCAGGAAGCCTCAAAAGATCTACAAATGATTAAAGACTTAGGACTAGAGATAAATGCAATTCATTAAAGAAGAACTAAATAACCTAAAACAATCCAGTCTTTTTCGAGAACTCAAAATTATCGAAAATAATGATAGCAGAATTATCACAATCAACGGCAAAGAATACATTAATTTCTGCTCAAACAACTATTTGGGACTTACTCACCATCCCAAAGTTATTAAGGCAGCTATAGAAGCAACTAAAAAGTTTGGAACCGGAGCAGGAGCATCCCGTTTAATCACCGGAACTACTGTTCTTCACCAACAACTCGAAGAAAAACTGGCAAAACACAAAGGAACAGAAGCTGCAATTGTCTTTCCAACCGGTTATATGGCCAACCTTGGAACAATCTCAGCTATCGTTTCCGAAAAAGACACGGTAATTATCGACCGCCTAGATCATGCCTCAATAATTGACGCCTGTAAATTATCAAAAGCAAAATTACAGGTCTATCCGCATAAGGATATGAAGGCATTGGAAAAGATTCTGCAAAAATCGGACAAATACAAAAAGAGACTGATTGTTACAGATCATGTTTTTTCGATGGATGGAGACTTGTCCCCAGTTGCCGATATTTCAAAACTTGCAGAAAAATACAATGCCATAATGATGATCGATGACGCACACTCTACTGGTATTTTAACTAACCCCTATCCCCTATCCCCTAACCCCTCTATTATCATGGGAACCCTTTCCAAAGCATTAGGAAGCCTTGGCGGATTTGTTTGCGGATCAGCCGAATTAATTGAATATCTTCGAAATAAAGCGAGAAGCTTTATTTACACAACCGCTCTGCCACCAGCAATTTGTGCGGCCGCGATCGCCGCGCTCGATGTTATCGAGAAAGAGCCAGAAATAAGAGAA
>JABMQY010000094.1 GCA_013202975.1 Candidatus Saganbacteria bacterium
CAAATAACGCCTTTTTATTATTCACCATTCGATAAACTAATTTCAGAGGAGGAAAACGAAAAAAATGCCTACAGAAAAGCAAAAAAGGGACCGATATTTTATAAAAACATACGGTTGCCAGATGAACATCAACGATTCTGATATTTTAGCTGGGATTCTGGTGTTTGGGGTATAATAATATTATGGTGAGCAAAAAAGAAGTCCATATAGTAGGCGGCCCCAACGGTGCCGGTAAAACTACCTTCGTTAAACATTTCCTTCCTGAATATGTAAACGTAACTAATTTTGTGAACGCTGATGATATTGCTGTGGGTTTATCTCCTCTTGATTATTCTTCTATGAACATAAAATCAGGAAAACTAATGTTGGAACTAATTGATAAATATAGAGAAAAAGAGGAATCCTTTGGCTTTGAAACAACCTTAGCCGGTCAAAAATGGAAGAAAATGATCAAGGAGATGAAACAAGCTGGATATTCAGTTTATCTTTTCTTTTTGGATCTGTCCGCAGTCGACCTGGCTGTAGCTAGGGTTAAATATCGTGTTGAATCTGGTGGACATGAAATTCCGGAAGAAACCATTCGAAGAAGATATGTTAGGGCCAGAATGAATTTCTGGTATAATTATAGAGAGTTAGTCGATAATTGGTATTTGTTCAACAATTCAGGTAAAACGCCGGAGCTGATTGTTAACCAGGTCAAGGGCAAGTTAAAGGTTATTAATAAAAAATATTTTGATTTTTTTACTAATTCAGTAGGAGAAAAATAATTAATGGTTCCTAGAAATAAAACAGATAAAATTGGTGCAATGGCTGAAAAGGCCATGAAAGAAGCGGTTAAAAAAGCCTTAGAACGACATCAGAAATTAGGGGTTCCCGCTGTATTTATGAAAGATGGTAAGTTAGCTTACTTACTGCCTAATGGGAAAGTTGTTAGCAAAGTCAAAAGCAATAGAAAAGCCTCAAAATAACTCGTCGACTTATCCCGCTCTGCGGGATCCCGCAACATAAATGCTATAATTAATTATACTCCCACCTCGCCCTGCCTGTCCGGCAGGCAGGCGGCAAGGCGGGCAAGGGGTACAAAATCATAACTGCAGGAGCAGTGCTTGTCGGTATTTACGCAACATTAAATAAATAATGAGACCTCCCTGCGTAGGCAATAAATTGAGCCCATAACCGCCAAAACGCCAAAGGAAAGTAAAGCGCCAAAAGATGTTATCGTACCTAAAGACTGCGGAAGAAAAAATCAGGAGAGAAGAAAGAATGAACGGAAACTTTGGAATATCAGCGATAAATATCTTTTCGGTGGCCAATATCCAGAATTTTGACCATTTTCTTGAGATCATTGATAGAATACACGACGCGATAATCTCCTATTCTAATACGATAATATCCGGAGCCGCGGAGTTTCTTACATCTAAAAGGTCTTGGGTGATTTCCCAGGTTAAAGATTTTAGTGGTGAGGTGTTCTTGGAATTTTTCAGGAAATTTACGCAGTGCTTTTTCCGCACTGCTGGTGATTTCGATGTGATATTTCATCGACTTTTTCTAATATCTGCGACAACTTTTTCAAAAGGTTTTGTCTTTTCATGGCTGCGTTCTTCAGCAATAGCCAGGTCAATAACATCTTCTCGTAGACGTTTATTCTTAAGCAGCTTTGCAAGAAAGGTGTCTTGCTCCTGGTGGTGCAAACTTAAAAAAGCGGTTAAAAATACTTCAGCAGTTGCTTCAGCTGGTGTCATAACTCATCCCTCCCTTTCCTAAAGAATACCATACAGGAGGCAAACGGTCAATTGGGCTCTCCCTGCATAGGCAATAAATTGAGCCCGTGATATAATTGATGCGTATGGTTGAAAAAAGAAAATCCGGCCTCAGTATTATTGGTGATATCCCCTGGGGTACACATTTGTGCCAATTTTATAAAACCAAAGAAGATCTTCTTGATATTTTAATTCCTTATTTTAAAGCTGGCTTAGAAAATAATGAATTCTGCATGTGGGTTACTTCCGAACCATTAACCGCTAAAGAAGCAAGGGCTGCGCTGCAAAAGGCAGTAGCAGACCTGGACCGGTACATCAAAAAAGGCCAGATCGAAATTCTCGATTTCAGCCAATGGTATACCAAAACCGGAAAATTCGATGCTGACAAAGTACTAGAGGGCTGGGTGGATAAAGAACAGCAGGCATTAAAGAACGGGTTTGAGGGTCTTCGCCTTACCGGTAATACTTTCTGGCTCGATAAAAAGGATTGGCAGAGTTTTTCTAACTACGAGGCTGTCGTCAATAGGGTTATTCACAATTATAAAATGTTTGCCATCTGCACTTATTCCCTTGATAAGTGCGGCGCCAGTGAGATTCTGGATGTTTTCAGCACGCACCAATTCGCCCTTATAAATCGCAACAACAAATGGATAACCATTGAAAGCTTCGAGAACAAGCGCGCGGAGGAGGAGCTGCGGGAGAGTGAAATAAAATTCCGGGGATTTGTAGAAAATCTGGAAGGAATAGCTGTACGGGGAGACATGGAAGGCAGGCCCGAATTTCTACTCGGTAAGCTAAAAGATATAACCGGTTATTCCTGGGAGGAATTTTCGAAGAAAGGCTTGAAGTGGTTTGATATCATGCATCC
>JABMQY010000095.1 GCA_013202975.1 Candidatus Saganbacteria bacterium
AATGGAGAGCCATGCCATGGCATGGCTATACTAAGGAGGAAAAAGACATGTTAGATTATGGATTGAACGAAGAACAATTAATGATTAGGGACCTAACGCGAAAGATTTCTTTGGAAAAAGTTTTGCCTGTTAGGGAAGAGTTGGATGAAAAAGGCGAATTTCCTCACGAAATCATGAAAGTTTTTGCAGAGTCTGATGTATGTGGTCTTTATATTCCAGAAGAATATGGTGGAACCGGGTTGGGTGAATTGGCTTTTTGTTTAGCTACAGAAGAGATCAGCAGAATTTGTGGTGGTGTTGGAGTTACTTTTGCAGCCTCTGCTCTTGGTGCTGCTCCGATTCTTCTTTTTGGTTCAGATGAACAGAAGAAAAAATATCTTCCGGATATTGCTTCCGGAAAAAAACTGGCGGCTTTTGGGTTAACCGAGGCTAATGCCGGATCTGACGCTGCCGGAATGGAGACAACCGCAAGAAAAGAAGGGGACCATTATGTCTTAAATGGAACCAAGCAATGGATTACAAACGGCGGAGAGGCCGAAATTTACGCTGTTATTGCAATTACAGATAAAAAGAAGGGGAGCCGCGGCGCGACCGCTTTTATTGTTGAAAAGGGGACTCCGGGTTTTGATTTTGGGAAGAAAGAAAACAAAATGGGAATTCGCTGTTCTGCAACCCGTGAATTGGTCTTCCAGGATTGTAAGATCCCAAAAGAGAATGTTATTGCAAAAGAGGGGATGGGATTTATTGTTGCGATGAAGACTTTGGATATGACCCGTCCTGGGATTGGTGCCCAGGCGGTTGGAATTGCACAGGGGGCTCTTGATGAAGCGATAAAATATGCCAAACAAAGGGTACAATTTGGAAAGCCGATTATTACTCTTCAGGCAATCCAGCATATGTTAGCTGATATGGCGACTCAAATTGAGGCAGCCAGGGCGTTGGTATATTCCGTTGCCCGGGCAATTGATAATGGAGTCAAGAGTTTTACCAAAGAAGCTGCTATGTGCAAACTAATGGCCTCTGATACCGCTATGAGGGTTACTACTGATGCCGTCCAAATTCTTGGAGGATACGGTTATATGAAAGAGTATCCGGTTGAGAAGATGATGCGGGATGCTAAGATTACCCAGATCTATGAGGGGACTAACCAAATTCAACGCAATCAGATTGGATTGGGATTGATTAAGGAATCGGCAAGGAAATAACTGCTTTGTTAGGTATTACCTAAATAGGGGGCAATTCCTTTGGGTTGGTGGTAATATTTAAGCGAAGCCTTAAGGATTTGTTTTGTTTCTGCTCAGGCGAAATGATACTGGGCATAGCTTTACAGAGTAACCTTTCTTTTTTCTCATTATCGTAAATGAGTTGTATTGGGTCTGCACACAATGTCCCGTTCTTAATAGTGAGTTTTTGTCCCCAATTAATTGCCTCATTGACAGAGTACCCTGTTTTTTTGTCCAATACCGAAGCATCAAAGGGGTAAAGATAAATAATGGGACCGCTCTTTGGTTTAATGGGAATTCCTGTTAAATCCCCCTCTTTTGGGTTTTTGCTAATGACTGCGATAAAAACGTGCCGAGGAATAGCAATTGTAGCCACTTTGTATCCGAAATGCTGTAGGGTTGCAGCAGCCAATCTGGATGAATCTCGACAAACCCCTCGCTTTTCAGCTAATATTTTATCTAAGCTCACTGCCGCTACTAAATTCGAGTTAATTCTCATTGTTTTCCCTGGGGGACTATTTCCCACATATACACTCATAGCTCCATTATTTTCACCGTATAGGAATTCTATTGTTTTAAAGGCATCAGCAATAGCCTTAAAATAAGATTCAAGAGAACTTCCCTCCAACTTGTTTTTTACTGTTATTAACCAATCTTGCTGGAGGAGGGAAGGAGGCTGGTCAAAATGAGAGGTTGCGGCAAATAATGACAAATGATTATTAACTTCTTCAGCATAATTAAAATCTTGCCCAATATTTATTTTGATGCCTGTGGTACCACCACTATTATATTCTTGTTCTTTTTTGTAAGGGCCAAAGTCGCTCCAACCAAGTTTTGAATATGATGATGATTGACTGACAAAAAAATCTGACATTTTCGTTACCCCCTTTCTACAGTGAACCTAAGCGAAGCGCATGGTTCACTGTCTATATATATATCGTCAAAAACGAGCTAAAATTTCATCTTTTTTGATAATTCTTTTTATGCTATAATTTAATCAAAAGATGGACATAATCGTTTGCATAAAGCAGGTTCCTGACACAACGGAAGTAAAAATAAACCCCGAAACAAACACCCTGGTTCGAGAGGGGGTGCCGTCTATTGTAAACCCCTTTGACGAAAACGCGGTTGAGGCTGCATTAAAGCTTAAAGAACAATATGGGGGAAAGGTAACTGTAATCACCATGGGGCCTCCGCAGGCAAAAGAGGCCTTGAAGCAGGTCCTTGCCATGGGTGCTGATGAGGTTTTGCTCATTTCTGACCGTGCTTTTGCCGGATCAGATACCTGGGCAACGTCCTACACTCTGGCACAGGCAATTAAAAAGATCGGTAGTTTTGACCTGATTTTATGCGGAAAGCAGGCTATTGACGGCGATACTGCCCAGGTTGGTCCTGGAATCGCAGAGTGGCTTAATATTCCCCAAGTTACCTTTGCGGTAAAAATAATGTTAGAGACATGCCATGGCATGTCTGTCCCTAACAAAGCAAAAGTGGAAAGAATGCTTGAAGAGGAGAATGAAATAGTAGAAACTCCGCTTCCGGCAGTTTTAACAGTTGTTAAACAGATCAATGAACCCCGTATGCCGTCACTTCGCGGTATGATGAAGGCAAAAAAGGCCGAGATTAAAACAATGACCCTAGCTGATATTGATGGGGATGAGCAAAAGGCGGGGCTAAAAGGTTCTCCCACTCAAGTTGTAAAGATTTTTTCACCTCCTCCAAAAGGCGGTGGAGAAA
>JABMQY010000096.1 GCA_013202975.1 Candidatus Saganbacteria bacterium
GAGTTTTTTTAATTTCAGCTGATATAACTTCAACTCTAGAACTGCAGCATTTACTCTTGAATGGAACCACTAAATAGACAACACTTAAGCGTAATTTGAAATACTAAAAGAAAAGCCTTTGGGGGGTGAAGCAACCCTGGCAAAATTCAATCCCAATGGTAGCTCCAGTGCTTCGTCTACGATGATTATTCCAGATCCCTCAGAAGAGGGTCAGGTAAGGATCTTTCTAAACAAGCTGGCCGAAGAGGATCTCTATATGCCACTCTGGACCAGAGAGCTTTTTCTGTTAATGGATAAGGATTCAGGAAAACACAAAAACAAACACCTTTTGGGATATTTTTTCCATCATAACGTCCAGGCACATATAACAAAAGCAAATGCGCTATTTGAAAAGGGTCAATTTGAAGAGGCAATAGATTTCTATAAAGCAGCACTCAAAACCTATCCCCAAAATCCAGAGGCACGCTACAACATCTCTGTCTGCTGGTCAAGAATAGGAAACCATGAAATAAAAAACAACTGCATGGCAGCTGAGGCTGCTTTTACAATGGCGCTTGAATACAATCCAAAAAATATTGATGCATTAAACCGGCTGAGCATGATTTACGCGGTAAATGATGATTTTAAAAGTGTTGAAAAAATCAGCCGGCGCCTGTTGGAACTATTAGACACGGAAGATTTTAATCGGGATTCATCACTAAGATTAATAAAAAACGCGTCAATTGATGAAATGAGAACTATATCCCAGGGAAATTTGGGAATGGCACTGGTTTATCAATATTCATCACAAAAAGGAATAGGTAGTCTAGAAGAGGCAATAGGACATCTTGAGTCGGCTAAAAAAGCACAATCAGATAGTCCAAATCACGATCTAAACCTAAGCCTTGCTTATCTTGGAGTGGAAAATTTAGAAAACGCAATAGAATGCACCAATTCTTATTTTGACAATCCAAAAACAGCCAATTCTGTCCTTGCTATAAGACTAATAAATGACTATCTTCACTATGCCATAAACAACCATTTGACTGCAGAAAAAAAACCGGAATTAGGATCGGTTTTTTCAAGAATGATAGAAGTAATTACCGGCTTTTCTGATGATACCATTGCAAATAAAGATGGTGCAGTGGTAGATTTAACTACTGCAACAATTTATCTTGCTAGAATTGGCATAAAAAATTTAGCTGACCAATTAGGAGAACATCTGCTCGAAATTTGTCGCTCCAAACAACACCAAGACCTCTATTTTGCCTGCTATGAGAGAGCAATAGTCCTTTATGATTCAAAGCGCCACGAAGAGGCGCTGATCCTGCTTGAGGAAATATTAAGTAATGATAAGAATACCAATTACAATATTTATTCCGAGTTTACCGGCGATTCAAGCCCCTTGAAGGCAAATGCCATGAATCTTATGTCGCAAATCAGAAAAAAAATCGCAGAGAGAGACAAGGATGAAACACAAATGGAGCAGGCAATTGAATTAGTTGAACAGGCAATAGAAGAGTATCCGGAAACCGCGATATTACACTACTCCCGGGGAAATTTACTGGAAACAAGAAACAAGACAGAGAGCAGCGACCTGACCAGGGCGGCAAACAGTTATAAAATTGCAATTGAAAAATGCCCCGAATTCATGATCGCTCATTTGGCCCTAATTGACGCATATAGGCAGCTAAACAAGCAGGGCAAAATGCAAAAAGCAATAGAAAGGGCCAAAGCCGAGCTTACAATCGTATTAGACGAGCCGGACCAGGCTGAATACCTTATTGCGACTGATTTTATTGAAGAACTTATAAAACTATATATCAAAAGCAAAGACATGACTCTTTATAAAATGATCCAGCTCTGTCGAAAAAAGGGGCCGCAAGATGGGCTAAGATCCGCACTTGATAATATACCCGATTTACCAATAGAACTGCTAAATATTCAGGCTGACCTAAATTGATTTTTCACCCTATTTTTGCTAGAATTGTAGTCTAATGAAGAAGAATATCGCAATCCTCGGCTCCACCGGATCGATCGGCAAACAAACTCTTGAAATCGCAGCAGCCTATCCCAGCAGTTTTAATGTTGTGGCCCTTGCGGCAAAAGACGAGATTGACCTGATAGCTGAGCAGATAAAAAAATTCAATCCTATCCTCGTTTCTGTCTTAAATGAAAAAATCAAAGCAAAAGTAGAAGAAAAACTAGCCGGCCACAAGGTACAGCTTTTTATCGGAGAGGAAGGACTTAAAAAGGTTGCAACCATCTCGTCAGCAACGCTGGTTGTTGTCGCAATCCCCGGAATCATCAGCCTGATTCCTACCATGGAAGCAATTGCCGCAAACAAAGATATTGCCCTGGCCAGTAAAGAGGTTTTAGTTGCAGCCGGAAAATTCTTTATGGACGAAATCAAAAAACATAAAGTTAAAATATTTCCAATTGACTCGGAACACTCAGCCATTGCCCAATGCCTGATTGGCGAGGACAGCAATAAAATCAAAAAACTGATCTTAACTGCTTCCGGGGGCCCGTTTCTAAATCTTAAACCAGAAAAACTAGCTAAAATGACTGCCAGAGATGCGCTTAAACATCCGACCTGGAACATGGGACCAAAGATTTCAATTGATTCAGCTACCTTAATGAACAAAGGGCTGGAGGTAATTGAAGCACATTATCTCTTTGGCCTTGATTATGCCAAAATTGAGGTCTTGGTTCATTCCCAAAGCATTATCCATTCAATGGTTGAGTTTATCGACGGATCAATCAAGGCCCAACTGGGGGCAGCAGATATGAGAATCCCAATCCAATACGCTCTCTTTGGAATGAGCCGCCTCTCCAACATGTGGAAGAGGCTTGATTTTTCAAAAGTTAAGAATCTAACCTTTGACAAGCCGGATAAAGAAAAATTCCCCTGCTTAGACCATGCTTATTCTGCCGGAAGGTCAAACGGCACTATGCCCGCAGTAATGAATGCCGCAAACGAAGCTGCAGTCAATCTCTTTTTAAGGGGAAAAATAGGCTTTATCGATATTGCCATCAAAGTGCGGGAAGCAATGCTTGCGCATGTGTTAAAGGATGTACCTTCTTTTGAAGATTTAATCGTAGCAGACAAATGGGCCAGGGAATTTGTTAATACAGCCAACAATAGCCCCCAACCAGCCAAAGTGTAAAACTCCCCCATTTTAAATATAATGTGAAATTTTCGAGATTTGTACCCGAAATATATTCACAAAAGGGGGGCAAATGCCATGGTTACACAAATAGGCAGAGCCTCTAGCAGGCCCCCGTTAATTAGTCGATTTATTCAGAATCGGAGGAAAGCACTTCCTTCTGCAATAATAGTTACGTTCGCGCTCTTTGCCACAGGCGTGCTAAGTGAATTATGTATTCCAGCACTTATCGCTCTCCCATATATAATAAAAGAAAACCAAACAAAAACAAAAAGAGAAACACTCCCCCCTATAAAAGATCCAAATTATAATTATAGAAATAATTTAAACGCCACCAGAAAACACTTCCGGGCAGCGTATGTAAGCGGCAGGCGAGCTGCAAAAAATCTGCTCCTTCTCTCTGCCCTATGTTTTCCTGGAGAAGAATTTGCATTTTTATTCACACTTATCTCAATTCCTGCCTATTCAATCTTTGCCACGGGAAAGTTCGCAACAGTTAATATTTCTGGAATATTTAAAAGACCCAACAATTTAATAAACAATCTGGCTAGATCTTCTTCAAACACTGATTCGGAAATAATTGCAGAGGATTTAGTTTCGTATCAGCGCCGTGGCGAAAAGATAATGGCAAAGAGATATTTGAAAAGATTGAAAGAGGTTAATCGACCAATATTTGATAAGATTATTGATATTATGCAAAAAAGTAAGCGTGGCAAAGGACTTATAAGGGGGGTGTTTTAAATGGGGGGATTTGTAGAATTATTACAAAGTATCGATACATGGTATTCAAAGCGGTCGGTTAAACAAAAAAAGAAGGCTCCTCAAAAAAGGCTTCCGGGGTTAGCCGCTTGCGGACCTATTAAAAATGAAAATCCATTTTGCCCTAAAGGAAGCTACTCTGACGACTATGGTGACTATATAAGCTTGAGATCGAAAGGAAAATGCTGCACCCAAGGCGACAAAGGAGGGTACCTCTGTATAGAAAAAGTAACTGAGGGAACACTCGGCAAGAAGAAAAATCCTCTGGTAAGTGATGGGAAGTATTTTTGGAGCACAGAATGGGACTCCTCTAAAAAGGGCTATATACTATACAAAACAGATAAAGATTCTAAGCAGATAGCCTCCTTTTTCTTAGGGAAAAAACAAGTTCATGACCTTGCCTGGGATGGAAAACATCTTTGGGCCACTGTTTCAGAAAACCTAAATTCAGAAAAAATATATAAAATATCAACACAGGGACAAATATTAGATTCCATTACATTTAAAAGTTCCACTATTTTACATGGTAATCGGGGGGTGGCCTGGGATGGAAATTCTCTCTGGACAACTCAGGGTCATACTATTTATAATATTGACCTAAAAGGAAATATTATAACGTCATTCCTTTCTCCCAGTAGTGAATCACACAACTTAAGCTGGGACGGAAAATATTTCTGGAATCTTGACTGGGGGGAAGCTCATGGAAAAAGCCCAAGGTTCTACCAGTTATCAAAAGAAGGAAAGGTTATTAATCGCTTTTACACCCCCACCCGCCTATCACCAGATGGAATTTTTTATGATGACAAGCATTTTTGGCATTCAGATACAGCCAGAACTTTCAAATTAAGTCTTACAAAATAGGAGTGATTAAAATGGGAAATGGAATAATTAATGTTTTACAAAAAATAGACGATTGGTGGGTTGTTAGAAATCATAAGAAAAAGAATAAGAATAAGAACCCATCATCAACCAGAATGCCGGGCCTAACCGCTTGTTCTCCTTCAAAAAAAGACGACAATCCTGCAATAGCAAGTCCAGCAGGGAAGATCACAACAAACACTCCTTATATTCCTGTAGTCATAAATAATGATTTCTACCGCACTAGCACCATAAAGGTTAACAAACGAAGCTATAAAACTAAGAACGAAGGATACCATTGTATTGGGCTCGGAGGAACCAGCACAGCAGTAAGGCTTGATGAAGGAGAAAATCAGATAAAAATTGGCAACCATAATTTGAGGGTTAAGTACGACCCTGCCTTTAAAACTGGAAATAAAAGTTTACTCTATCAAATTGCACAATGGAATTATCACCCAAAAGGGAGATCTGTGGCAATAATTGACGAAAAGACCGGCAAAGGGTTAGGACTTATCAATCCTTCCGTCCATTATCCTTATTCACTTTTTGTTTCTCCAGATTCAAAAGAAATATTTGTTTTGGGGTCTTACGGAATTAACGTCATTGATACAAATACTCATAAAATAAAAAAAACAATCTCAATTCCTGACAAACACATAATCACCGGTTCAGCTAAACTAAAGTTCGTAAAAGGGAAAAAATTGTTATATTTTGTCTGGCGGGATAAGGATGATGCTACCCGAGCACAAAAAATTAGTTATTTGGATTTAGATACATATAAAGTTACCGATGTTATCACTAAACTCGATTGTACAGAGAAAACATATCGTAGTGGTTCAGGATATGATCATATGGCACTCCATCCAAATAATAAAAAAATATATTTTGCCTGTGGCAATGATGGCACAGATAAACTGCGGGTTTTTGACGTAGCAAGCAAAAAAGAAACCGGCTCCATCTCATTAAATAGCTGGGTGGGAGCCAGGGGCCTTGGGATAAATCCAAATGGCAAATGGGGAGTAGCATGTGGTGAGCATACTACAAAAAGTGGTTTTGGAAAAAGACTGAGTACCACTATCATTTTTGATGCTTCAAATGATAAGGAAATCACAAGATCATTACCTGGTCTATGGTGCAACAACATAATTTTCTCTACCCAAGAAGAAAAAGTTTTTATTGGGGGCAGTTACCAATTGATATCGTATAATTATTCAACCCGCCAAACAAAATGGTATAAAAAATCTTCCTCTCTTCATACCGGCGGAGTAAATAGCTATGGCAATGTCCCTATAATAGACTGGCCATCAGGAATTACGGGAGGACCTATGCAGATTAATTCCAAAGGATCAAAGGTTAATCTTTTCATGAAAATATCTGGGGCTCATGGTTCAGGTCCTGATAAATTACCCTGTTTGGATATTGCAGAAATCAATCCGGATAACGGCAATATAGTACGCCACCTAATAGGAGCATCACGCGGAGACGGAGGATCGATGGTTTATAAGAAAGCCTATTAAAGGAGGTTGATCTTAAGTGGGAACAGTAACCGAATTATTTCAAAGTATTGATACCTGGTATTCAAAGCGGTCGGTGAAACATAAAAAGAACCCGCCGAAAAAAAGGCTGCCGGGATTGACGGGTTGCGTTCCAAAGAGCAAAACTTCTGGACTTTCCGGAAAAGATGGTGCTGCTGACTTGCCAAAACCCGATCTACCGAATAAAGATACATCTGTAAAATATGATGTTCAACCAGATGGAAGTATTTATGTTGATATAAAAATTAAAAAAGATACACCTTCCCCACCAGATAAATTTATGCAATTTGATAATGCTTTTCCATTAGATAAAGCAATAATCGTTGACAAAACAGCTATCAAACCGGACTCCCCAACACCAGATGCAGCAAAGCCTGACAAAGCTGTTCCAGACTTACAAATTCCGGACGTGTTAAAACCTGACATCAAATCTGCTGATATTGGGGTTCCCAAAATTGGATGGGAAAAAGGAATTCATGGTTCTTCTAGCGGAATTACGGTTGATAATAAAGGATATGTTTATGTAACTGGCTATAAAACCGGACTGTGGGTTGCAAAATTTGATCCAAAGGGAAAAATAGTGTGGAGCACTATAGGGAATTCAAAGGCCGGGGGAGGACGCATTGTTGTAGATAGCAAAGGAAATTCCTATGTTGTTGGTAGCATAAATTATGACATCTGGTATGGAAAGTTTAACCCAAACGGAAAACTTCTCTGGGAAAAAACCTATAATGGCAAATTAAATTCTAGTGACTTCGGATCAGGCATTGCCTTAGGAAAATCAAATACTCTTTTCCTTACAGGTTCTTCCTGTGAAACCGGTGGACACGATGTCTGGTTAATGAAATGCGATACCAACGGGAAAGCACTCTGGCCAAAACCTGTGATTTACGACAACCCAAAACACACCAATGACATTGCGCGTGATATTGCCCTGGACAAAAATGATAACGCCTACCTTGCAGGAGCAACCTGGTACCCACAAGGGTCTATTCCTAATTCTCTATTATTAAAATACTCCTCTTCCGGCAAGCTTCTTTGGTCAAAGTTTGATAAAAGTAACAGCAATCACGTCGATTATTCTGGTATTGAGCTAGACAAAGGCGGAAACATATTCTTAAGCGGGACGCATGAATCCAATCCATGGAATGCTGGCTATAACAATATAAGAGTAGAAAAGCTAGACCCAAAAGGCAAAAAAATCTGGTCTACAGATTATAACGGGCTTTATAATTCAGAAGATAACGGGAATGACATTGCAATTGATCAAAACGGAAACAGCTATATTGCCGGAGGATCGTTTCAGGCAAAAGGGCACAGTTTAGACTATTGGGTTGGCAAATTTAGTCCAAAAGGAAAGTTTCTTTGGACGGTTAATAAAATGTATGGCGGTCTGACTCAATATGAATATGCAAGCGGTGTTGCTGTCGGGAAGAGTGGTTCTGTCTTTGCTACTGGCTACATATGGCAATACACTTACCCAAAGGGACATGAACAAACAATAATAGTGCAAAAAATTACTCAATGAATAAAGGAGACTGATTAAAATGGGAACAGTAACCGAATTATTACAAAGGAAAGACTGTCTGGTCAAAGTCCACCTATTCATGTGGTCCACTTTTGTTTTCGCCAGCAGTGAAGATGTATAGAGAATATGACTACTTAGATGAACAGATTGTTGAGATGGATCCAAATGATGGAAAAATACTTAATAGGCTCTATGGGGACCAATACTGGTGCTCCAGCAAAGCCTATAAGTCAGCTTATTAATAGGAGGGAACTACAATGTCGATCGGTGTAAGAATCGTTAATTGGGTAAGGTTTCATGGAACAACCGGAATGAAGAAAAAACTGATAAATGGTTCCGGAAGTCAAAGGCAACTAGAAAGATTAACATATGATAAAACAAGAGAAGTAGCTTTTGCTGCTATAAACCAGCTTCCTAACTTCCAACCACACTTTGAAATAGAATCCCTTACCCATTTACAGGCAACCATCACCCCAAGAGAGCTGCTGGTTTCTGTTTTAAGCAATTTAATCTATGGGGATTTAAAAGAAAAGGAAGCAGCAGTCTCAAGACTAAAGTTCTTCGCCAGCTCAGAGGCTCCCCCAAAAAATAAGATAATTATTATAAAACCATTAATTAAGGCCTTAAAGTCTGCAAGCGGAGATGACAATTACACAATCAGAGTGGACAGTACAGATATCTTTATCTCTTTAATTAAATCAAATATTCCAAAGCAATGGAAAGATTTAATTATTGAGGCTTATGCCCAGATTGCATATAACCAGACAGAAGATGAAAATTTAAGAAAATTGTCCGCAAAATTCTTTTCTGGTATCATACTTGAAGAACTGAGCGCTCACCACAGGGAGAGGGCAAATTATTCCCTCTTGTCCCTGTATTCTTTTGGACCGGAGGCGGCATATCTTGAAGCCAGTTCAGCCTTCTTTGATCTTGGAAAAGC
>JABMQY010000097.1 GCA_013202975.1 Candidatus Saganbacteria bacterium
GTCGAGGTGCGCGCGAGCCGCTTCCGGGAAGATCTCTTCTATCGGCTCAATGTCATCGCCATCACTGCGCCGCCGCTGCGGTCACGGCCGGCGGATGTTCCGTTGCTGGTGGAGCACTTCCTGCGGGTGTTTGGGCAGCGCAACGGCAAGGGGCCCTTCACCGTCGTACCCGCAGCGCTGGAGAAGCTCTGCCGATATGCCTGGCCGGGGAATGTTCGTGAGCTTGAGAATGTTATTGAGCGGGCGGTTATAGTTTGTCAGAAGGAATTAATTGGTCCTCGTGATCTGCCTGGTAATTTATCTGCTAAAGACGTTGAGGTTAAGGCCGAAGGGACAACTCTTCCATTGATTATTGAATCAATTGAAAAACAAAAGATTGATGAAGCACTTCATAAGTATAAATCACAACGCAAAGCTGCTAAGGTGCTCGGTATTACCGAGAGGATGCTTGGGTATAAGGTTAAGAAATATAACCTAAGCGCTTAGTTTTTTCTACAATAATGTAACACTTCTTCCTTCTATCAAACAAAATCGTACTCCTTTCCCTCACAAACCTCCGGGAATGAAAATTGCTCTAATAAGGGTGAATGCTAAAAAGGAGGAGTTGATATGAAAAAAGTTTTGTTGATCTTATTGTTCAGTTTCATCCTATTCTCAAGTGTGGTTTCGGCGGATACCTATCTTTTCGGATACACTCCAGGTGGAGCCTTGGGTGGGGGAATTAGGTTTGATTTAAAACCGGGAGTAGTTTTAGATCTAGCCGCATCAGGTGGAAGTGGATCAAGCGGTTCTACTTATTCACTTTATGCTGACATTTTTTGCGGATACTGGGGATTAGGGATTACTGCAAAGAAGGCGACTGTGAATTCTAATTTGGCATTTGATATTACTCCACAGTTTGCCTTGGAGCAGCCAATTAATGATAAGGTCTTTATCGGTGTTTTGGTTGCTCTGTGTAATTTTGATACGACAACTGGTGCCGATCCAAGTTTTACACTTTTTCCAACAATAGTTCCGTATTTTGTTTTAGCGTTTTAAGGAGGTGTTTGAGATGCAAGATATAATTAGAGGTTTAGATACAGTTTGGGTCTTAATAGCAGCATTTCTGGTCTTCTTTATGCAGGCAGGATTTGGGATGGTTGAGGCCGGATTTATTCGAGCAAAAAATGCCTGTAATATTTTGACTAAGAACTTTCTTGATTTTTGTATGGCATCACTCGGGTTCTTTGCTTTTGGCTACGCAATAATGTTTGGAGTTGGGAATGGTTTTATGGGATTCTCCGGTTGGTTTTTATCCGGAGCACAAAGTGGTGCAGATATACCATTGTATGCCTTCTGGCTTTTTCAAGCCGCTTTCTGTGGAGCAGCTGCAACTATAGTTGCCGGTGGTATGGCTGAGAGAATGAAATTTCCAGCTTACTTAATTTACTCGTTCTTGATTTCAGCAATAGTCTATCCAATAGTTGGACACTGGGTCTGGGGTGGAGGATGGTTGGCTGGTTTAGGTTTTGCTGATTTTGCTGGATCAACTGTGGTCCACGCTCTTGGAGGAACTGCTGCCTTAGTTGGAACTATGATCCTTGGTCCGAGAATCGGGAAATATAATAAGGATGGTTCAGCTAATGCAATAGCTGGTCACTCAATTCCTCTAGCTTCACTTGGTGTTTTTATATTATGGTTCGGTTGGTTTGGTTTTAACCCTGGATCAACTCTATCGGTTGGGAATGGTGATTTAATTGCTCGAGTTGCAATTAATACTAACTTAGCCGCAGCGTTAGGTGGAATCTTTGCAATGGTTGTCGTTTGGAAAATGTTTGGCAAACCAGATCTTTCAATGGCAATGAACGGAGCCTTAGCCGGGTTAGTTGCTGTAACTGCTCCCTGTGCATTTATTGAGCCATGGGCTGCAATGATTATTGGAGCAATCGGTGGAATTCTAGTCGTATTTGCTGTAATTATTCTAGATAAATTGCACATTGATGATCCGGTCGGTGCTTTCCCAGTTCACGGAGTAAACGGGATTTGGGGAACACTAGCAATTGGTATCTTTGGGCAAAAAGCTCTTGGTTTAGCTAATAATGGGTTATTTTATGGTGGAGGATTTAGTCAGTTTAATATTCAATTGATTGGTGTAGTTGCTGCAGTTATCTTTGTAGCAATTGCAATGGGAATTATCTTTAAACTGATAGAGAAATTTGTTGGTCTTAGAGTCACAAGAGAAGAAGAGTTGCGTGGATTGGATATTGGTGAGCATGGACTCGAAGCTTATGCTGATTTCCAAATCTTCACAACCACTTAAAGGAGGGAAAAACGATGAAACTTATAATAGCTTATATTCAACCGGAAAAATTGAGAGATGTAAAAAAGGAATTGTTTAAAAAAGAGGTTTATAGGGTTTCTGTTTCCAATGCGATAGGAGCGGGGCAGCAGGCAGGATATACTGAGACCTATCGTGGTGTAGTGCACGAGATTAATCTTCTCAAAAAAGTTCGCCTCGAAGTTGCTGTTAACGATGATTTTGTAGATGTTACAGTTGCTGCAATTGTAAAAGGGGCAAAGTCCGGCAAAATTGGTGACGGTAAAATTTTTATTGTTCCTCTTGAAGAGTGTATTAGGATAAGAACGGGAGAAAAAGGAAAGAAAGCAATTGGATAGTAGAAATCAGATTATAAGTGAGATGCAAAAATATTTCGGCGATGATAAAAAGAGAATCAATCACGCTCTGAAAGTTCTCAAATATTCTGAGGAACTTTTATTGGAAAGAAAAGGGGATTGCAATGTAGTAATTGCGGCTGCCATTCTGCATGACATCGGAATTCATGAAGCTGAGAGAAAATATAAATCAAATGCCGGAAAATATCAGGAGATAGAAGGTCCGCCTATCGCCAAAGATATTTTAGAAAAGATTGAAAGCTTTCCCAAAGAAAAAATCCCAGAAGTATTAGAAATAATTGCTCATCATCACCGCCCTGGAATAATTAAAACCACTAACTTTCAAATTATCTACGATGCGGATTGTAGGGTGAATAGGGAGGAATCGTAGGTCGGTTTCGTCTACGATTGTACGAAACGGTGTTCGGTGTCGTCTTTTGGCCGAAAACGACTAATATCCCCCAAAACATTGTTTTTAGCTTTAATGAAGGGTAGAATTAGTTTATATGACCTCAAAAAGGATTAATTTACTTACAGGTGCAGGTTTTACCAAAAACTTTGGTGGATTATTGGCTGATGAAATGTGGGCTATTATTTTTAATCATGAAAAAGTTCAGCAGTGCCGATATATTAAAGAGACGATGTTGGGTTATGGGGATGAACCATCCGATTTTGATAATTTTAATTACGAAAATATTTATGATGAAATTTTAGATAAACATAAAGAAGAAAAAGATACAATAAAATCAGCAATAGAAGATGCTTATAAGTTTCAGGAAGAAATAATTTTGCCAGTTAATTGTAAGAATGGTGGAATATTAAACCCTTTTTTTGATTTTATCCAAAATAATATAAATATTTTTTTTACTTTAAACCAAGACTTGTTTATAGAACAATATTCAAAGCATAGGCTTGATCGCCGAGCAATAAGCTTTCTTGGAGCACCAACAGCGTACGGCGATCATCAACATGTTTCTACTCCCGTAAAGCTGCCAACAGAAGAAGAGGTATTAAAAAAACAGGAAGAGTACTTACGTTTACTGAGTAAAGATAGAACTTTTGCATATATAAAACTCCATGGTTCTAATAATTGGTTAGATTCTAAAGGAGATGGAGATCCTGTTATTGGTATCGGGGTAAAAAATAAAATAGATCCTCTTATTAAGGAACCATTAATTAGATGGTATTTTGAAATTTTTAGACAATCATTAGAAAATAGTAATAGATTATTAATTATTGGTTATTCCTTTCTTGATGAACATATTAATAAATATATTTACAATGCTATGGTTGAACATGGGTTAAAGGTTTGTGTTGTAGATACTCTAAGCCCTAGGGATTTTGGCAAAAAGATGCAGAGAATTAGAAATCCGAATAAAGGAATTGTTCGAAGTAAAAAAGGCATGAGCAAAGATAATAAAACTTATCGTCAATATATTTGGGGAAATTTAGCAGGATATTTCCCTATTAATTCTTTGGTGGATTTTTTTGGCAATGGATCTGTATATTATAGAAAAAAACTTTCTAATAATTTAGGGATTTATACATAAATTCTAAATAAAGGCGACTTTGTGAAACTTTTAACAATCCTCAAAAACTCTTGTTTTTTATTTTAAACAAAGCGAAAAATTGGTAATTCCTTCTGTTAAATAACCGAAAAAGAAAACCATAGCCGTTACGTTCTATCGTTGACGACAACGATCGACGATCCCCCAGGGTTATTTTTCCCACAAAAACGTATCCCAGACGCCTAAAAACTACAAAATTGTAGATTTACCTCATAAATGGACAGGAATCAAAATTGCTATATCTAGGGTAAGAAGATGAGGAACCGAGATGTTTAGTCTCAGGTTCCCCAAAAAAGGAGGATTCAATATGCCAAGTAAAGACGAGATTCTAAAAATGGTGGCAGACAACGGGGTGGAGTTTATTAGATTGTGGTTTACTGATATCAACGGGATTCTAAAGAGCTTTTCAATTGGAAAGGAAGAGCTTGAGGGAGCCTTGACCGATGGGATGGGTTTTGACGGATCTTCAATCACCGGTTTCCAGGATATTGAAGAATCAGACATGATCGCAATGCCGGATCCAAATACCTTCCAAATCCTTCCATGGAGGCCGCAGGAAAATGCAGTTGCCAGAATGATCTGTGACATTCTTCAGCCAGGAGGAAAGCCATACGAAGGAGATCCACGCTACATTTTAAAACGTGCTTTGAAAAAAATGAAGAAGCTTAGCTTTGACCATATGTATGTAGGACCGGAACTCGAATATTTTTACTTTAAGGATTCCAAAGGGACCGAAATATTGGATAATGGAGGATATTTTGATTTAACCCCATTAGATATGGCTTCAAATCTTAGACGCGATACAGTTCTTGCCCTTCGCAAACTTGGGATAAATGTCGAATATTCCCACCATGAGGTTGCACCATCACAGCATGAGATAGATATGCGCTACGATGATGCCCTTAAAATGGCTGACGATATGGTTACCTATCGTTTAACCGTAAAAGAGATTGCTTCTGCCAACGGTGTTTATGCAACCTTTATGCCAAAGCCGATGTTTGGACAGAATGGTTCCGGCATGCATGTTCATCAATCCTTATTTACAGGAAAGAACAACTCCTTCTACGATGCCAAAGATAAATTTCATCTTTCTAAAGTCGGAAAATCGTATATTGCAGGAATCTTGAAACATGCACCAGAGATGATCTCTGTTCTTGCTCCTTGGGTTAATTCTTATAAGAGATTAGTTCCAGGATTTGAAGCTCCGGTTTATATTGCATGGTCAAGAAGAAATAGATCGGCCCTAGTTCGTGTACCGATGTATAAACCAGGTGCAGAAAAGGCTACCAGAATGGAACTTAGATGTCCGGATCCATCTGGAAACCCATATCTTCAGTTAGCCGTGATGTTGTCAGCCGGATTAAAAGGAATTGAAGAAGAGTATAAGTTGGCTGATCCGATGGAGCTTAATCTTTATGATTTATCTGATAAAGAGAGAGCAGAGCGCGGAATAAAATCACTTCCGGCAAGTTTGGGACAAGCAATCGAAGTTGCTGAGAAGAGTGAGTTCCTTCGTGAAGCACTAGGGGACCACACTTTTGGAAGATTAATTGACTTAAAGAAAAAGGAATGGGATGATTTTAGGATTCAGGTAACTGAATACGAAATAAAGAAATATCTACCTATTCTGTAAATAAGTTTTTAGGGGCATGTTTTTTGGTGAGTTTAAAATGTTTGGATATGAAAAATATAAAAGTAAAGGACTATACAATCCGGCTTTCGAGCATGACAGCTGCGGGGTCGGTTTTGTCGTCAATATCAAAGGTGAGAAGTCGCATGATATTGTAGAAAAAGGGCTCAAGGTTTTAAAACATTTGTCTCATCGCGGTGCGGTTGGGGCTGATCCAAAAACTGGCGATGGGGCAGGTCTGCTTATCCAGATCCCTCACGATTTTTATAAGAAAGTATTTCCAAAACTTCCTCAATTTGGCTCTTACGGAACCGGATTAGTCTTTTTTCCGCAGAATAAAAGGCTGCGCGATATTTGCAAGAATGTTTTTAAGAAAATTGTTGAACAAGAAGAACAGGTTTTACTTGGCTGGAGAAAAGTTCCTATTAGTGATTCGGAAATAGGGGAGACTGCTCGTAAAACTCAACCGGTAATTGAACAGGTGTTCATATTTAAGGGTAAAAAAATAAATACCCGCCTGGAATTTGAGAGAAAACTTTATCGGATCCGCCGTGAAATTGAAAAAGAGATCACTGCAGAAGATTTTTATATCACCAATTTGTCTTCGCGTACAATTTCCTATAAAGGCCTGCTCATGCCTGGCCAGGTTGAAGAATATTTTCTTGATTTGTCCGATCCCGATTTGAAAAGTTCAATTGCATTGGTGCACTCACGTTATAGTACCAACACTTTTCCGACCTGGGATTTGGCTCAGCCCTTCAGATTTCTGGCACACAATGGTGAGATAAATACTCTGCGTGGCAACATTAACTGGATGAGAGCACGTGGAGTCGATGTAATCGTTCCTGGTGGTTCGGACTCTGCTTCACTTGATAACGTTTTTGAACTTCTGGTTTTATCTGGTCGTTCAATGGCTCACTCTATGATGATGTTGATTCCTGGTGCATGGGAACATAATAATCAGATGAATAAAGAGGTTCGTGATTTTTATAAGTATCATGCTTGTTTCATGGAACCGTGGGATGGTCCGGCTGCAATTGCTTTTACCGATGGAAAACATGTCGGTGCAGTATTAGACAGGAATGGTCTTCGACCAGCCAGATACATTGTTACAAACGATGGCATGGTAGTTATGGCTTCAGAAGTAGGGGTTCTTGATATAAAACCGGAGGATATTAAATATTCTGGACGGCTTGAGCCGGGCAAAATGTTTTATATCGATACAGAGTCTCATCGAATTGTTGAAGACGATGAAATTAAAGAAGAAATTTACAGCAGCCGTTTTTACAGCCAGTGGTTAAAAGAAAATATGATCAACTTGGATGACCTACATAAAATTGGATCATCTAAGTCAGTTGATAATGTTCTGCCGCAATTAAAAGCATTCGGTTATTCTCGAGAAGACATGCGAATGATTCTAAAACCAATGGCCGAAAAAGGACAAGAGCCGATCGGATCGATGGGGAATGACACCCCGCATGCTGTTTTATCGCAAAGACCGCAATTGTTATACAATTATTTCAAACAATTGTTTGCACAGGTTACCAACCCGCCAATTGATCCGATTCGCGAAGAAATTGTAATGAGTCTTGAGAGTTATGTTGGACCACAAAAAGATATTTTGTCCGAATCTCCAGAGCATTGCCATAAATTATTTGTCAAAGAGCCGATATTAACCAATGAAGAATTAGAAAGAATCCGATCAATCCAGAAAAATGGGTTTAAAACGAAAACCATTTCAATATTGTCCCCTGTAGGGGCAGGTCGTGACCTGCCCAAGGTCTTGAATAATATTTGTCGCGATGTTGAGAATGCCATAAAAGATGAATACACATTTATAATTTTGTCCGACCGTGGTGTTGACAAAAAACATCTTGCAGTTCCGGCTTTAATGGCAGTTGGTGCAGTGCATCACTATTTAATTAGAAAAGCATTGCGTACCAAGGTTGGAATTATTTTAGAGAGTGGAGAGCCGCGTGAAGTTCATCATTTTGCTTTGTTGTTAGGCTATGGGGTTGATCTTATTAATCCATACCTTGCTTATGAAGCAATTGAGCTTTTAGTTGAGAGAGGGGATTTGTTTTTAGATGCAAAGACTTCGATTAATAATTTTCGCAAAGCAGTTAATAAAGGAATTAAAAAAGTTCTTTCAAAAATGGGAATCTCGACACTAAATAGTTATCGTGGCGCACAGATTTTTGAAGCTCTTGGGATAGCTCCCGAGGTTATTGAGAGATGTTTTGATGGAACTCCATCTCGTATTGGTGGAGCAGGATTTGATATTATTTTAAAAGAGACAAAAATAAGGCATAGGGCAGCTTTTGATGAGTTGAGTTCAAATATATTAGATAGCGGTGGTATATATCAGTGGCGATCCGATGGAGAGTTCCATCTTTGGAATCCAGAATCAATTGCTGCTGTTCAAGATGCAACTAGAAATAATGACTATAAACGCTTTAAAGAATTTACAGGTTTAATTAATGATCAATCCGGACATCCGACAACCTTGCGCAGTGGTTTTAAGTTCAAAACTACAAACAAGTCAATTTCAATTGATAAAGTTGAATCAGTAGAGAAAATTATGAAACGCTTTGCAACTGGGGCAATGAGTTTTGGTTCAATCTCTGGCCCGGCTCACGAAACAATTGCAAAAGCTATGAATATGATCGGTGGAAGATCAAATACCGGTGAGGGGGGAGAAGATCCTTCCCGTTTTACTGATGACCGTCGCAGTGCAACTAAGCAGGTTGCTTCAGGTCGCTTTGGTGTAACTACAAATTATTTAGTCAATGCAGATGAGTTACAGATAAAAATTGCTCAAGGTGCAAAACCAGGAGAGGGGGGACAGCTTCCGGGGCACAAAGTATCAGAGATTATCGCAAAAACTCGCTACACAACGCCGGGAGTGACGCTGATTTCTCCTCCTCCGCATCACGATATTTATTCGATTGAAGATTTAGCTCAGCTTATTTTTGATCTTAAAAATGTAAATCCAAAGGCTCGTATTTCAGTTAAATTGGTCTCTGAAGTTGGAGTAGGGACAGTTGCGGCCGGTGTTGCAAAAGGGCATGCTGACATGATTTTGATTTCCGGTGGAGATGGGGGAACAGGAGCATCGCCTGTAAGCTCTATCCGTCATGCCGGCCTTCCATTTGAATTAGGATTAGCCGAAACACATCAGACTTTAGTTTTAAATAATTTACGCAGCCGAGTTCGATTGCAAACTGACGGACAGATTAGAACCGGGCGCGACGTTGCAATTGCTGCAATGCTTGGTGCAGAAGAGTTTGGTTTTGCAACTACTATGTTAATTGTTTCAGGTTGTGTAATGCTTCGTCACTGCCATTTAAATAACTGTTCAGTCGGTGTTGCAACCCAGGATCCGATTTTATCTAAGAGATATCGCGGAAATCCAGAATATATAGTTAATTATTTTAAATTTTTAGCAGAAGAGTTGCGCGAGATTATGTCTGAACTTGGGATAAAAACAGTTGATGAGTTAGTTGGAAGATCCGATTTATTAGAAGTAGATAAGAAGAATCTCCCCTGGAAAGCAAAAGAGATAGATTATTCCAATATTTTGTATCGTCCAGAAAGTGATAAAGTTCATTGTACTGAAAAACAAAATCATGCAATTGATAAAATTTTAGATCGTAAGTTGATGAAACTTGCTCGGCCAGCTTTGAATAATAAAGTTAAAATTAAACACGAAGTATCAATTAATAATTCAGATAGAACGACTGGTGGAATGCTCTCTGGTGAAGTTATGAGACGATTTGGAGAGCAAGGGCTTGCTGAGGATACGATTAATTTTAAGTTTAGTGGAGTTGCAGGACAGAGCTTTGGTGCCTGGCTTGTCTCTGGAATAACTTTTAAACTTGAAGGAATTGCAAACGACTACGTTGGAAAAGGGATGTTTGGCGGTAAATTAATTGTTACTTCCCCGCTAAAAAATATTGTTATTGGAAACACCTCTTTTTACGGAGCAATCAATGGGGAGGCTTATATTCGTGGGATGGCAGGAGAGCGTTTTTGTGTCCGTAACTCCGGAGTTAATGCTGTAGTTGAGGGAGTAGGAGATCATGGTTGTGAATATATGACTGGTGGCAGAGTTGTTGTAATTGGTCCGACTGGAAGAAATTTTGCAGCTGGAATGTCTGGTGGAATTGCCTATGTTTGGGATAAGTTAGGAGAATTTTCATCAAGATGTAACCAAAGAATGGTTGAGCTTGAAGAATTAACTTCAAAAGATAAGAAATCTATAAAGAAAATGCTAGAAGATCATTTTAAATATACCCGCAGTCCAGTTGCAAAGAATATTTTGGATAATTTTAAGAAAGAGATTCGTAATTTTGTAAAAGTTATGCCTATTGAATATAAACGGGTACTTACAGAAGAAGAGCGTGAAGAGATGGGGGTGGCGACTTATGGGTAATCCGAAGGGATTTTTAAACTTAAGACGTAAAACCTGTGATTATCGTCCTGTTTGCGAGCGGGTAAAAGATTATAAAGAGGTTTTTACTTTACGCCATGATCGTGATTCTGAAGATCAGGCTTCCCGCTGTATGGATTGCGGTACACCATTTTGCAACAATGGTTGTCCCTTAGGAAATTATATTCCGGAGTGGAATGATCTTGTTTACAATCGTCAATGGAAAAGAGCGATTGAACTCTTAGAAGCGACCAATATTTTACCGGAAGTTACCGGAAGAGTCTGTCCGGCTCTATGTGAATGTGCCTGTGTTTTAGGAATTAATGACGATCCAGTTACAATAAAAGATAACGAATTAGCAATTGTGGAGCATGCTTTTAAAAAGGGCTGGATTAAACCAAATCCTCCTAAAATTCGTACTGGTAAAAAGGTTGCAGTAATCGGTTCTGGTCCGGCCGGTCTTTCTGCCGCGGTAAATCTTAATAGAATGGGGCACATAGTCACTGTATTTGAGCGAGAAGAAAAAATTGGTGGTCTGATGCGTTATGGAATTCCAGATTTTAAATTAGACAAGAAAATTTTGGATCGCAGGATAAAAATCTGGGAAGAAGAAGGGATCAAATTTAAAATTAATTCAGATATTAAAAAGAATTCGGATGGGTTTGATGCTACCGTCTGGGCCTGTGGCGCACGAACCCCTCGTGATTTGAAAATTCCAGGCAGAGAATTAAATGGAATTCATTTTGCCATGGATTATTTGGTTTCTGTAGGGACAGATCGCGATCTGTCCGCCAAAGGTAAACGCGTTGTTGTAATCGGGGGAGGGGATACTGGATCTGATTGTGTTGGTATGGCTAATCGCCAAGGTGCTAGTTGTGTTATACAATTAGAATTATTGCCAAAGCCATCAGAGGATCGGCCAAAACATCAACCCTGGCCGCAATATCCGTTTATTTTAAAAATATCATCATCACATGAAGAGGGTTGCGAACGCAAATGGTCGGTTTTAACGAAAGAGTTTACCGGGAAACGCCTCCAATGCATACGTGTTAATAATAATTTAAAAGAAATTCCTGGGTCAGAATTTGAAATTGAAGCTGATTTGGTTATTCTGGCATTAGGATTTTTGCGTCCGGAAAAGGTCCCAGCTAAAAAAGGACTCTTTATTGCTGGTGACATGCGGCGCGGACCGTCTTTAATCGTCTGGGCGTTGGCAGAGGGTAAAAAAATAGCGGAGGAAATCAATGAAAGCCTTATTAGTACTTGAAGACGGAACAGTGTTTGATGGAACCTCTTTTGGTGCAACCGGGGAAAGTTTCGGAGAAGTTGTTTTTAATACTTCGATGACCGGGTATCAGGAAATTCTGACCGATCCCTCCTACAAAGGCCAAATTGTAACCATGACCTGTCCTTTGATCGGGAATTACGGAATAAATGAAGAAGATTTTGAATCAGAAAAACCCCACTTGTCCGGTTTTATAGTTCGCGAAAACAGCCGTATAGCCAGTAATCATAGATCAAATATGAGTTTGGATGAATTTCTCAAAAAACATAATATTATCGGAATCGAAGGAATCGATACCCGTAAGTTAACCCTGCATATTCGTTCTGCCGGTGCAATGAAGGGAATAATAAGTACTGAGGATTTAAATCCAGAGAATTTAGTAAGAAAAGCAAAGAGCTCAAAGGGATTGGTGGGAGTTGATTTGGTTAAAGAGGTTTCATGTCAAAAGATATATAAATGGAATAAAAAAGGAAAACACAAAGTTGTTTTGTTGGATTGTGGGGCAAAATATAATATTATGCGCGATTTAGCAAAAAGAGACTGTCAGGTAACAGTTGTTCCCGCCAAAACTTCTGCAAAAAAGATTTTGTCGCTTAAACCGGATGGAGTAATGCTCTCAAATGGTCCGGGAGATCCGGCGGCCGTAACTTATGTAATTGAAACAGTTAAAGAATTAATTGGTAAAGTTCCAGTCTTTGGAATTTGTCTTGGCCACCAGATGCTCGGTTTAGCCCTGGGTGGAAAAACCTATAAACTAAAATTTGGTCATCGGGGAGCAAATCATCCGGTAATGGATTTAAAAACCAGAAAGATCGAAATTACTTCTCAGAATCACGGGTTCTGTGTTGATATGAAGAGTTTGAATCCAAAAAAAGTAACGCTAACCCATGTAAATTTGAATGATCAAACATTGGAAGGATTGCGGCATAAGAAATACCCGGTTTTTTCAGTACAATATCATCCTGAAGCATCTGCCGGACCGCATGATTCAAAATATTTATTCGAGAAATTTATAGGAGACATGAAAAATGCCAAAAAGAACTGATATAAAATCCATTTTAATTATTGGTTCCGGACCGATTGTAATTGGTCAGGCTTGTGAATTTGATTATTCGGGTGTTCAGGCTTGTAAGGCATTAAAAGAGGAAGGCTATAAAATTATTTTGGTTAACAGCAACCCCGCAACTATTATGACCGATCCCAAGGTTGCAGACCGGACATATATTGAGCCGATTGATCCCTATTTTGTTGAAAAGATTATTGAAGCAGAAAAACCGGATGCAGTCCTTCCGACCCTTGGGGGCCAGACTGCGCTAAATTGTGCAGTGACATTATGGGAGAGGGGAGTTTTTAAGAAACACAAAGTAAAGATGATCGGTGCAAAAGGGGATGTTATAAAAAAAGCAGAGAATCGTGAACTTTTCAAAGAAGCAATGCAAAAGATTGGTCTTGACCTTCCCAGAAGCGGCGAAGCCAGAAGCTATAAAGAAGCACTTGAGGTGGTTAAAGAAATTGGTTTTCCGGCAATTATTCGTTCGGGGTTTACGATGGGCGGGTCAGGCGGCGGTATTGCTTATAATATGGACGAGTTTAAAGTGATTGCGAATCGGGGAATTGAGATAAGTCCTATTTCTGAAATTTTAATTGAAGAATCGGTAATTGGCTGGAAAGAATATGAGATGGAGGTCATGCGCGATTTGGCCGACAATGTTGTTATCATCTGTTCAATTGAGAATTTTGATCCAATGGGAATTCATACTGGAGATTCTATAACTGTTGCCCCGGCCCAAACTTTAACAGATAAAGAATATCAAGCCATGCGGAATGCTTCTATTGCTGTAATCCGCGAAATTGGAGTTGAAACCGGCGGATCTAATATTCAATTTGCAATTAATCCAAGAGATGGTCGAATGGTTGTGATTGAAATGAATCCCCGGGTTTCTCGTTCGTCCGCCTTAGCTTCAAAAGCAACCGGTTTTCCAATTGCAAAAATGGCTGCCAAGTTAGCAGTTGGCTATACTTTAGATGAAATACCAAATGATATAACAAAGAAAACCCCGGCCTGTTTTGAGCCGACTATTGATTATTGTGTTGTAAAGATTCCCCGTTTTACTTTTGAGAAATTTCCAGGGGCTGATTCCCGTCTTGGGATATCGATGAAATCGGTAGGAGAGGCAATGTCGATTGGAAGGACCTTTAAAGAATCACTGCAAAAAGGATTGCGTTCGCTGGAGATTAAAGTTTATGGGTTGGAAGATTTAAATTTTGAGCCAAACGAAGATCAAATCAAACAAGCGCTTAGTATTGCGGGGGCAGAGAGGATATTTTATATCAAGCACGCGCTAAAGTCGGGGATGTCGATCGATTCTATTTTTGAATTGACCAATATTGACCGCTGGTTTTTGGATAATATTAAAGAAATCGTTGAGTATGAAAAAAACCTTAGAAAATATAAAGGTAAAAAGGTGCCCCGAGCAATACTAAGAGAGGCAAAAATTATGGGATTTTCTGACTTGCAATTGGCCAAATTTTGGGCAATGGATGAAGATGATATTTATAAACTTCGCAAAAAATTTAAGATAATGCCGGAGTTTAAGCAGGTTGACACTTGCGCAGCGGAGTTCGAAGCGTACACTCCTTATTATTATTCTACTTATTTATAGTTTTATTTAATTAGATCAGGTTTTTATCTAACCCCCCTTTTTAAAAGCCCTATTTTTTTATCCTTTTTTTCAAGGACCAAGTAGAGCGAAGCGAAGGAAACATCTCTCCCAAATCATTAGGAAAGAAAAATATAATGTATAATTCCCTTTTTCTAAATTAGAGAAAACTGCTCAAA
>JABMQY010000098.1 GCA_013202975.1 Candidatus Saganbacteria bacterium
TGGAAAAAAAGAATTGATATAAAAACTAAGATATGGGGTTTTTCTTACCCTTTGATCGATTTCTATATCCAGCTCCCTAATTCTTTCGTCAGACATTCCTTCTTTCCTCTTATCCCCAAGTTTAATAGCATCAAATTCTTCTACCTCCTTTGATAAATAGTAAGAATAAGAAAACTCCAAAAACAGGCTTCTCATTCCTGGCCCTGATTTGTTAACAAAAACCATAAATCTACCTAATAAATCAAAAGATATATCAAAACAATTTGACTTCATTAAAAGAGGGAGCACCAAATTAAAATCGTATTGGGGATTAAATAAAAACTCTTCCCCTGCATCAAATATAATAACTTTTTTAGCATCCCTGATCGGCCTGCCTCTCTTAATAAACTCCCTTTTAAGATCCCCCAAAAGGTTTTGAGCAAACAATTCACTAACAGCAGGATTGAGCAGGAATTTTGGAGAGTCTGAACCCAAAACATCCCTTACACTCTCAGTTGCTTTAATATTCAAAGAGATATAATCTTCAACATTGTCGGAAACAACATAAGAAAAGAGCGTGGCAAAAGATTCACAATAAGATCTAGCGCTATCTTTAGCTAAAGGCTCCAGTCCAATTGATGATCTTTTTGCAAATTTAATAAAATTTTCAGACAACCAGGTTAATTCCTCTTTTGAATAATCCGGTTTAATTTCGGCCTCGACCCCAATCGATTCCAAATAAAAAGCCAACACAACATCGGCATAAGATTGGTCGATCTTCTGCCTTATTAGTTCCCTGCAAACCAACTCCCGGGCTCTTGCAATAAGCAGGGCCTTTTTTGCTTCAACCGTATCTTGCGATCCCACCCCTTTATTCTCACAAAAGAGAGTCTTTATTTCGTCCTCTTCAATTGCTTCAAGCATCACCCTGAGCTGGTAAAAATTACAGGACCAAACCATTGGTGCAATATCGGAAATGGACATGCGGCATACTCGTTCTGCTAAAGGGGGATTAATTCCGCTATTTTTGATTCTTTGAGGGATCGGATCAAGCTGATGAGACAAATTTGGCAGGTCAATATGGGGAACTGTCATCAACATATTAAGAGAGCGGTCGATCGATGCCCCATGGATAGGACCGGATGCCTCATGCTTTGGATCAAGACTATCCATCGCCTCTATCGCACCTAGAGGATTTTCCCCCATATCATGTATATCTTTTGTCCCCAGGAAATCCGCCCGAGTCTCCTGAACCCTTCTTTCTCCAACCCCTGACCCATTTGCAGCATGATCCTCAACCAGATGAAGATTTTCATGCCCCAGAATAAAGCTTAATGCCTGAACACAGCCCAGTTTATTTATCAGTTTTTGAGTAACAAAAATCGTCCCCTTATCTAATGTGACAAAGGCATTTGCTTCCGGATGATTAGGTAAGACAATTATCTTTTTATCAAAAGAAGGAACCCTCTTCTTCGCCAAATCAGTTAGATAGTTAATTGTAATGTGATTGTCGGGCAGCTTGCCATAATTTGCAACAAGAATATTGATATGGTGTTCTCTGACAGTTTTTGACTTTAGGGCCTCTGCAGTTATGGGCAAAAGTCCATTTATAACATACCTTGAGGCACTAGACTGCCCATTCCCCCTGATTTGAGCAGGAGCAGATGTTCTGCCTGGACCCCTTATGCCGATCGGTGTTATGTTCACATGGATATATCGCGCGTTTGTGGAAAAAATTTCACTATTTTACCGCCTCAACCGAGACTGAATCTCCAAACAAAGCAGATATTTTACCGTCACAAAATCTATCAGCAAAAGTAGAACATAAATCTGCAAGACCGGCAATTTTACCAATCAGGGAATTAAGAGAGGGCGGCAGTTTTTGTCCGCGGTCGATACAAAAATTTAAATCAAAATAAACCCAAAAAGGGGAAAACCCTTTTACTCTCGCAATGCGATAATTAAGCCCTTCAAGCTGGCTTACTATCTCGGCCGGAAGCATCTCTCTTTCATATTCATATTTCCAGTGACCGCCAATCCGATTAACCAGCCATTTTGCAAAAACCCGGAGAGCCAGCGCATTGGGAACAGAAATTATCATCCGGCCGCCAGGCTGCAGAACCCGATCCATCTCATTAATAACAAGGAAAGGATTTGAAAAATGTTCTAATACCCCATAATTATAAACTAAATCAAAACTCCCATCCGGAAAAGGCATTTCAAAAACATCGCCTATTATTGGAAAATAGTTAGAAGCAGAAATTCGCAAGGCCCTCATCGCCCTCAAAGTAGTCTGTAAATTTGCAGGTATAATATCCAAACCATAAAAGCGGGTATCTTTAAACTCTGTCATTTTAGCAATAATAAATTTGCCGCTGCCCTGTCCCGCCTCTAATACTCTTTTCATTTCCGGCGAAAGATTTCTAAAAAGCAATCGTTCGTACCCATCTCTTATAAAAGGGGGCATTGACACCCTGCTTATTGCTTCTTCATCAGTATCTGAAGCAAACATTTTCTCCCATTTCCTCAACGAACTCTTTTGACTTGTTTGAGGATGGGTAAGTGCCTCCTCTAAAAAATCAAGCGTCCGGCCTTTAATTTTGCATTCTAATCCCGAGGCATTAATTTTTGCAATTAAAAAATCAAGATCATGATTATTAACAGGAGCAAAATGTCTGTGGCCGTAAATCTTTGCCCTGCCAACAATCCCGTCTGCTTCCCTCAATAAAGAAAAAACCTTTTTCCCAAACCTATCCCGAAGACTAATTCTACAGGAATTGCTGTCAATCTTTACCCCTGTCAGAGCTGCCGGATAACTCTCATAAAATCTATTTGATCTGCTTATTACTGCAGGTCTCAAAGTGATCACCCCCTGCGCTCCTGCCCTCATCTGGCAAAAGCCGATTCATCAATACTAACAGCCCTTGATTCAAGATCAATAGCTGCAACAATACTGGGATACCATAATACTTTTTCGTAACCAAGCAAAAGCTGATTAAAAGTAATATTGCCAATAGGAATGCGATTAAAAGCAGCAATTTCAGAAAGCATCAAAGAATGCTCTCTTTTGCTGGGTTGAGCGAAAAATCTGCCAAGAGTAATGTGACAGATATCCTGACAACCCGCTACCTCGGGAAAACTTGCCAAATAATTTTCTCTCGCAGAATCAACAGTATTATCCTGGGGATAGCCGCAGGCAACGACCGCGCCATCATCAAAAAGAGCCAAATCCTTAAAATGAAAAGTGAATGGACCAAATTGCAGGACATCAGCAACCCGGCCCGCAAAGGCCTTAAAACATTGAAGGTTTTGCATCATTGGATGGGGAGGAAGAGTTGTTTCCCCAACTGCCCAAAGATAAGTGCCAAAAAATGAAAGGTGAAAAGTATCGGACTGATTTGGACCATACCTTTTATTGGAAAAAACAGTTGAAAGCCTCTGATTAAAAGCGTCAAGCCTTTGGGTGATTTGATCTTGAGGTAGAGGCCAGCCCAGCAAAAAGCATATACTTTCAAATGGACTAGTAAATGGCATCCCATTATCTTTAAACGCCACTTTACCCGAATCATCATATTGAACCGATCTTTTTAAAGACGATTCCAGATTGCGCAGCGGGTATTTTTTCCCCTGAGCAGCTTTCATCCGATAAGTAGCAGCTAATTTGGGATTAATAATCATACTCATACTATTATATCGGTATATTTTCGGAAGAATTTCACTTTAATTAAAAATATGCTAAAATACTAATATTATGAGCAGAAAAATCAAAATATTCGATACCACTCTTCGAGACGGTGAGCAATGTCCCGGGGCATCTCTAAATATTGAAGAAAAACTAGAAATTGCCCGGCAGCTGACCCGACTAAATGTAGATATTATCGAAGCCGGTTTTGCAATCGCCTCTCCCGGCGACTTTGAATCTGTAAAACAGGTTGCTGAAAAAATTAAAGGACCGGTAATCTGCTCTCTTGCCCGCTGTTTGAAAGAAGATATTAAACGAGCTGCAGAAGCGGTGAAACCGGCTCAAAGAAGAAGAATCCATACCTTTATCGGAACCTCTCCTATTCATATGGAAAAGAAACTGCGTATGAAACCGGATCAGGTAGTACAACAAGCAGTTGAAATGGTTAAGTATGCAAAATCTTTTTGTCCCGATATCGAATTTTCACCGGAAGATGCCGGAAGATCAGAAAAAGAATTTCTATATAGAATAATAAAAGCAGTAATTGATGCCGGCGCAACCACAATAAACATTCCGGACACCGTCGGCTATACTACCCCATGGGAATTCGGATTGTTAATCGAAGATATAATTAGTAATGTCCCGGAAATAAAAGAAATTGATCTTTCGGTGCACTGCCACAATGATCTTGGACTTGCTGTTATCAACTCCCTGGCGGCAGTCCGTGCCGGCGCAACCCAGGTTGAATGCACTATTAATGGAATTGGAGAGCGGGCCGGAAATGCATCTCTTGAAGAAATTGTAATGGCCCTTAAAACCAGAAAACCATTCTTTAATATCGAAACAAATATTAAGACAGAAGAGATTCACAAATCCAGCCGTCTGGTTTCAAACCTTACCGGTTTACTGGTACAGCCGAATAAAGCCATTGTCGGAGCAAATGCCTTTGCCCACGAAGCCGGCATACATCAGGCCGGGGTTATCCGCGCACGAGAAACCTATGAGATCATGACGCCAGAAAGCATCGGACTTAAAGAATCCAAACTTGTTCTTGGAAAACACTCTGGCCGTAATGCTTTTATTAAAAAGCTAAAAGGCCTGGGTTACACTCTTGAAAAAGAAAAACTTGAAAAGGCTTTTGCCAGCTTCAAAAAGATAGCTGACCTTAAAAAAGATATAACAGATCGGGATCTTGAAGCAATCGCAGCAGAAGAAATTTATATAACAGAAGAATCCTATAAATTAGACAAGATAGAAATCAAATCGGGGACGACGGTAAAACCTAGCGCAAAACTTTCTTTAATTTTTAATGGTAAAAAGAAAGAGGCAAAAGAGTCCGGCTCGGGTCCGGTCGACGCTGCTTATAAAGCGGTTCAGAAAATCGTTGGGCAGAAACCAAAACTAGTTGACTATACTATACAGGCTATTACCGGTGGAACAGACGCCCTGGGGGAAGTAACTGTCAGAATTAAGAAGGATGACCGTATTTATACAGGTCATGGAGCACATACAGATATCATCATAGCATCAGTAAAAGCCTATCTGGCAGCAATTAACAGGATGGTCAGTCTAAAAAGCTAGTCCTCGTCAACCACAATACAGGTAACTGTTCTGGAGACAAAACCGGTGCTTTTGATTTTTTTGACAATGATTTCCCCAATCGATTTAAGGTCAGCAGCCTCCAAATAGGCAATTACATCGTAGGGGCCGGTGACTAAATGCACATTAGTTAAACCTTCCAGCCTCTTTATAGCAGAAACAAGCTCAAGGCTTTTTCCGGGGAGTGACTCAATTAAAATATAAGCATGGGTTGGTTTCATAAGGGTATAATATGCCTTGCACTCACCCATGTCAAGTGTTATAATTTCTGTTCATATGAAGAAATTCTGGAACAGCCTAAGCATAAATTTCTTTAGAGGTCTTATTATTCTCCTCCCTCTTTTGGTCACTCTTTGGCTGATCTATCTTATTTTTAGTTTTTCAGACAGTATATTAGGTAATTTTCTGACCATGCTTTTAGGCCAGCACTATCCCGGACTGGGTCTATTAATTACTATTGTCATTGTTCTTGTTGCCGGCTATTCTGCTTCATATATCATCGGCGCAAAGATGTTTAAAGTAGGGGAAGAGCTGCTTTACCGGGTCCCGATGGTAAAAAGCATCTACTCAGCCGCAAAGCAAATAAACGATATTCTCTTTACCCACGGTGAAGCTACAGAAAAGTTCAGACACGTCTGCGTCATAGAATATCCCCGCAAAGGAATTTATTCGATCGGATTTATAACTTCTGACGCAACCCAGGAGATCGAGAAAAAAGTAAAAAGCAAACTGATTAATGTTTTTATTCCCAACACCCCTACCCCGGCCACCGGTTTTCTGGTTATTGTCCCTGCTCAGGATGTGATTTTGCTTGAAATGAAAATGGATGAAGCCTTCAAATACATCATTTCTGCCGGAGTTCTAAAGAATAGTAAGGAGGAAGAAGCTCTTGGCACATCTGACTAAAGAAATCTTAAAGGGGTTTTTAGACGAAAACCCGGTATTTAAGATTCTCCTTGGTTTATGCCCCACCCTTGCTGTTACATCAACTGTTATCAATGGAATTGGAATGGGGCTGGCGGCAACATTTGTTTTAATCTTTTCAAATTTATTGGTCTCTTTAATACGCAATATAACTCCCAAAAAGATCCGCATTCCGGTCTTTATTATTATTATTGCAACATTTACCACTATCGTCGACCTGTCAATGGCAGCCTACCTGCCCGCCCTTCATAAAGCCCTGGGCGTCTTTGTTCCGTTAATCGTAGTTAATTGTATTATTTTTGGAAGGGCAGAAGCCTTTGCCTCTAAAAATCCAATCTTATCTTCTGTGGCTGACGCAATTGGAATGGGACTGGGCTTCACCTTCGCATTAGTCGTTCTGGCTGGTGCCAGGGAGCTTATTGGATCAGGGACCCTGCTTGGATTCAATATTTTGACAAATGCATACAAACCGATGATAATAATGATTCTTCCTCCGGGAGCTTTTTTAAGCCTTGGGATTATTATTGGACTTCTAAACCTAAGAAAGGAATCGAGGAGTCCTAAATGCACATAATAATTGTCGGATGCGGAAGGGTTGGCGCCAATCTTGGGATAACTCTCTCTGCTGCAGGCCATAATGTGGTTGTGGTCGATAAAAACCCAGCCTCATTCAAAAGACTTGGGCCCACTTTTAACGGCATAACCATAACCGGAATCGGTTTTGATCCCGAGGTCTTAAAACGTGCCGGAATTGAACGGGCAGATGCCCTGGCAGCGGTTACCAGCGGAGATAATTCTAATATTATGACCAGCCAGGTAGCCAAAAAGGTCTTTAAGGTTCCCAGGGTTATAACCCGAATATATGATCCTGAAAGAGCCAATATCTTTAAACGTTTCGGTCTGCAGATTATTTGTACTTCCCTAATTTCATCAGAAATTTTCAACAATTTCTTATTGCAGGAAAACAAATCCTCCACCGTTAACGTAGGAAAAGATTCTCTAAAACTGGATTATATCGTAAACGCAGCTTTGGAAGACCCTTCGACTCCCCCTCGACAGAGCTCGGAGTCGCTCAGGGTTAGGAAAAAATAAAATGTTTATAATTATTGTCGGCGGAGGAAAAGTAGGACAATATTTAGCTGCTACTCTTTCACAAAAGAAGCACAGCATTGTTCTGGTAGACAGCAACGAAGCCAAGGCCCAGCGGATTGCTGAAGAGCTGGACAATGTTCTGGTAGTTACGGGCGATGGCTGCGATCCGTTAACACTTGAAAATGCACAAGTAGAAAAAGCCGATGTCTTAGTGGCTGTTACCGGTGACGACGAAGACAATCTTATCATCTCCCAGCTGGCAAAAGAGTGCTTTAAGGTTAACCGAACCTTTGCCCGGGTCAATAACCCCCGCAACCAAAACACCTTTGATGTTTTAGGGATTGATGCTATTTCTGCCACCACCATCATTTCAACAATGATTGAAGAAGAGACCAGTGTGGGAGATCTTACAACCCTGCTCTCGCTAAAACGTGGAAACCTTTCGATTTTTGAGCTCAAGCTCACATCCGATTCACCGGTCACCGGCAAAAAAGTTATGGATCTCAAACTTCCGGCAGACTGCATACTTGCAACAATTATTCGAGAAGATCGCAGCATCTTTCCCCGCGGAGGAACGGTCTTATATGCCGGTGACTCAATCATCGTACTAAGCAGACCAGAAAACCAAAAGGAAATAAAAAAGCTTTTTATAGTTTAACATGCTTATAAAACCTTCTCTCGAAGATTTAAAAGTTATCGGTTTTAACATCGGAAGGATTGTAATTGCTTTTGGGCTAACCATGCTGATCCCAATGATAACCGGATTAGCCCTGGCAGAATGGGGTCCCGCCCTGGATTTTGCAATCACCCTGCTGATCTGCCTTATCGTTGGAGAGCTGCTACTAATAAGCTGCAAAACAAACAAGGATTTAAGCTGGGGACACGGGTTAGTTGTTACAGCAACCTCATGGCTTATTGCAATGATTTTAGGAGCAATTCCCCTCTTCTATTCCGGACATTATGGATCATTCCTTGATTCTTGTTTTGACTCTATGAGCGGGATCGCAACTACCGGCCTGGCTTTAATTCAAAACCTGGATCATTTATCTCACGCCCACAATATGTGGAGACATTTATTAATGTTTCTGGGTGGACAAGGCATCATAGTTATCGGCTTAACCTTCTTAATTCGCGGATCGGCCGGAGCATATAGGCTGTATGTCGGAGAAGCCCGGGAAGAAAAGATCATGCCAAATGTCATCCAGACCGCCCGCTTTATATGGAGCATTAGTTTTATTTATCTAATGATCGGGATTTTGGTATTAAGCATCCTCTTTTCTCATATGGGGATTTCTTTGATCCGGTCATTTCTGCATAGTATCTGGATCTTTATGGCGGCATACGACACCGGAGGATTTACCCCTCACTCTCAGAGCATTCTTTATTACCACAGTTTTATGGTGGAACTGGTTACAATTGCATTCATGATTTTAGGCACCCTCAATTTTTCGATGCACTTTGCACTTTGGAGCGGAAACAGCAAAGAATTCAGGAAAAATATTGAAGTTTTCACTCTGATCTCATCGATCTCCATTATTTGCGTAGTTGCACTTGTTTCTCTGATTCAATTTAGTACCTACTCCAACTGGATAGGTATTTTTAGAAAAGGATTCTATCAGATTATCTCGGCCCATTCCGGAACCGGGTTCATGACTCTTTACCCTTCCCAGTTCAATGCATGGGGACCGCTGGGGGTATTTGCGGTTATGCTTGCAATGGCACTGGGAGGCTCAGCCTGCTCCACTGCCGGTGGTATTAAGGCGCTGCGGGTCGGATTATCAATTAAAACCCTGATAAAAAACATAAGATCGGTTCTCTCTCCTGGTGGAGCAATAATTATTGAGAAATTCCACCACATAAAGGATGTTGTACTAAGTGACAAAATTATCCGCTCAACCCTGGTTATTACCCTAATTTATATTATGGCTTATTTTGTCGGAACCGGAATCGGACTTTTTTACGGTTATCCGCTTCAGGATGCGGCCTTTGAAGCTGTATCCGCCTGTGCTAATGTAGGCTTATCGGTTGGGGTTACCGCACCGACAATGCCAAATGGTCTCAAAGTTACCTATATCATCCTGATGTGGCTGGGAAGGCTTGAGTTTATGTCAATCTTTGCGCTGATCGGATTTTTTATTGCTATGGTAAGGGGAAAATAATGACAAATGACAAAATCCAAATGACAAATAAATTGATAAAATCCCAATCATTAAATTATTTATTGATTAAAAGATTTATTTGGGTTTTGTCATTTGGATTTTGGATTTCAATACTAATATTACCAGCAAACGCTGCACAAGTATCCAGCACTGACCTCTTAAACAAACCAGACCTCTACAATGGCAAAATCGTGATTTTTGAAGGCGAAGCAGTTGGAGACATTTTAGAAAACTGGATCAATGTTAATGACGGAAATAACGCAATCGGGATTTTTGTTCGAGAAAAAATAGCGCTTGATGAGATCTCCTATCTCGGGGATTATAAAAAAGTCGGAGACAAACTAAAAATAACCGGGCAGTTCAATAAGGCCTGTGCTGAACACGGGGGAGATCTTGATATTCACGCTGAGCATTTAGAAGTTACCGCTCTGGGCCATCCGATAAACCATCCCTTTGACCTCTCAAAACTCTATTCTCTGCTCATCCTTCTTGGGGTTACGGTTTTTGTTTATATTATAAAAACGATTTTACACAAGAAAAAATAGGCCCTTAAACAAACTCACTAAAATCCCTGGCATCATGATAGATTGGAGGATGATATTTCTTTAAAATCTTAAGTAAGTTTTTTCTCTGCTCTTTTGAAGCTTCTCCTATTTTAGCTAAAATATCTTTTGCCTCACCAACCCCTGTCAATAAAGCCAGATGCTTTGCAAATTTTTTATCGAAACTTTTTGGCCTGGTGTAATAATATATATATGGGATTGATAATATTGGAACAGATAAAACCATTAGAGCAAAAGATATTGGCCCCAAAACGGACTGGACAAAAGCAGTCATAGTTGGTAAACAGAATAAAAAACCAGCACCAAAAATGGTACCACTACTCATCATACCTTTTAAAAGATCTTTTCTTTTATTAACTTTATCCATCAACTCCCCTTTTTTAAAAATATAAAGAGAAGCCAGCTCTTCCACTGTTTTAACCCCTTCAAAGGGAGCTTTATCTGGAAATAAAGACAGCATATTGCTTTGGGGTTCTGCATTGCGGGCCCCATTCCTTTGTGCGGCAGCAATCTCATCTGCATTGGGAATATTATAAAAAGCACCAGGAACTGGCGCTGGAATAGGAGTAGGAGTAGAAGATAGGGGTGGCGGTGGTGGTGGCAGCGGAGTCGGATCCTCAAGCCCTACCATCCAGTCTGGCACTGGTCTGGTTCTTTCTTCATTCAATATCTCTCTTCTATTAGATGCACGAAGACCAGCTTCTTCAACAGAATCAACCCATTCGATTGGAGGAGGACCAATAAAGGCATGCCACATATCAAAAAAATTATCTCTCTCTAATGCCCGATTAATAAATGGCTTTGCAATCGGCAAACCGGCCAGTCTAAGGCCCTCAACCGTTTTTATTGCAAAAAGCCGGTATGCAGAAGCTTGGTCTATTGCTTCATTAAGATTAATTGATATTAGCTTGAGTTTCACGTTTATATATCGTGGGGTATTTTTGAAAATTTCAGTTGATTTTGGAAAGGAAACTACCCGTACACGGTTCTAAAAGCATAATCTAAACTACGTAATCTTACCTTATACGCACTCACTTTGCCAGGTGCAATCTCCTTAAGTTCCCAAAATATATTATTCCAATCATGTGAAAGCTTAAAACTCATTGCAAGATCTATTGTACAAAGCTCTTCAACAGTCAGCTCCGACAAAGTCTTGATAAATTCTTTTTCAACTCTTGCTGGAGTAAAACGATAATACAAAAATAGAAAAGAAAAAAGTGGAGTTAGAAGAACAAAAGAAACTGCCCCTAAAACCCCTAAGAGATCATGCAATAATATAGAAACTGTTACTAGTTTGTTTGCCAAATACAAGATGCCGGCCGAACTCAAAAGAGCAGTAGCAGCTAACTTTCCAAACAACTTTGCTCTTTTGGGAAAGAAATAGCTAAAATTCCTATCCTTTTCACAATACATTTCACATAGATCTTCAATCGTTCGAACCCCCTTTAGGGGACCAGAAGTTATCTCGCCGCTGCTTAACACATTCTTTCCTCTTCCAAACTCCCGATTTCTAACCTCTCTAATCTCTTCCATTGTCGGCTCACTAGGCCTTTCTACCCCTCTTCTTGGAGAATCAAAGATCTGAGGGGCTATTTCTGTTCTTTCAGGCTCAACCGTCTCATTAGCAAGATTCATAACATCTTGCATAGAAAAAAGATGTGTCATTCCAATCAAAGTCTTGGTGATTTTTTCTTCTCTAATATCTCTATCAATCAACACGGTGGCAATTGGTATTCCAAATTCTCGAAGTTGTTCCCCAGTCATTTTCTCACCACTCATGATAGAAATAATCATCCGATCAAGCGAAACTAGCATATCGCTGCCTTCTGCTTTGTCGAAACTAAATGATATTATTTTATTTTTTATCATTTTATATCCGCCTCTTTAGCTTTTTGATAATACTCTTCATAAACCGCCTGAGCCTCCGGATCAGCCCAAACTCCGTTTTGATAGATTAGCGAAACATCCGGACTAGATAAAAGATTATGACTATACTTTTCTGTCCCTCTCATCATCTCTCCAAAAATAATTTCTCGAAGTAAAAGGGCGGTCTCTGCAGCAACTTCCAAATCAGCGATTCGAAACTGAAAGCGAAAATCATGATACGCTTTCAATTCTTCCGCAGTTTTATCTAAAGGATTATTTTGTTCCCTTTTAGTATCAATACCCAAAAAAGGCATATAAGTGCGATGATCAAAACCGTTTAATCCGGCCAGAATATCAACATTAACAGCAGCAACAACACTATCATTATCAGCGGAGGTAGCACATCCTGGATCCAACTGCAGCCTCACTTTATCTCCCCCAAAATGCCCCCCTGCCCCATGCATTACCCCTATTTCTCGATAAAAAGAGCGGATGAACCTCTTATAAGTCCTCTCAGCAGCCTCGTGGTTTAGCTCGGAAACCTTTTTCAAATATTCGTATATCTTTCTTATATGCCTATTTAATTCTAAAGAATAGGGCTCACTACTTTCATAAACCGCCTGTTTCATCTTGATAAAAGGATGATCATCAGGTAAGTCATCCGGAAGTTTGAACTCTTCACCATAATAATGATAAATATAAGCCAAGACCTGATCTATATCCGCCTTGGTTGTTGGAATACGCGGAAAATGTTTTACTTTGCGAATACGCTGATGCTTTGGCTCAAATATAGCATCCCAGGCATGACTGATTCGCAAACCGGCTCTTGCACGCTTTGTCAAAACAACCGGAGTGACATATTTTTTTATAATCTTACCGGCGTTGAAAGCAATTTCAGAAGAAGAGCCAGAAGTTCGTAAAGTTTCTACATAGTCTTCCAGCAATTTTTTTTCATCAGCATTGGCTTTTACATAGGCCTCGCTGGCCAACGTATACAA
>JABMQY010000099.1 GCA_013202975.1 Candidatus Saganbacteria bacterium
GAATTGACCCATATCCTTCATCTGCCTTGATCAGTCTATTTAGTGGGTTATTCTCTTTTGCTTCAATAATACCGTTGTTATTTCTGTCCTTAAAACCTAATCGTTTAAATAATCTCTGCCGAGGGCTAGCAAAATCTAGTTGTAGCTTTTTTGCTGAGTCATCAGCTCCGTTACAGTATAAACCCATTTTATTTTCTAACTCCTTTTAATTTTCTTATTGTGTAAAGGGCATCGTTTGCCACTGTTTGGGATTGGTCTTTTAGTGCCTGGTAAAGATAGGGGAGGGCCTTTTTTTCCCCTAGATAACGAAGTAGGTCTGTGGCTCGTCTTCTGTTCTCTTTTTTTGGGTCTTTTAGCAAGACAATAGTCAGTTTTTTAAATATTATATTAGATCGCTTTTTCTTTTTATAATTTTTTACTATTACAGATAGTATGTTTTGGTTGTCTAAACGAAAGAGTTCCTTCCATAAGAATAAATGGGCTTCCTTTGAATTTATTTTAATTAGGAGCCCAGAGATCTCTTCTGTTTTTGAATGATCAGAAAAAGCAGTTGATAGTGCTGGGACTGCTGCTTTTCCATATCTGGCTGCCGCCTTTTTAAATAACCCATTATTTACCAAAACATAAGCCATAAGTGTTCTTTCTTCAAATATGCCCTCGTGTGCTTTCAAACGTAGCAGTGCTTGTGCTATTTCACCCTTCAAGCGGGTGTTGTAATGGTTATCTTTTATTAATTCCTTTAAAAGGGCTTTTGCTTTTGCTGTTCCAATTTCTTTTAGGGTTTCTACTAATTTTGTGCATGGTATCCTTTTGCGGCCATCTTTTATGATTCCTTTTTTTATTCTTTCAAGGGAAATGTCTCCTAATTTTACCAGTTGGTCAAAACCATTTTTGTAGAAGGCGACTAGTACTTGCAGTTCTTTTGCTTTTGGTCCAGATCTAATGCTTTGAAATGATAGTAATCCTGATGCTGCCATTGCTTTATTGGGTTCATATTTGTCGTTTTTGACTATATCCCATAAAAAACCAGAACACTCTTTTTTGCCCAGCTCTTTTACTAATCTACTTAAAAAGAGTTGTTGATCATCTACTTGTGCTTGTTTGAGAGGATAGTATTTTTCGGGTAGCCAACTCATGCTGTTCATTGTTAGTTTTTTGAGCCAGGCTCTCTTTTGTCTCTTTCCCGTGTATGGTTTTGTTAATAGCTTTGTTAATACAACTGCCTCCTGAATAAAAGGATCATCTGTTCCCCTTATCTTAATATAAGTGACAAAATCATCTCCAAGCATTCCCCCAAAGGCTTTTACAAAGGCAATTCCTGATTCTATTTTTTCTTTGTTGGGTTTATACTTCACTTTATCCTTAAATGTCTTTTTCTGCCATTCCCAAAAGATTTTGTGTAGTATTTCGTATATCTGATTGATTCCTTTTACCTGTTTGCCAACAGCCAAAGCTACCGGATGGATCCCCTTATGGTTTTTTTGGCAGCCATGGAGGTAATTAATAACATATTCAACTAGTTTTTTGTTTTTTTTGTTTATTCCAATTTGCAGCGCGTTGGCTAGAAGTTCCGCCAGCAGGGTTTTGTTTTTTCTTAGATATCCAGCCAGTCGGTCTAAATTTTTCTTTACCGCTTTAAAATCCTTTTTTACAACATTAAGTTCTTTGTCCATTATTTCATTTTCAATAAAGGACTGTGAGACGGATAGTTTTGCTTTAAGATATAGATGATACCAGCTCTCTTTTTCGTCAATCTTTCCATCTTTGTTTAAGTCTGCCTGATGGTAAATGTTTTTTTGGCGGTCATATGCTCCGTATCCCTCTTCAGCCCTAATTAATTTATTTAATGGTGTTTTCTTTTTGGCCTCTATTACCCCGTTATTATTTCTATCCTTAAAACCAAGATGTTTAAAGATTTTTTGTCTGGTGCTAAAAAAATCTATCTGCAGCTTTTTTGCCGAGTCATCAACTCCATTGCACCAAAGTCCCATTTTAAATCCTCCTTATATTTATCCCATACAAAACTAGAAAATTTCACACTTTTTCCTAATTCGCGAATAGTTGTTTGTTGTTAGTTGTCGCGAAGCGAGTTGTTAGTTATTTGTTAAATTGATATAATGACATTGTTATTAATTCCTCAAGGAAATTACATGAATTATATTTCACTTTACAGAAAATGGCGTTCGCAGAATTTTGACGAAATTGTCGGGCAGCAGCATATTGTGCGAACTCTAAAGAATGCAATTTCGATGAAGCGCCTGGCCCATGCCTACCTTTTTACCGGCCCGCGAGGTACCGGCAAGACCTCTCTGGCTCGTATCTTGGCCAAAGCATTAAACTGCAAAAAAGGTATGACCCCGTTCCTGTGTGGAAAGTGTGACAGCTGCGAAAAAATTACTATTGGATCTGCAATTGATGTAATCGAAATCGACGCAGCCTCGAATCGCGGCATAGATGAGATCCGTGATCTGCGCGAGAAGATCCGTTATATGCCGGTCGAAGGCCGCTATAAGATATACATTATAGATGAAGTGCATATGCTAACCCAGGAAGCCTTTAATGCGCTCCTGAAGACGCTGGAAGAGCCGCCGGAACATGTTGTTTTTGTTCTGGCTACCACAGAACCCAATCGTGTCCCGGTTACCATCTCTTCTCGCTGCCAAAGACTGGATTTTCAAAGAATACCTTTAGCAGAAATAAAAACCCATCTTATGAAAATTTCAAAAGAAGAAAAGGTAACAGTAGACGATAAGGCGCTCGATCTGATCGCGCGGGCCGGCGAGGGTTCAATGCGGGATTCGGTCTCTCTGCTTGACCAGCTTATCTCTTTTGCCGGAAATAAAATTGATTCGGATCAGGTGGCTATGCTTTTGGGCGGAGTGGGAGAAGAGATGCTCTTTAATATGAGCAAAGCAATTTCTGCAAATGATATGAATGGAGTTGTCAGTTCATTGAGAGAAGCTATTGATGCCGGAAGATCGGCATCGCAAATTGTAGCCGATTTAATTGTGTTCTACCGTAATCTTTTGCTGGTAAAACTCAATGCTTCAGAAGCTTTAGAGCTTAGTCAGGATTATTTAGAAAGGTTAACACTCGAAGCTAAAAGCTATAATGTAAACAGGATCAAGGAAATATTAAAGGCTCTTTCAAAGACCGGGTTGGATATGAAATGGCATGCCCAGGCCCGTATTTTGCTGGAGGTTGCCTTGTTGGAACTGCTTGAGGAAAAGTGCGCTTGCCCGCCGAAGCCCGAAGGGCGTAGGCGGGAAACGAAGAGCGAAGAGCGTCTGCCGTCCGCAGAACCCATCGTCGCAACCGCAACCGATGGACGCATGATGAAAATCAAAAAACACTGGAAAGAGGTCCTCGATTACGTAAAAAAGAAAAGTCTGTTCGGATATGTTTCCCTTCACGAGGGGCATCCCATTGAAATTAATGATACAAACCAGCTGGTAATCAATTTTAAAAAAGGTTTTGCTTTTCACAAAGAAAGATTAGAGGAACAGAATAATAAGATTGTGGTTGAAAGTGCTATTAAGGAGGTAGTCGGCGAAGAAATATTAATTACTTGTCGGGTTGGTGATGCCGGTCAGAACAATGTTCTGCCCGTACAGGTGGTGGCGGAAATTTTCAAATAGGAGGGATTATTTATGGCATTCGGACAAATGGGGGATATGATAAAACAGGCCCGGGAGATGCAGTCAAGGTTGAAGAAAATAAAAGAAGAGTTGAAACAGTCTCGTTATGAAGATGAAAGGGGCGGGGTAAAGGTGATAGTTGATGGTGAGATGGAAATAAAAGAATTAATTATAGCCCCGACGGTTGCTCCGAATCAAATTTCTAAATTAGTAAAAGATGTAACCAATGGAGCCTTGAAAAAATCCAAGAATGACGCAGCTGGTAAACTGAAGCAGGCTGCCGGCGGGATGAATATCCCGGGATTGACCTAGAGGTGTATCCCAATTCTTTTAAAACTCTAATCGAAGAGTTGAAAAAACTTCCCGGCATCGGGCCAAAATCGGCTCAGCGCCTGGCTTTTCATATTCTGTCCGTTCCGAGGCAGGAGATTGCAAAACTGACCGGATCGCTTTTGTCGGTTAAAGATAACATTAATCATTGCTCCAAATGTTTCAATTTGGCCGAGAAAGAATCTTGTGATATTTGTTCAGACCAAAACCGGGATGGGGCGGTTATTTGTGTGGTTGAAGAGCCCAAGGATCTGATTGCGGTTGAACGCAGCAGGGGATATAAGGGGTACTACCATGTTTTGGGGGGAAGAATTTCTCCTCTGGAAGGCCTGGGTCCGGATAACCTGCGCATCAAGGAACTTTTAGGCCGGTTGGAAAGCGGAGTTTTAGAAGTAATTCTTGCCCTAAATCCTACGACAGAAAGTGAGGCTACTGCAATTTATTTAACCCGGCTGATTAAGCCTTTGGGGATTAAAATAACCCGTATTGCCTGCGGTCTTCCTATTGGAGGGGATCTTGATTATACCGATGAAGTCACTTTGACCAAGGCACTGGAGGGGCGCAGAGAGATATGATTGCCAGGCATTTAAAATCTTGTCGGGAGCTGTTTTTTAGTCCCGGGAAATTTTTTGAGAAAAAATCAAAAGAAGACTGGTCTGAGGATCCTTTTGGTTTTCTTGGGATCAATGTCCTGATTTTTGCTTTTTTCGCAACCCTGCTGGTCTTTGTGAATCAATATCTTCCGATGGGGGCGCTTCTGGTGGAGGGGATAGATGGTGCGAAATTTATTTTTATCCTTCCGGTTATAATTGTTCTGGCTTTTTCTTTTTTTGCATTAACCTTTTTGGTTGCTGCCGGCTGTATCCTGGTGGCCACAGTTGCAATATTTTATGCAACCGGGGCGATAATGGATTTTCTTCTAAAATCCTCCGGCGAAAGTTATTTTGATATGATAAAAGATTCTTTTTATTCTAGCGCGGTGATTTTGTTTGCACTAATCCCGGTTATAATTTTGTATTTTGTAAAAAGAGGGCTCTTTACTTTTTCTCATTTTATGTTAGGATATTATATAGTTTACGGTTTATTGCTTTTGTTTTTGTATGGGTTGTTGAATTCTGCCGCAAGCCGGCTGTACCCATCTGCCAAAGCTAAAATTTGGATAGTGGCTACAATCCCGATTTTCATGTTTGCAATAACCGGGGTGGTTTTTGGCCTTAAAGTGTTACCAAAGGTTGCAGTGTTGATTGTATAAATTATGAGTAAAAAAATTCTAGAAATAAGATGGCATGGCCGGGGAGGACAGGGAGCAAAAACAGCTGCTCTGCTTTTTGGCGATGCTGCATTATCTTCCGGTAAAAATATTCAGGCCTTTCCAGAGTATGGTCCGGAGAGAATGGGTGCCCCGGTTGCTTCTTTTAATAGATTATCTGACGACCCAATCACACTCCACTGTTCTATTACTAATCCGAAAATTGTTGTTGTGCTGGATCCAACCTTAATGGGTAAAGTTGATGTCATTGCCGGTCTTCCGGAAGATGGAAGTATTATTGTTAATACAAAAGAAACTCCGGCAACTGTCAGGGCAAATTTGAAACTTAAGGGAGCTAAGGTTTATACTATTGATGCTTCCGGGATATCAAAAGAGGCAATAGGACGGGATATTCCAAATACTCCGATGCTTGGCGCGCTGGTAAAGGTTTCCGGATTCCTCGATTTTACTCAGATGTTAAAAGATACAGAAGTAAAACTCTCGAAAAAATTTAAAGGTAAGCCTGAAATTATTAATGGGAACATAGAAGCAATTAAAAAAGCCTATGCGGAGGTTGCTGGTGAGTAAGAAACTCGGATGGAAAGAGTTGCCCTTTGGTGACTCAATCAAGGCAGGGACGGCCGAACAGTTTGAGACAGGGGACTGGCGCTCGTTAAAACCGATTTGGTATGCTGATCGCTGTATCCACTGCATGCGCTGCTGGATCAACTGTCCGGACTCTTCAATCGAAGTTAAAGATGGAAAGATGACCGGAATTGATTTAAAACATTGTAAGGGCTGCGGTATTTGTGCTTTTGAATGTCCGGTAAAAAAACCTGGGAAAGCCATCACAATGGAGGCAGAGAGATAATGGCGATAATTGCAAGAACTGGAAATGAGGCGATGGCCGAGGCGATGCGTCAGATTAATCCGGATGTTGTTGCAGCTTATCCGATTACCCCGGCAACCGAAGTTGTAATGATTTTTGCCTCATTTGTTGCCGATGGTTTAGTTAGCACAGAATATATACCGGTAGAATCTGAGCATTCTGCTATGAGTGCCTGTGTAGGAGCCTCCGCTGCGGGAGGAAGGGTTATGACCGCTACCTCTTCGCAGGGCTTAGCGTTAATGTATGAGATTCTTCCGATTGCATCAGCACTCCGTCTGCCTATTATAATATCCGAGGTTAACCGTGCATTATCCGGCCCGATCAATATTCACTGTGATCATTCGGATACAATGGCAGCACGTGATTTTGGCTGGATCCAGATTTTTTCAGAAGATGCACAGGAGGCTTATGATAATGTTCTGCAATGCTTAAAAATTGCTGAAAAGGTTAAGCTTCCTGCAATGGCAACCACCGACGGTTTTATCATCAGTCACTGCATGTCAAAGATAGAAACTTTGGAAGATGATGAAGTGAAGAAATTTGTTGGAGAGTATTCTCCTACGCTTCCTCTTCTTGATATTAAAGAACCCAAGACTTTTGGACTACTTGATCTTCAAGACTATTATTTTGAACACAAAATGCCGGTAGTCGAAGCGATGAAAGAGGCCAAAAAGGTAATTCTTGAAGTTGGCAAGGAATTTGGGGAAAAATACGGCCGCGAATACGGATTCTTTGAAAAATATAGATTAGACGATGCTGAGGTTGCAATAGTTGCACTCGGATCAACTGCTGGAACTGCTAAGGTTGTGGTTGATGATTTACGCGATAAGGGAGTAAAAGCCGGATTGTTAAAACTTCGTGTTTTCCGTCCCTTCCCGGCAGAGGAATTAGCTGAAGTTTTAGCCCCATTAAAAGCAGTAGCTATAATGGATCGTTCTGATTCTTACAATACCCAGGGGGGTCCGTTGTATACAGAAATCCGGTCTGCCTTGTTTGATTTAGCAAAGAAACCAAAATTGATAAATTATATTTACGGTTTAGGTGGCAGAGATATTGGGTTGGAAGAAATTAATTCTATTTATACTGATTTGGCATCTGCAGAAAAATTGGCAGCAGTTAATTATTTAGGAGTTAGAGAATAATGGCAACATTAAAGGATTTATCTAAAAAGAAAGAGCTTTTGACCGGTGGACACCGTGCCTGTGCCGGCTGCGGAGCAACTATTGTTGCTCGTCAGGTCATGTTGGCCTCTGATAAACCGATAGTAGTTGTTGCAGCTACCGGCTGTCTCGAGGTTACTACTACCATTTTTCCTTATTCTGCCTGGAATGTTCCGTTTCTACACAATGCCTTTGAGAATGCTGCAGCTACTTTGTCTGGAGTAACGGCAGCTTATGAAGCCTTAAAGAAAAAGGGAAAAATAAAAGATGATATTAATTTTGTTGCTTTTGGCGGGGACGGCGGAACCTATGATATAGGACTGCAGTCTTTATCCGGGGCAATGGAGCGGGGGCATAACCTGCTTTATGTCTGTTACAATAACCAAGCCTACATGAATACCGGAGTTCAGCGTTCATCTGCCACTGCCCGTGCAGCCCATACAACCACAGAGCCTGCCGGCAAGGTTAAGCCCGGTAAGGATCGCTTTCCTAAAGATTTGACCGGTATTATGGCAGCACATAATATTCCTTATGTCGGACAGTCTGTGATCGGAATGGTTAATAATGATTTAATTAAAAAGGCAGAAAAGGCCTTTTCAATTAATGGTCCGAAGTTCTTAAATGTTTTTCAGCCTTGCCGCTTAGGCTGGGCCTATAAGCCGGAAGAGACTCTTGAGCTTGGAAGGCTTGCCGCAGATACCTGTATCTGGCCTTTGTACGAGGTTGTTGATGGTGTTTGGAAATTAACTTATAAACCGCGGGAGAAAAAACCGGTTACTGACTTTATGTTCAAGCAGGAGCGTTTTCGGCATCTGAAAAAACCGGAGAATAAACATATTATTGATGAAATTCAAAATGAGGTTGATCGCAGGTGGGAAGAGCTACGTAAGCGTTGTGGGGATATGTAAAGACACGCCATGGCGTGTCTCAGAAAGGAGATAGATATGAACAAGAAACAATTAGCAGCTAAAGTTGGAAGAAAAATGAACCTGACTAAGGCGGAGTCTGAGAGAATTATTGACGCCACTCTTGAAGCAATTACCGATTCTCTAAAAGATGGAAAAAAAGTCCGTTTAGTCGGTTTTGGCAACTTTGTGGTAAGGACTCGCAAGGGCAGAGTAGGCCGAAATCCACAAACCGGTGCAACTATTACTATTGGATCAACCAAAGGTCCGGCTTTTGTCCCCGGGATTAACCTAAAAAAAGTAGTTAAGGCCCAATAAAACCACTTAATGATAAAAGATTCTTTTGAAAAAGAGATTGGATTATTACTGGATGTTCTTCCTGCACATTTAAAGACCCCGCTGGCAAAACATACTGATTTGGCTGATTTAATTGAAGTCATTATGGATCTTGGCAAACCCCCGGAAGCGCGTTTTACTAAAGATAGAATTCTTCAAATGGAGAAACAATTAATTACTCAGGATGATATTCATTATGTGACCAGTAAGGTCGGACAATTTACTTCCGACAACCGGGCTGGGATTGAGCGGACCCTTCATCGTATTTCAGCCATGCGCAATCGCCAGGGCAAGATTATTGGTTTAACCCTGCGGTTTGGACGCGCTATCTTCGGGACAATTGATATTATCCGCGATGTCATTGAATCCGGCCAGAATATTTTGTTTTTAGGTCCTCCCGGAATTGGAAAAACAACTAAGCTTAGGGAAGCCTCCCGTGTATTGGCGGATGAATTCAACAAGAGGGTAGTGGTAGTTGATACATCAAATGAGATTGGCGGGGATGGGGATGTCCCGCATCCGGGAATTGGACGGGCGCGCAGAATGCAGGTTGAATCTCCCTCAAAACAGCATCAGGTTATGATTGAAGCGGTAGAAAATCACATGCCGCAGGTCATTGTGGTAGACGAAATCGGGACCGAGGCAGAAGCTTCGGCGGCGCGTACGATTGCAGAGCGGGGGGTTCAGCTAATTGGAACAGCCCACGGTAATTCGATTGAAAATCTTATTTCTAATCCGACTCTGTCTGATCTGATCGGAGGGATACAGAGTGTTATTTTGGGGGATGAAGAGGCTAAACGCCGGCACACCAAGAAATCTGTTTTAGAGCGCAAAGCTCCTCCGACTTTTGGTGTTTGTGTAGAAATTATGGACAAGAATGTTTTTGCAATCTATCATGATGTTGCAAAAACGGTAGATGCAATTTTGCAGGAGAGAAAATTTAAACCGGAAATAAGAGTAAGAACAAAACAGGGTATTATTGAGGTCAAACAAAAAGCAGAAGAGGCCATTCCTGAGCCGAGTCTTGAAGAGGCCGAAGAAATCATAAAACAAAAAGGGGAGCAGGATGTTCGGATTTATCCTTTTGGTGTGCATCGCTCACAGTTGGAGCGGGGAATTCGGGCATTAGGAATCTCTGCTTCCATAGTAAATAGTCTTGATGGTGCCGATTTGGTATTAACGGTAAAGTCCAAGGCAAAGCCGAATAATAAAATAGTAAAAGCGGCAGAGGAACACCAAATTCCGATTCATGTGATAAAACGCAATGTATCTTCTCAAATCAACAAATTTTTAAAGTTCTATTTTGGGGTCGGGGGAAAGGAAGTTTCGGATGATGAAGCTATTAGTGAAGCAGAAGAGGCGATTGAAGAGGTGAAAAATACATTTCATAGTGTAGATCTGTCTCCGCAGAATGCATACATCAGGCGTCTGCAGCATCGTTCAATTCAGACCGCCGGATTGCGCTCCGAATCGATTGGGGAAGAGCCCAAGCGCAGGGTTAGGATTTACCCTTCTTGACATTATATCAACAGGCTTGTATTATTCTTTGCAGGAGGATAAAATTATGAAAAAATTATTGTTGTCTGTTTGTTTGTTATCTTTTTTGGCGATTGTTCTGATTCTTAACGGGGGATGCAGTACTACTAGTGGCGGTGGGGGGACTACCACAAGTTTTGCAGTAACATCGACTGCATTTACAAATGGCGGTGCTATTCCGACAGCATATGCTTATACTAGTATAACTGGTGGTCTGAATACATCGCTTCCTTTGTCTTGGTCAGATGCTCCTTCTGGAACAAATTATTTTGCAATTCATATGGTTGACACATCAGCGAGTTTTTCTAATTTTTGTCATTGGATGGTGATAAACATTCCATCTACTATTGAATCATTAGCAGCTGGAGCATCGCAATCATCAATGCCAACAGGTTCAAGTGAGCTTTATAATAATTATGGTGAGTATGGTTATGGGGGACCGGCTCCTCCTTCAGGTGAGGGAGCACATAATTATGTTATAACAATTTATGCCTTAAGCGGTACCTTGAGTTTTTCAGTTGATAATCCAACTTATGCGGAATTTACTACTGCTGTTGCGGCTAAAAATCTCGGTTCGGCTGCAATAACTGGGACCTTTTCTGATTGAGAGAGTGTGGGGTAAATTTAGCTCCAAAAGATAAGTTTTAGCGCGATTAATAAGAGGAAGACTCCAAATATCTTCTTCAGCTGAAGGTCTGGTATCTGATGCGCGATCCAGGCTCCTGCTAATCCGCCGATAATAAAACCCAGACAGAGCAAAGCTGCTATGGTTATGTTTACATTTCCATTCTTCCAGTAGTGCCAGGCGGCTAAAAGGCCGATAGGGGGTACCATCATTGCAAGGGTTGTTCCTTGCGACATATGTTGGCTGAGTCCATAACCCAAAACAAGGATAGGGACAACAATTGATCCGCCGCCAATACCAAGCATCCCTCCCATAATTCCGGCAATAAGACCGGTTGCGACTAGACCCAGATAATACATTATTTGAGAGTCTCTCGTACAAGTTGACTTGCTATCTTGCCATCCACAGAAGGCGCCTTGGCTAATAATTCTTTCATAACGCGGCCCATATCTTTCATTGAGCTTGCTTTGAGTTCTTCAACTATTTGTTTGACCAGCGCCTTAACTTCTTCTTCTGATAGTTGTTTTGGCAGGTATTCTTCAACAATTTTAAGTTCTGTCTCAGCCTGTTTAGTTTCTTCCTCTCGTCCGACCTTTTTTGTTTCTGTAATAGTTTCTTTGATCTCTTTTGCGTATTTATTTATTATTTTAATGATTTCGTTATCTTCTAATTCACCACGTGCATTAACATAAAGAATTTTACTTTTTACCATGCGTAGAACGGATAGCTTTTCGCTGTCCTTTGCTTTTAAGGCTGTTATTAAGTCCCGGTTAATTGTTTCAAATAATTTCATTATATATTCCTCCAAAGCTATATTATCCTTGATGGCAATAAGTGTCAATGCTAGAATGATTTTATGTTCAAAGATAAGAAGATTGCTGTTTTGCTCGGCGGAAAATCAGGAGAGCGCGATATTTCTATCCGCTCCGGAAATAATGTTTTATCTTCTCTAAAAAGACAAGGCCTTGATGTTATTTCGATCGATCCGGCAGAAGCTGATCTGATTTCCGAAATAAAAAAAAACAAAATTGATCTTGTTTATATTGCCCTGCACGGAAAGTTTGGGGAGGACGGGGTTGTGCAGGGGCTTCTTGAGCACTATGGAATTCCCTATACCGGCTCAAAAATTCTAGCCTCGGCTTTAGCAATGAATAAGGTTGCAACCAAGCAGATCCTAATGACCGAGAAAATCCCAACACCCAAGTATACGCGGATTAACACGGAGAAGATAAACACGGAGGTGACACGGATAGTAAAGGACTTTCCCTTTCCTTTGATGTTAAAACCAGAGGAGGAGGGGTCGAGTTTGGGTATTTCTTTAATCAAAGATCCCGGGAAGTTTGGAGATGTTTTGCGAGAAACTGCTCAAAAGTTTCCCCAGCTCTTTGTCGAACAATATATCAAAGGGACAGAGATCACCATAGGCGTGCTTGGTACTAAAAAAGTTGAAGCCCTGCCAGTTCTCGAGCTTGTTCCAAAGAATGAATTCTATGATTTTGAGGCAAAATATACTAAGGGAATGACAGAATTCATTCTCCCGGCCAGGCTCTCAAAAGATGTTTGCAAAAAAGCTCAGGAAATAGCAGTAGCTTCTCATCAGGTGCTAGGATGCTATGGTGTTTCCCGGGTTGACCTGATGGTGTCAAATGATGGTACTCCCTATGTAAATGAGATTAATACTATTCCCGGAATGACCGATACCTCTGATCTCCCCGCACAGGCAAAGCATATTGGTATTTCTTTTGATGAATTAGTTCTCAAAATATTAGAAAGTGCATACTGATGGCAAGACGAAAGCGCCGCAAAAAGAAATTTAGCTGGTATTTAATCTGGTTTTTAATAGTTTCCTTCTTTTTGGCTGTGACCGTGATTTTAGTCTCTACCCTTCCTGTCTGGCAGATTGAGTCTGTACGGGTGGAGGGGAATCGTTTTGTTGATAAAGCTGAAATATTAAAGGCCGGCAATAAATTTATCGGCAAAAACATCTTTTTGATTGATATTCAGTCCATAAGAGACCAGCTTAAAAATATCCCGTTAATAAAGGAGGTTCAGATAAAAAGAAACCTGCCTAATCTGCTGGTCATAATAGTAAAAGAGCGGCAGGAGGCTGCGGTTGCTGTTATCAATGATCAGGCTGTATTATTTGATGACGAGGGAGTAATATTGAATCTTTATCAGCCCGCTTTCATTAAAGAAAATCTGCCCTCTTTTTCTAACCTTGCCGTAATTGTCGGAATTCGCCCAAAAAACATTAAAGATGGCAGACTGCAAAGTGATTTCAAAAAACTGCTCACCAGTGTTTTGAGGGATTTCAAGAAATACCTGGCAACCGAAAAAATAAAGATTGATATAAGTTTTCCTGATGACATCGTTCTTTTGGTAGATGATTTTGTCAGGGTTATGATTGGAGAAACGACACAAATTGATGAGAAATTAAAGGCCTTCCAGGCTCTGCGCGATTTTGAGCAGGAGAGGCTTAATTCTATCGAATATATTGATGTGCGGGTGCCGGGGAATCCGGTTATAAAATTTAAATAACAAATTACAAAACACAATATACAAACAAACCACAATTTCCAAGTCACAAACTATTTTTGTTTATTGTGTTTTTTACTTGGCCCTGCTCTTCAATCTCCTGAGCGTCTCCCCCAGATTTTCAATCCTGTCACCAAAACTGTTCCAATTTCCTGATTTAAGTGAACCCAAAGCCTTGTTGTAGAGATTTAGTGCTTCGTCTGCCAGGCTTTTTAGGGAACCGGAAACCCTCTCTGCCGTAGTTTGAACAGCAGAGGAGGTTTTGATTTTTCCTGAGAAAATGTTTTGTAATGCGCCATTTAATGTTTCTTCCATTGCAATTCTGTCTTTGTATGCGACGATTACTCTTTTTAATTCTGGAAGCTCTCCCTCTGATGCTTCAAGATATAGCGGCTCAACATATAATATTGATTCTTCAATCGGGATTGCCAATAGGTTTCCGCGAATTACCCGGGATCCCTTTTGTCCCCATAAGCTTAATTGTTTTGAGATTTCGGTTTCCTGGTCAATCCGGGCTTCAATTTGCATCGGGCCATAGACCAATTTGTCTTTTGGAAACTTATAGACGATTAGTTTTCCGTAATTGTCCCCGTCACAGCGGGCGGCCAGCCAGGCAATCATATTGCTTTTGTTGTTTGGGGTCAGAGGAAGCATAAGGAGAAATTCTTCCTTCTTTTCTTTTGGCAGACGCATAATTGTATAATAAGCTTCCATCGGCTGTTCTGATCCGGCGTAATTTTCATTTGGAATACTCCATAAATCTTCCTGGTTGTAGAATACTTGTGGATCTAGCATATGGTAAGCAGAATATTTTGCGGCCTGTACCATGAACAGGTCGTAGGGATAACGGATATGCTGCTTTAATCCTTTCGGGAATTCGGAGATTGGTTTAAAGAGTTTCGGGAAGATTTTACTATAGGTTGCAATAATAGGATCTTTCGGGTCGCTGATATAAAAGTCGACCATTCCATCATAGGCATCGATTACTACTTTTACAGAATTTCTTATGTAATTGAATTTTGAATATCCCTGTCCGGCAGGCTCAGAGTATGGGAAGAGATTTGATAAAGTGTATCCATCAAGTATCCAGCAAAGTTTGCCCTGGTTTACGACCATATAAGGATCAGAGTCATAAGCTATAAATGGTGCGATTTGTTTAACTCTTTTTTTGATGTTGCGGTCAAACATTACCCTGCTTTGTCCGTCAATGTAGCCGGTCAGCAGGATTTTTGTGTCGTTGAATTTAATTGCAAAAAGTAATTTGCCCAGCAGAGAGTTTATTTGTACTCCTCCAGATCCCTTGTAGGTGGTGTAGACATTTGAATCGCCTTTGGGATAGTCAAATTCCTGCTCTTTTGTATTTACAATTACGTAATTGTTGGTCTTTTCTCCGTAGTAAATTTCAGGACGATCAATATTTAAATCTTTTTCGGATGATACGGGAGGAATGTCTTTAACAAAGAAATTCGGAAGACCACCGGTAGTAATTTGGTTTACAGGAGAAAGACATAGGCCGTAACCATGGGTATACTTTAGCCGTTGATTGATCCAGGACTGGGCCTTTTCCGGCAGCTGGGTTACATCCATTTCCCGGGGAGAGCTCATTACTTGCCGGTAGCCGGATTCTAGATTGTAGCGGGTAACGTCAACGTCAGCGAACTCATAATATAATCTTATTTCCTGCAGTTGGCGGTAGGTTTTCTTCAATGGCCTGGGATCAAGCAAACGGATATTTTGGATAGTTTTTCGGTTTAAATTCAGCTTGTTGATAGATAAGTTGTCTTTTACTGCAAATTTTTCTTCTTCGACGTTATCCAGGCCAAAACCTTTGCGGGTAAATTCGATATTGTGTTTTATATAGGGCTGCTCCATGGTTATTTCATTTGGATTTACTCTCCAGGACTGGATAATGGCGGGATAAACCGACCCCATTAGCAGCGTAACCGCAAGAAAGATAACAATTCCGGATATGGGGAGCAGTAAGCTTCCCCTGAATATAAAAATTATGAGTAGAATTGCAGTTAAAATTGCTGCATAAATTTCCATGTTGTAACCAAGGATTTGGGCATGGATATCGGTAAAGCTTGCTCCAAAGACCACTCCGCGCTCGGAATAAAGCAGGTCAAAAATATTCAGGTATATTCCGCAGGCAACTACCAGCATAACTATTGCAAGTAGGAGAGCTAGATGTGTTTTTGCCCCTTTCCCAAACTGTAACCCGCGCAGATTTATTCCCAATGCACGGTCGTTGATATAAATCCAGATCGATCCAATTAAAGCGGCAAAAAGCGCAAAGCTGATGAAACCCTGCAAAAATTTATAAAATGGCAGGGTAAACATATAAAAGCTGATATCTTTGTTAAAAATAGGATCGGCCAGATTAAAGCTGGTTGCGTTCAGTGCTTTTAAAAAGATTTCCCATTGGGTGATGGTTCCCAGTCCGATTATTATTCCAAAAATTGTAATTCCCGCAATCCAGAACAGGTTATGTTTTTTTTCTTCTTCCGGAGAAAGTTCTTCTACCTCTATGATCGGCTTATTGTCATTATTGTTACTAGCCCCAAATTCTTCTCCCAGATTGCGTCGGATTTGCTTAAAGAAGCTGTCAAAGCCCGTGTTGAAATTAATCTTTTTAAGTTTCCTTGATCCTTTTCCAATCCTGCGGGCAAGCAAAACATTTGCCCCGACTATTGCGATAAAAAGAAGAGAGAATACTATGGCGACTTTAAATTTAGCCAGCATAGTTATCCAGAAGACTGAATCAAAGCCCAGATTTTGGAACCAAAGATAAGTGGGGTATATATTTAGCAGCGCCTGGATCCCGGACCAGAGGAACATGATAGAAAGAAAAAGAATAATATATTTTGAAATTTTCATTTGAGACCTCCTTAGCGATTTTTATAATTATAGCATGCCCGTGTTATAATTATGAAATGATTGAGAGAATTCGCCGCGGTTTTAATAATCTCCGCAGAAAAAGAGATCTGACTGTCGGTTCGATTTCAAAAAACATCTGGATAATTGCTCTGCCGCTTATTTTAACCAATGGTTTTGAAAGTGCCTTTAATTTAGTTGATATGTTTTGGGTAGGAAAGCTTGGGCCGGAGGCATTAGCCGCGGTTTCGATGTCCGGAACAGTGATAATGCTGGTTCTCTTTTTGTTAATTGGGGTTAGTATGGGAACGGTTGCACTGGTGGCCCGTTTTGTCGGTGCAAAAAAGGATGAGGATGCTAATAATGTTGCGATCCAATCCTTAATCCTGGCCACCTTTCTCGCTGTGTTTTTAAGTGTTATCGGATATGTTTTATCCCCCCATATTCTTAAAGCGTTAAAAGCTGATCCAACAGTGCTAATCCTTGGAACCTCGTATATGAGAATTTTATTTATATGGGTAATTATAATGGTTTATATGTTTTTTATGAGTGCAATTCTGCAGGGGGCAGGTGATGCTTTTACCCCGATGCTGGTTTTGGGTTTAGCTACTTTATTAAATTTAGTCCTTGATCCGTTTTTGATTTTTGGGTGGGGGCCTTTTCCTAAGATGGGAGTTGATGGTGCTGCCTGGGCAACGGTGATTGCTCGAGCAGTTGGTTCGTCTATTGCTTTGTATGTTCTTTTTAAAGGGCACTCCCATATAAAGATAAAGCTTAGAAGGCCTGATTTTTCTATGATGTTTCGGATATTGAAAATTGGAATTCCAGCTTCTCTACAGTATATTTTGCGTGGCTCTATGGCGATAATCATGATGTCGATTGTTGCCGGATTTGGAACCTTTGCGGTTGCGGCCTATGGGGTTGGAATCCGTCTGACCATGCTGGTTATGATGCCGGGATTTGCATTTGCTGCAGCGGCTCAGACTTTGGTCGGACAAAATCTGGGAGCAAAAAATCCGGCCCGATCTGCTCGTTCTGCCTGGGCTGCCTTTGTTTTTTACGCTATATTTATGACTGTTATGTCTATACTGTTTTATTCTTTTTCTTCTCAGGTCTTTGCTTTTTTTAGTAATAATAATCAGGTAATTGGAATAGGAAATTCATTTCTAAAAATAGTTTCTCTAGGTTTTGTTTTTACTGCGATGGGTTTGATTTTTAGCAGATCTTTAGGCGGATCGGGTGATACTTTTTCTCCTTTGATAATGACTTTCATTGCATTGTGGGTAATTCAGATTCCATTAGCTTTCTTTTTGGCTTACCAAACTCCTCTTGGCATCAAAGGTATTTGGTACGCCATGTTTGCTGCTAACTTTTCCCTCGGAATAATGTCGGTTATTTGGTTTCAGACGGGACGGTGGAAGCGTAAGAAAGTGTAAGTTCTTTAATCCCTGCTTCCCTAATTAATCCCAGGATAGTGATTGTCCCCGATTTTCCCAGATTTTTTAATCCCTGATCTTACCCAGATCACACAGATTTCCCTGAAAAAAAACATCCGGGTGATCAGTGGGATCTGGGAAATAATTTGGGGGTTTTAATATCCGGGAAATCCTGGGATTATCAAAATCAGGGATAAGATTCGGGTACGGGGATTAAAGAATATTACTTGCCATTTCTATTTACCAAATGCTATACTAAATACAATGATGAGTTCAGAAGACGGCAGAAAATTTGCCACAATAAAAGTGCTTGGAGTTGGTGGTGGAGGGACTAATGCCGTAAACCGCATGATTGGATCCGGGGTTAAAGGCGTTGAGTTTTGGGGCGTAAATACCGATCAACAGGCTCTCTCAGTTTCCCTCGCTGATAACAAACTAACTTTAGGAAAACAAGCTACAAAAGGATTAGGCGCCGGCTCAAATCCTGCAGTCGGCCAAAAAGCTGCCGAAGAATCCCGTGAAGAAGTTAAGCAGGCGCTCGAAGGCGCCGATATGGTTTTCCTGACTGCGGGGATGGGGGGTGGAACCGGTACCGGTGCTTCTCCTATTATTGCAGAGGTTGCCAAAGACCTTGGGATATTAACCATTGGAGTAGTTACCAAACCATTTCGTTTTGAAGGGCCTATCCGTATATCTCAGGCAGAATCTGGAGTAGCTCTTTTAAAAGAAAAGGTTGATGCTTTAATTGTTATTCCAAACGATAAACTTTTACAAGTAGTTGAAAAAAGAACATCAATAATCGAGGCATTTAAGATAGCAGATGATGTCTTGCGCCAGGGTGTAAAGGGGATCTCTGATTTAATAACTATCCCAGGGTTGATCAATCTTGATTTTGCCGATGTTAGGACAATTATGTTTGAGGCGGGATCTGCCATGATGGGAATCGGAACCGGATCAGGAGAGAATAGGGCGGTAGATGCTGCTGAGCAGGCTATTTCATCACCCTTGCTTGAAGAGACAATTACCGGAGCAAAGGGGGTAATCTTTAATGTTACCGGTGGATCTGATTTAACCTTGCATGAAGTTAACGATGCAGCCGAGGTTATTTATAATGCGGTTGATCCGGATGCCAATATTATTTTTGGCGCGGTGATCGACGAAAAACTTGAAAATGAAATTATGGTTACCGTTATTGCTACCGGCTTCAAACGCGCGCCGCTAAAAGAGAAACAATCAGTGCCATTTATCCGCAATACCCACGCCCCGCATAAAGAGAGAATAGAGCTTCCGCCGTTTATGAGATCAATCTAGTTTAATAACCAATCACCAAATTCCAAACTAAAGTGAAATTTTTCTCATGTATGTGCGATAAATATATGTGAGGTTAAAACAAAAACTAATATCATTTGATGCAAGAGAAGCTTTTGAAATAATCGAAATTCCAGAAGCCGGGGAAATATTAGATCTTCTTGAAGAAAAAGGTATGAATGCTGATGTTGCAGCTCAACTTCGAGTCTGGGGTCTTCCCATTGCAAAAATCTTAATACCCCGATTATTTGAAAAGCTAAAACTTCAAGGTTTTATACAAAGATTTTTTAGACATGATTTAATGATATTAACAATTGAAGAAACAAAAAACAAAATGCCGGAAATTGGAGCGAGGGTGGAAATTTCGGGTGGAAGATATATTCTTGGTTATGATAGGGGCAATGAGGTGGATGAGAAACCGGAACATACTGTAGAAATTAGCCCATTTGCAATAGACATTTTTACAGTAACCAATGGACAATTTAGGGAAGGAGCTGCTGATTTATATAGATTTAGAGAATTCTGGACAGCACAGGGTTGGCAATTAAAAGAAGAAAAAGAATGGATCCAGCCCAAACTATGGGAAAAGGAAGGTACTCAAGGCTTCGATGGTGATAACCAACCAGTTGTTGGGATTTCATGGTACGAAGCCTTTGCTTATTTAATCTGGAGGAGCAAACAGGATGGAATAGACCCCCAGGATTTTTTAACTGACAGTTTTTTTGATGTAGGCAAGATTTATGATAAAGAAAACAAAGAATGGATATGGAAGGGCTGGCGTCTTCCTACCGAGGCGGAGATAGAGATTGCCATAAGAGGGGGACAGGAAGGAGCAAAATATCCATGGAATGATGTCGTTGGGAGAGCACATTATGGTCAATCTTTTGAAAGGGCAACAGCAGAAGTAAACGATTCAAAATTTCCTCCTAATGGATACGGATTGCGGCATTCCGTTGGGAATGTCTGGATTTGGGGATACGATTGGTATGGGGAGTTCTACTACGCACAACTGAGAGCAGCACAACTAGGAGCAGCCGGAGTAGCTAAAAACCCGATAGGTTTAGAAAATGGTAACAACCGAGTGGTACGTGGTGGTTGCTGGCTCTATACCTCCCTCTACTTGCGACCAGCTTGCCGACGCTTCTATGAACCGGTTATACGTGAATATTATTTAGGTCTTCGCGGTGCAAAAAGTTTATAGTCTATTTTAACTTGAACACGAACCCAATTATAAACTAAAGTGAAATTTTTCTTCTAAGTGTACGATAAATATACGTGAGGATAAAGCAAAAACTAATATCATTTGATGCAAGAGAAGCTCTGGCGGAAATAAAAATTCCTGAGCCCAGAGAATTGTTAGCTCTTTTTGAGAAAGATGGCATGAATACCAATATTGCAGCTGAACTTCGAATCTATGGTCTTCCAATAGCTAAAGTCTTAATACCTCGACTATTTGAGAGAGGAAAGCTTCAAGGGATTATTAGTAGCTTGTTTAGAAGAAGCCTGGCAGGATTGACTCCGGATGAAGCAAAACGAGTAATGCCGGAAATTGGATCAATGGTAGAGATTCCTGGGGGAAGATATACTCTTGGGGATAATGATGGGGAATATGATGATGAAAAACCTGAACATACAGTAATAGTTGATCCATATGCAATAGATATTTTTACAGTAACCAATGGACAATTCAGGGAAGGAGCTGCTGATTTATATAGATTTAGAGAATTCTGGGCAGCGCAAGGCTGGCAATTAAAAGAAGCTAAAGGATGGAGCCAGCCTCGCTTTTGGGGAGATAAAAAGAATAAGAAATTCAATGGAGATAGTCAGCCGGTAGTCGGAGTTTCATGGTATGAAGCATTTGCCTATTTAATCTGGAGAAGCAAGCAGGAAGGCATAGACTCGCAAGGATTCTTGACCGATAAGTTTTTTGATTTGGATAAGATTTATGACAAAGCAAATAGCAGATGGATATGGGAAGGATATCGGTTTCCCACTGAAGCAGAGATAGAGATCGCGATAAGAGGAGGATTGGAAGGCGAAAAATATCCCTGGACAGAAGGTCTTGAAGGGAAGGCGCATTATGGGCAAGGGAAAAATGGTGTAACAGTAGAAGTGAATGATCCAAACTTTCCTGCCAATGGATATGGATTGCGTCATTCTGTAGGGAATGTCTGGACTTGGGGTTTTGATTGGTTTGGTAGTGAATATTACCAGCAACTGCAACTAGCAGAACAGAAAACTGAAACAATTAAAAATCCTATAGGACCTGATACTGACAACAATCGAGTCGTCCGCGGCGGTTCCTGGGACTATACAGCAGGCTATTTGTGTGTAGCTGGCCGGTACGACTTCGACCCAGACGGGCATGGCAGTAATTTGGGTTTTCGCGGCGCCCGAAGTTTATAGTCTATTTTAACCTAAACACTAACACCAAAGCTACTTTTATAGCCGAGCTTCCTAATGTTTGTGGGATAGGTGGAAAAGGTGCCGCTCGTTTGATTGTTTCCAAAGCTTCCTCATTAAGCAGCTGATGTTTTGTCCCCTTTGTTAACTTTAGCCCCTTAATTTCTCCGCTTTCTAAAATTGCAAATTCAACCTTTGGCGATCCCTCCCAATTTCTCGATTTTGCTGTTTGAGGATACTTTTTAAATTGTGCAATTCTTTTGCGAATTTCTGCCAGATAGTCGTTTCTGGTTTTGCCGCTGTCGGCTTGATTTTGGCCGGAAGAGCCATCAGAACCTGAGGGTATAAGTCTCTGTTCCTCGGAACCGCGACGTTTAGTCGCAGGTTCTATGTTCCCTATACTTATCAACATCTCGGTTGAACCATCTTTGGTAGGGGATAGGGGATAGGGTTTAGGGGATAGAGTAAAAAACAAAACAGAAAAATGGATAGATAATGATATTGTGATGGCCAATATTAGTGATTTATTTTTCATTTATAGTTGCAATTGATAGTTTTTCTATTTTACATGAGCGGGCCAGGTCCATAATGCTGGTTACAGTTTCGAGGCGGACATCTTTATCAGCTTTTATGATCACAGGTTTTTTGGCCGACAAAAAGGCTGTCTTAAGTTTTAAAATGGTAATTTCTTTATTGTTTAAATATATTTTTTTGTTTGAATTCACATAGACGGTGAGATTGCTGTCCTCAAGAGTTGATGGGAATAATGCAGAAGGGAGATTTACAGAAAAGCCCTCATCCTGGTTAATGAATGAGGAGGTCAGGAGGAAGAAGATTAGCAACAGGAGCATGCAGTCGATTAACGGTGCGATGTCTAAATAGTTTATTACGCGGAAGCGTTTATTCCTCGAGATCACTGTATTTATCCAGTCTATTGTTAAATAAATGATAAGCTATAAACGATGGGATAGCGATCATAAGGCCAAAAGCGGTTGTAAGCAGTGCCTCCCAAATCCCGCCGGCAAGTAATTGAGGACTTACCCGTCCGGATGCCCCTTCAATCACCATAAAAGCGCGAATCATTCCGGTTACAGTACCTAAGAGTCCAAGCAATGGCGCGGTGTGGGCAATTATTCCCAGAATATCAATATGCTTTTCCAGCTCTTTTACCGATTTTGTTTTAGAAAAAACATAGCTGCGTTCAATTATTATAGCCAGCGAAATGATTGAACATCCCAGCAAGAGCCACATAATAGCGCCGCCTTTAACAATAAGATTGATCATACTCTTATTATACTATATAATTATGGAGAAATTGACAAACCCAGGAGGAAAATTATGAAAAGAGGATTAATTGTTTTAGCGCTTGTAACATTGCTTGTTTTTGCGGTTGTATATGTGGTTAGTTGCGGGCAGATTCAATCGGGCGGCGGTGGGGCTTCTACAACATTGTTTTATACCCACACAGCAAATTCTACACCTGTATTTACTCCCGAGGCATATGTTCAAGGTGTTTTGACCGCTTCATCTACAACAGAATGGACCACGGGAAATCCTTTATATAGTGTATATTTTACCCTGCGTGAATTTATTACCAGTCGGGATGAGGGGAGCGTTGACCGCTCAAACCTTTACAAATTGTTAAAAGATGTTGACACTGTTTACTCTGGAATTTCGGGCGAAGTTGTAACAATTACCACTCAAGAAGTTACAGCTCCATTTGCAAAGTTAGGTACCCTCGAGTGTAATACCGCAATTAATGATACCGCCAATAAGCGTGCAGCAGCCATCAAAGAAACAGCAAGTACAATCGACGCTATTTTAAGTTGGATTTGGACCGATGCCGGCAATGCAAACAAGGCTGAATACGGAATTGCGACCGTAGATTATAACAAGTCAACCGAGGATGTTACTGTAAATATGACCTACAGTGTAGATTATGATACAAGTACTCCTGAGACAAGCTATAATATGCGTTGTTATGTTACGGGGAATGCTGGTCTGCACTCTTTTAGTTTTAAATACCTTATCAATAACACAAAAATAGTTGCTAAAGGAATTTCAAGAGGATCAGGAAATTATATGCTTTTTAAATATACTGATGGAACTGATCCGGTGAAATATATTGTTGTTCCGGGGGATTCAACTGAAAATTATTTTATAACCCAAAATGGAACTCCGTCGGCCATTTATACCGACGCTGCCAGTCTTCCGGCAACTGTTGCATCCTACAAGGATTGGGTGGTTGATACCGATTTCTTTTCTTCTGCTGATTTAGTTGATAGTACGGCTGATCTAAATATTGGCAATAGTAAAGCTGGGACGATCTATCTAAATTATAATTAGAAGTTAATGCTTGGAGCTTTTTCGGGGATGTTGAAATAAAAACGGGATCCTTTGCCTTCTTCGCTCTCCACCGCAATTTTTCCGCCGTGGGCCTCGACAGCTATTTTACAAAATGCCAGGCCCAATCCGGTATCGAGCTTGGTTTTATAGGCCTGATCCTCTACTTTAAAAAACTTGTCAAAAATACGTTTTTGGTATTCCTGGGGAATTCCTTCCCCATTATCAATGATTTCAAACAGGATTTGGCTATCTTTCTTTTGGATGTTAAGGATTATTCTGCTGTTTTCTTGAGGTGTATGTTTGATTGCATTTGAAATGAGGTTTTCAATTACTCTCAAAAGAATATCCTTGTCTGCTTCTAATGTTATCTCTTCCTGAATGTTAGTCTCAATTTGGATTTTTCTTTTTAAGGCAGATGTTTTAAGCCAGGAAAGCCCCAAGGCAATTTCTGCCAGGGAGACCGGTTTCCTGTCAAGGAAGAGCCCTGAATCTTCGATGTTGTTAACCTGGATCAGATCCATTACCAGGTTGCTTAGCCTTTTTGAGCTGGTCAAAATGTTTTCTAAAAAGCCCTTTTGTTCCTGGTTCATGCTTGTTTCTTTGTCGTCAAGAACCATTTTGCTCATCCCGATTATATTAGTCAGAGGGGTTTTTAGGTCATGTACGGCCATATCCATCAGGTCATCCCTCAATTTTTCAAGTTTAACTTTTTCCGAGACGTCACTGATCATGGTCAGATTTCTTATGATATTTCCATCCTTATCCTTTAGGCTTGCGGCAATAACACGACCAAACATGATTTGGCCCTTTTTATTTGTGAATTCAATTTCATACGGGGGGCCGGTTTTTCCCAAAAGGCGCTCGGAAAAGTTTTTCATTATCTTTGCCTTACTGTCTTCTGACAAGAAAGGAAGGGTAATAATATTTTTACCAAGCATGTCTCGGGTTCTGTGGCCAAGCCATTCCTGCAGGCGGTCATTCGTTGCCATAATCATGCCGGAAGTGTCTAAAAGCAGAATGGCCTCAGGGGAGAGCTCAAAAATAGATTGGTATTTTCTCTCAATATCCTGGTAGAAATGGTTTATAACTACTGCCTCTTTTGACCATTTTAGGATTATTACTGTAAGAATAACCATTGTAATTGCCCAGGCGGCAAAAATTGGCAGTACCACCGTTATGCCTATAACCAGGTCAAGATACATTGCAACTGTTGCTGCAATTCCAAGGCAGTACATTGTAAACAGCCAGCCGGCAGTCATAATAATTACCAATTTTCCAAATATAACCTTGTTTACATCTTTATAAAACCGAATAGATTTATAGAGAAGAAAGAAACTTCCAATGACAAGAACCGGCCAGCCGGTCGATAATATGAAGGTTCGCACTATTGTTAAATTCATTTCCTTTTATTAGCTTAATTAGGCTAAATTATTATATATCTATTCTTTTTGCTTTGCAAGATTGATTTACTTTTTTAGTATGATTTTTGTTATAATATTGATGATTGTTTGGAGATGTTGATATGAAAAAGAAAATATTAATGGTTGATGACGATAATGATTTTTTATCATTTACAAAAGTATTGTTGGAGAGAAACAATTATGAGGTTTTATCTGCACTTTCTGGTGAAGCGGCCTTAAAAATTGTAGAGACAAATCTTCCCGATTTGATATTTTTAGATATTACCATGAAAGAGATGGATGGATACGCTGTGGCTTTGCAGCTAAAAACAAAAGAAGAGACCAAAAATATTCCCATTATTATGTTAACCGGGAAAAAGGATTCTGAGTCAATCAGCCGCTCTTTGGACCTTAATGTTGCTGATTACATCATGAAACCGTTTGATAACCAGGATTTGCTTGGTAAGATCAAGAAATTGATTGGTTGATAGTCTTTTTCCTAACCCCTAACCCCTAA
>JABMQY010000100.1 GCA_013202975.1 Candidatus Saganbacteria bacterium
GATCGATCTTGACCCCCAGGGAAACGCCACGGTTGCGTTTGGAATTGACCGGAACGCTTCCACAAAATGCATTTACGATGTCCTGTCTAACGATGCTACTCTCGCCGAAACCATCCAAAAAACCAGTATAAATAATCTGGATATTATTCCCGCCACCCCCCGCCTAGCCGGAGCAGAGGTAGAACTGGTTACTGCAGAAGTGCGGGAAGGACGTTTAAAAAAGGCCCTTTTTGAAGCACGAGACCAATACCAAAATATCTTAATCGACTGCCCCCCCTCACTAAATCTTTTAACTGTAAATGCGCTGGTAGCAGCAGACGAAGTAATCGTCCCGATCCAATGCGAGTATTACGCGCTGGAGGGAATCAGCCAGCTTATGCAAACACTTAATCTAGTAAAAGAACGGCTTAACCCGTCCCTAAAAATCGGCGGGGTGCTGCTTACAATGTATGACCGACGCACGGTCTTGTCAAATCAGGTTGTAGAAGAGACAAAAAAACACTTTGGAAATAAAGTTTTTAAAACCATAATTCCCAGAAATGTCCGCCTGGCCGAGGCTCCCAGTTTTGGCCAGCCAATTATTTTTTATGACCCGAATTCGCACGGCGCAACAGCTTATGAAAATTTTGCAAGGGAGGTAATCGGCGATGAATCAGCCTAAAAAAGGACTAGGAAAAGGATTAGATGCATTGATCCCAAAAGGATCGGTGTTTACATCCGGCCGGACAGTAGTAAGCATAGACATAACAAAAGTGTCCCCTAATCCAAAACAGCCCCGCACCACTTTTGACGAAAAAGAACTGCTTGAATTATCAGAAAGCATAAAAGATACCGGAGTGATCCAGCCGATTTTATGCCGCATGAGCAAAACAGGGTACGAACTTGTTGCAGGCGAAAGACGCTTAAGAGCCTCAAAATTGGCTGGGTCAACAACCATCCCGGCTATAATAAAAGATTTTTCAGACGAAGAGTCTGTACAAATTGCATTGATTGAAAATCTGCAGCGGGTCGATTTGAATCCGGTTGACGAAGCGGACGCCTACAACCGCTTAAGTTTAGAATTTAACTGGTCTCAGGAACAGATCGCCAAAAAGGTCGGCCGAAACCGCTCAACTATTGCCAATATGATGCGCCTGCTAGACCTGCCGGGAGAAATCCTGGACGGACTGAGAAACTCAAAAATATCAGCCGGACATGCCCGGGCCCTTCTGGCCGCCCCTAAGGAAAAACAATTAGAACTCTACCACTATATCATCAAAAATAATCTTAACGTACGAGACATTGAGACATTCCTTTCTTCTACCCACAGCAAAAAACAAAAGAGAAAAATCCACCGAAAAACCCTTGATATCTTTAAAGATGTGGTTGATAATTTAATGTTTTCTCTGGGAACAAAAGTCAGAATCTACGGAACAATGGAAAAAGGAAAAATAGAAATTGATTATTTTTCAAAAGAGGATCTTGACAGGCTGATTGATCTACTTACTAAAAAGGAGGCTTAATTATGGGCAAAATATTCAAACTAATACTTGGAATTGCTTTAATTCTTTTAGGGGCATTCACAATAGTTCTTTGGTGGGCCGATCTGCTGACCTTAATCCGCGGAGGCATTGGCTTACTACTTATCTTCTTTGGGTTGGTTTTCTTTGCCCTTATGGATTAGAGGAAACAACTTTCCGGCATCTTCCATTTTTGAAATAGCCTCTTCTATTGTTGCATCGTCCTTGGCAGCCGACAGCAGAGCAGAATATAGCCCCTGGCTTCTTTTATCCGTATTGAATAAGAGTGGAGCAAGCTGAGCCTCAAATTGAGCCCTGCCTTCCGGACCCAGAACTTTATATACATCTAGAAATTTTCTTATGTCTTTTGACAGTTGTTCCTGATTCACAATCCATATTCTATCATAAATCCAGCAAAAACTCCCGGACACAGTTATTTTTTGGCATATTAACAGCATTTTTCCCACTATCTTCTTGAGAAAGCGACACGATTATGTTATTATATAAAATATGGTAAATATTCTTCCTTTTAAAGGGACTCTTTATAACAAAAAGAGGATAAAAAGGGCCGATCGAGTAATGACCCCCCCTTATGATGTAATCTCCGAAGAAGAGCAGGATTATTATTATAATTTAAGTAATTTTAATGTAATTCGTCTAATTCTCGGCAAAGAATTCCCTTCCGACTCTCAATACAACAATAAATACCTTCGTTCTGCCGCCTCCTTAAAGGGATGGCTCAAACACGAAATACTAAAAGAAGATGAAAAACCGGCAGTCTATTTTTATGAGCAGCGTTTCTCTGTTAAAGGCAAAAAGATCTCCCGGCAGGGGTTCATCTCCCTTTTGCGGCTGGAAGATTTTGACAGGGGCAAGGTTTTTCCGCACGAAAACACCCTCTCAAAACCAAAAATGGATCGGGTAGAACTCCTGAGGGCTACCTCTGCCAATCTTGAAAACATCTTTACGATTTACTCAGACGAAAAATTAAAAACCCTCAAGATCTTTAAAAAATTCCTAAGAAGAAAACCAATCATCGAAGTAAAAGATAAAAGTAAAACCGTGCATCGTTTATGGAGAATTGACGATAAAACTGCAATCCTAAAGTTGATGAAAGATATGAAAGACAAGCCGGTTTTTATTGCAGACGGGCATCACCGCTACGAAGCCTCTCTGAGATACCGCAATGAAATGCGCACACGCCATACCCGCTTTAGCGAAGATGAGTCATACAATCATATTATGACCTTTTTCACTCCGATCGAAGGCCCAGGACTGGTAGTTCTCCCAATTCACCGACTGGTAAAGTTAGGAAATCATTTTGATTTTCAAAGGTTTAGAGAAGAGCTCGGAATTTACTTTGAAATTGCCGAATTCCCCTTCGGCAAAAGGACAGAAAAAAAGATCAGAAAGATAGTTCTCAAAGAGCTGGGAAAAGAAAACCAAGACAAACACAAATTCCTTCTTTCTATAAAAGATTCAAACAAATATCTTCTTTTAAGTTTGAGGGACGACATTAACATCGAAGATTTTCTTACGGAAGAAAAGTCAGCCGCCTACAAGAAATTGGATGTCACAATCCTGCATTCAATTATAATGCAAAAAATCCTAAATGTAACTCCGGACGAAGGAATTTCCTTTAGTAAAAAAGGGGCAGAGGAAGCGCTTGACATGGTACTGGACAAAAAATTTGACCTTGCTTTTATACTAAACCCTACCCGCATCAATGATGTTATTGAAATCGCCAAGTCTTTTGAAAAAATGCCGCAGAAATCAACCTTTTTCCACCCAAAACTGCTAAGTGGATTAGTTCTAAACCGAATTGCCTACAACGAGAAAATTATTTTTGATGATAAATCCTTAGAATAAGGAGCAACAACATGCGATCAGACAGAATCAAAAAAGGTCTAGAAAAAGCAGGCAGCCGCGCCCTAATCCACGCAACCGGAGTTACAAAAAAATCCTTAGCAAAACCGTTTATTGGAATTGTAGATTCTACCACTAATTTAGTTCCAGGACATGTAGACATGAGCCAGCTGGTAGAAGCTGTAACCAACGGGATCTTCTCCGGCGGGGGACAGGCCTTTCGTTTTGGGGTCCCCGCAATCTGCGACGGAATTGCCATGGGACACCTTGGAATGCACTACTCCCTCCCCTCTCGAGAACTGATTGCCGATTGTATTGAATCAGTCGCCATGGCTCACGCCTTTGACGGAATTGTAATGGTAACCGCCTGCGACAAAATAACACCCGGAATGCTAATGGCCGCAGGAAGACTGGATATCCCCTGCATTATTGTGACCGCAGGTCCGATGATGGCCGGACATTATAAGAACAGAAGACTTTCTTTAGTGCGTGATACCTTTGAAGCCCTGGCAAAGAGAAAACTTGGAAAAATTTCACAGCAAGAAATGGACTGCCTGGAAATGGAAGCCTGCCCGGGGGCCGGATCGTGCCAGGGACTTTATACTGCAAATACCATGTCATGTTTGACCGAAGCACTGGGAATGTCTCTTCCCGGCTGCGGAACAGCTTTGGCAGTTTCTGCAAAAAAGAAGAGGATCGCTTTTGAATCGGGCGAGAAAATTGTAGACCTGTCCAAAGATAAGGCTGATGCCAGAAAAATATTAACCCCTAATGCTTTTCACAACGCCATCCTGGTTGATATTGCCATGGGCGGATCGACCAATACGGTTCTGCACCTGCCTGCAATTGCGCACGCCGCCGGAGTAGATCTTCCGATAGAATTATTTGACGAAATCGCCAGGAGGGCTCCTCATATTACCAGCATCAGACCCGGAGGAGAACACTTTATGGAAGATCTTGATTATGCCGGAGGTATCCCCGCTGTTCTTTCTGTCTTAAAAAACAAGCTTGAATCGGCTATCACCGTTACCGGACGAAATATAAAAGAAATTGCCGGACAGGGCGTTGTCATTGACAGCGACGTCATCAGACCGCTAAATAAGGCCTATCATAAAGAGGGCGGACTGGCAATTTTAAAGGGAAATCTTGCTCCCAAAGGCGCAGTTGTTAAACAATCGGCAGTTTCAAAGAAAATGTTAAAGTACAAAGGGACAGCCAGGGTTTTCAATTCGGAAGAGAGCGCAATGAAAGCAATCATGACCAAAAAAATAAAAGCGGGAGATATTGTAGTAATACGCTACGAGGGTCCAAAAGGGGGACCTGGAATGCGCGAAATGCTCTCCCCCACTGCCGCAATCGCCGGAATGGGGTTATCTGATTCTGTCGCTCTAATTACCGACGGAAGATTCTCCGGCGGAACCCGCGGACCATGTATCGGCCATATTTCACCGGAAGCCGCTGCCGGAGGACCAATAGCAGCTGTTAAAAACGGCGATATTGTTGAAATTGATATCCCAAACAGAAAACTTGATCTTAAAATCAGCGAAAAAGAATTTAAAAACAGGATGCTAAACTGGCAGCCGGTAAAACCAAAGATTACAACCGGCTGGCTGGCACGTTATGCAAAGTTGGTTACCTCGGCAAATACCGGGGCAATATTAAAGTCTTAATTACTAGTCGCGCAAACTAACGCTTACCACAATCGGCTGGGAACGATAGAGCACATCTTCATCTCTTCTGTAAATCCTTTGATTTGCTTTGTTCAAAATAACTTCGAAAACTCGCCCATTGCCCAGTATTAAATTCGGATAGAGCTGATTATATGCTGGAAAAATTGTTGCAATTAAACTATGAAAAAGATTGGGGGACTTCTTATACATATCAAAAATAACCTCAGCTTCCTTTAGCGGCATCAAAAAAGCGGCAAGAACATCATAACCCAGCTTACATTTTGCAAACCAAAAAAGGTTTGCAGATGGAAAGGCAAAGGTTTCCGGAAAATCCTGGCAATAAGTCCGGTAGTTTACACATTCCCCCTTTTCTCCGTAAAATTGGGGCATTAAAACAAAAAACTCATTAGTATCTCCCGGCTGTTGCGAGGGAGGACGAAAAGCCTCTCTCAAAAAACCGTTGACCGAAATAAAAAATGAATAGGTGTTTGGATTAGGATTTGTAACGTAAAAAATATGCCTCGGTGTTAATTGAACCGGATCATGTACCACTTTGGTGATATCACCAGATCTTACCCCATACTTATTACCTGCAGACTTATGCCCGGAATGGAGAAAATATTTAACTTGCTGGTCTAGTCTTGGTTTTACACCAAAAGACTTAATGCTTCCTAAAAGACAAAACCCTCCGTATGACAATACCTTTGCTGCTTGTGTTTTTATAATGGACATATATTAATTCCTCGTATAATTATCGATAGGTTCCAGAAAAATTTCACACAATTTTGAAAATTAGAATTACTCAAATAAAAATGGCAGTTGTCTCATTCTCATATAAACCGGATGGCTGTCTTCTTCAAATTCAGGCATAGGGGTGCCACAAATATCTTTTATATCAGGAGTGTCTTTGGGTTTGATAAAACCAATTTCAACCAAATAATCAAACCTCCGGTCAATACTTTTTTGATTTAGGCTTCTGACTATCTCCTGGCCAATCCCTTTCATTTTTAGATTGGCAGAACTTATTGCCAACAGTTTTATCTGCTCAACTTTTCCAAATCTTTGCCAGGCGGTTTTGATTGAAATTTCTAAAAGTTCAAAAGCAATTCCTTTTTTATAGAAGTCTTCAAGCCTCAACCCGGTGCTCCGTGCAATCGCAGTTCTGCCTAAACTAACGGCAATACCGTTTCTAATTAAATCCGAAATCTTTGCCCGCAGAGCAGGCATGCGGCTGCCAAATCGGCGAATATAAGTATATTTTGAAATCCCGCTATTCCCGGAACCAATTAGTATCTTCATACATATATATCGTTAATATAAGGGCGAAATTTCACTAAACTTTCTTTTTTATGATATAATTTAATATAATATGGAAATGACAGGCGCAAAAGCTATAATCGAATCCCTCAAAAAAGAGAGCGTAGAGGTACTTTTTGGCTACCCTGGAGGAACCGTTCTTCCAATCTACGACGAACTTTACAAAGAAAAAGATATCCGGCATATTTTAACCCGCCACGAACAGGGAGCAGCACATGCTGCCGATGGTTATGCCAGAGCTACAGGAAAAGTCGGTGTCTGTCTAGCAACCTCCGGTCCCGGAGCAACCAATCTTATAACCGGAATCGCAACCGCCAATATGGATTCTGTTCCAATGGTTGCCATCACCGGTCAGGTTGGAACTCCCCTATTAGGGAAAGACTCTTTCCAGGAAGCTGATATTACCGGGATCACCATGCCGATTACAAAACATAATTATTTGATTAAAAATGCGGAAGAAATTCCAAATGTTATTAAAGAGGCTTTTCATATTGCACGCTCCGGTCGTCCCGGAGTTGTTGTAGTTGATATTGCCAAAGATGCTCAGATGAAGACCATAAAGAACTTTAAATACCCTGATAAAGTTAACATTCCAAGCTATAAACCGACCACAAAGGGACATCCAAGACAAATTAATGCTGCTGTAAAACTGATTCAAGCAGCAAAAAGACCAGTTCTCTACGTTGGTGGCGGAATAATTGCTGCCGGAGCAGATAAAGAGCTAAAAGAATTTGCAGAGAAAAACAATATCCCGGTTACCGTCACTTTGATGGGTAAAGGATCCTTCCCAGGAAATTCTAAATTATACCTTGGAATGCTCGGAATGCACGGAACTGCCTATGCAAATTTTGCTGTTCAAGAAGCAGACTTATTAATCGCGGTCGGTTCTCGTTTTGACGACCGCGTAACCGGACATTTGCCAAGTTTTGCTCCAAAAGCAAAGCATATTCATATTGATATTGATCCAGCTGAAATTGGAAAAATAGTTCAAGTCGATGTTCCGATTGTTGGAGATTGTAAAAATGTCTTAAAAGAATTTTTGGCAAAAGTTTCTTGCAAGGACAAACATGAACCTTGGATTGATCAAATTAATGAGTGGAAAAAGAAATATCCTCTTTCATATAAATCAGGCAAAATGATAAAACCACAATATATTATTGAAAGAACCTGTGAATTAACAAAAGACAAAAAAACAATCATTGCAACCGAAGTAGGACAGCACCAGATGTGGGCCGCACAGTTTTTTACATTTTTAAAACCTCGTACCCTTATCTCTTCCGGCGGGCAAGGAACGATGGGATTCGGATTTCCTGCTGCAATCGGAGCACAAGTTGGGGTTCCTGACGCAATTGTTATCGACATTGCCGGAGACGGATCAATCCAGATGAATATTCAGGAGCTTGCAACAGCAGTAATAAACAAACTCCCTATCAAAATTTTTGTTTTAAACAACTGCTTCCTTGGAATGGTCCGGCAATGGCAGGAAATAATTTATGATAAAAGATATGCTGCAACTAATCTATGCGCAAACCCGGATTTGGTAAAAGTTGCAAAGGCCTTTGGAGCAGAAGCATTTCGAGTTACCAAATCAGCGGATGTTGATAAAGCAATTAATGATGCCCTAAAAGTTAAAGATAGACCTGTTCTGGTTGATTTTGTGGTTGAAAAAGAAGAAAATGTATTTCCGTTTGTACTAGCGGGAAAGCCTATTAATGAGATGTTGATCGACTAGGAGAAACATGAAACACACAATATCAGTTATAGTCGAGAACAAACCGGGAGTGCTCTCTCGCGTAGCAGGACTCTTCTCCCGCCGTGGATTTAATATTGAATCTTTAGCTGTTGGAACAACTGAAGATCCAAAAATCTCTCGCATGACCATTGTTGCAACCGGGGATGACCAGGATCTTGAACAGATCATTAAACAATTATATAAACTTATCGACACCATCCGTGTTTTTGACATTCCAAGGGATCAGGAAATCGAGCGGGAACTGGTTTTGATCAAAGTGAGTGTAAATGATAAGACCAGAAAAGAGGTTGCCGACATTACCAAACTTTTCAATGCCAGGATTGTGGATGTTTCTGAAAAAAGTATGATTATTGAAATATCTGAAGAAGAAGACAAAGTCTTAAACCTTGAAAAAATGCTTCGTAAATTTGGGATTCAGGAATTGGTTAGGACCGGAAAGATTGCATTACAAAAAGGAGGAAAAGAATAATGGCAAAAGTTTATTATGATGGCGACGCGGATATCAATATTTTAAAGGATAAGACAATTGCGATAATCGGCTTTGGAAATCAGGGTGGCGCTCAGGCCCAAAATCTAAAAGATTCTGGTTTAAATGTAATTATTGCCGAGGTTGAGGGAACCCCAAACTGGAAAAACGCTCAGGAGGCTGGATTTGAGGTAATGTCAGCGGCTGAAGCAGCGAAAAAGGGAGATATTATTCAAATTTTGATCCCGGACGAACTTCAGGGAAAAATTTACAAAGAATCTATCAAGAAATATGCTAAAAAAGGGAAGACCCTGATGTTCTCTCACGGTTTTAACATTCATTTTAAAGCAATTAAACCAAAAAGTGATGTAAACGTAATCATGGTTGCTCCAAAGGGACCTGGGTTTATGGTTCGCGAAACCTATAAAGAGGGAAAGGGTGTTCCATCCTTGATCGCAGTACATCAGGATGCAACCGGAAATGCCAAAGAGATTGCCCTGGCCTACGCAAAAGGAATCGGCGGAACTCGCGCCGGAGTATTTGAGACAACTTTCAAAGAAGAGGTAGAGACAGATTTATTCGGAGAACAGACTGTTCTTTGCGGCGGCTGTACAGCATTGGTCAAAGCCGGATTTGAAACTTTAGTCGAAGCTGGCTACCAACCAGAGATGGCTTATTTTGAATGTGTTCATGAATTAAAGCTAATTGTTGACCTAATTTATGAAAAAGGGCTTCTTGGCATGAGAAAGGCAATTTCTAATACTGCAGAATATGGAGATCTTACTGTCGGTCCAAAAATCTTAACAGAAAAAGCAAAGAAGAACATGCAAAAAGCTTTAAAAAGAATTCAGTCCGGAGCGTTTGCCAGGGAATGGTTAAAAGAGAACAAAGAAGGCTGCAAAAACTTTAACGAATTGCGTCAAAAAGATGCTAATCATCAGATTGAAAAAGTTGGTGCTGAGCTACGCGGCATGATGAGCTGGCTGAAAAAATAGCGCCCGGCTATTCATAGAGGGCTCTGCGCTCTTCTTCGATTTTTTCCATGTAATATCTTATTCCGCCGACAATAAGGGCAAACTCGATTGGATTATGAACTCTGGTATTAACCTCTATAATTATCGGAACGCGCTCCTGCACTGCCCGATTTAAATAATTAATATATCCATGAATGTGTGCCCCGAGCGGAAGACGGTGTTCATCCCCTGCCTGTATCCCTTGATTTTCATGAAAATGCAGATTGATAAGCTCCCGATTTAAATCAGCAAGAATATAAAGAATTTCCGAAACAGATAAACGCTGACACAAATTTCTGTGTCCGGAATCGATGGTGACATTTACCCAGTTTGGTGAACCGGTAAGCAAAGCTCTTATATGAGTTGGCAAGTATCCCAGTCCAAAGGAGTTTGGCGTCGGATCTGCCTGATTCTCTATTCCTAATCGAATCGGCCAGCTCTGCTTTTGACTTATATCTCCTAATTTACCCAGTAATCTTTTGGTATTGTCTAATGCCCTGCCGGCATCATTCTCATGAATATACCACCTCCCACCCCACATAAGCGTTGGTGGATGAAAAGTTACATTGTGAAGCATGTCATATTCCTGTATCGTTCTGACCAAGGCTTTAAACAAAGATATGATAGCCGGATGGTCTTCGGTTATACCCGGATTAAGGGATTGCTCCTCTAATACTTTAATTGGAAAATGGGTTTGGGCCGCTAAGTCCATTCCTTTTAATTCACGAAAAAGTTTTTTTTGGTTTTTGCGGTGCCGGTGAAATTCGCCCCTTCTTGAATAAAAAAGCTTATCTTTGCCCACAAACTTATCCGGCTTAATCTCTACAATGCTTACCGGAGCATGTGAATCCTCAATAAATCGAAGATCGTGCGTTCCCCGGCAATGCATCCCAACATGCATCGGTTGACCACCAATCGGCCAGCCCGGCAGGCTCGGCTTCACTTTTCGATAATAATTAAGTCTAACTTTAACCGCATCCATGGTTATTTATCGGGCAGATTTAAATAAAATTTCATGCTAAAATGAATTCAATGTTTCTAGTAGAATTTTTAAAAGGACTTCCAAACTGGCTGATAATACTAATCACCTCCGCCACTCCGGTGATTGAGGTCCGCGGTGCGGTGCCACTGGGCATTATCGCCCTAAAGATGAGCCCCTATACAGTTGTAATACTAAGTGTCATCGGAAGCCTAATTCCTGTTTTACCTATTTTATGGTTTTTAAACACCATGACCGACCGTTTTAGAAAAATAAAGTGGATCGACCGCTTTTTTGAATGGCTTTTCACCCGCACAAAAAAAAGGAGTGCCATAATTGAAGACCTTGAATTGGTCGGACTGGCCCTTTTTGTCGGAATCCCCTTCCCAGGAACCGGAGTCTGGACCGGATGCGTTGCTGCCTATTTACTCGGATTAAAACCGCTTCCCACCTTCATCGCCGCTTTTATTGGAACAATAATTGCATCCCTTCTGATGATGGCCGCAAGCCTTGGCTTTATAAACCTCTTTTAACTATCACCCTATCACCTATACCCTATCACCTATACCCTATCCCCTATCCCCTATTCCCTATTCCCTAATTCATGTGAAATTTCTCATAATTAGTGCCGATATAAATCCATGCAGGGAGTAAGCGGAACAACACTAAGACATCCACAACCCCACAGCGGAAAAGTATTTGTAGCTCGCCGCTTAGGCGCAGTGCTGCGGGATAACAATGTTAAACCACAGAATAACGGCATGCGCAGATTTTTGGACCTGAGACTTCCAGCAGAATGTGTTTTGAACTTGACGGGACTAATCAAAAAACACAATATATCCGAAATAAATATCCACGAAAGAACCTCGGAAGAGTGTTTGCTCAGAATCTTAGAACAGGACAAATCCCCCGATCTGTTGGTAATAGGCAGCCAAATCAGGATCTCCCAATCTTCACTATCAGAAATACTGCAGGAAGAAGGGATTCGGGTTTCCGGACTAAAAGGTATCTTAAGTAGTGTCTGGGTCACACTCTCCGTAAGGAAAGCATTGGAAGAGATTTTAGCCGAAGAAGGGATAAAAGAGGTAACCGTCCAAACAATCGCCAAGTCTGATTTTTCTGATGCAGCGAAAATAAAAAACATACTTACCTCAAAGATTATCGGGGAAGAATTGATATTATTTGCAGGCGAGACAACCACCGGAGTCGATCTGCCAACCTCTAAATTAGAAGCCAAAGACCTTTTGCTCGCAATAATCGGTTTTAATCAATCTATAAAAAACAGGGGAGAGACATTTGATAGATACCAGGGAAAGTTTGCCCAGTTTGTTAAAAAAGATCCCCAAAGGATTGCACAAGCATTTTTTGGTCAAGTAGATAATCCATTATTAAAGAAAAGATCGGACCAGGCTCTTAAAATGCTTCAAAAGAACCTGGTAGGGCTTGCCGATCACGAAATAAATTGCGCCCTTCTTGATGAATTCCAAAAAATAGGCAGTGATGACAGCCAGGAATTACTGATTGAGCTTTCCCGCTATCTTGCAAATATTTTTCCGGCAAATGAAAGCTATCCTTCATATGAAGAAGGAATCCTAGAAGAACAGGCGGAGAAAGGTATCATAGGTAAGATCGAATACCTAGAGCAGGTATGCCTCCTAAAAAGCACTTTCTTAGAAGCATATAGACAAACACACGGCATCAAAGGAAAAATCAAAAAAAAGAGAAAAGGGAGTATTCCAAAAGCAGAAAGAATTATTCTAAAGCTGGAAGGGAACCTTCATAAAAAGGAATCGGAGTTAAGGGCTGCCAGACTTAAAGAGCGTGCCACAATGGAAGAAATTTGGCAGAGCGCAATAAAAAGAAAAAATGAAGAAGTCCTCCTAACACTAATGGACAGTTATGTTGGATTTTATTTTATTGTAGAAAAAATTAAAAGCAATAAAATTAGTCCTTTTTCCTTAATGAGAATTTTTAAGCTGGCAGAAAAAAAAGAGGAAGAGGGCCTTCGGCTCTTAGCACTGGAAAGATTATTTGAAATACTAAAAGA
>JABMQY010000101.1 GCA_013202975.1 Candidatus Saganbacteria bacterium
ATTTGAATTTACGAGTCCCGAGCGTAGGCGAGGGACGAGTTGGAGGGATGGCCGAGTGGTTGATGGCGGTAGTCTTGAAAACTACTATACTCGAAAGGGTATCGGGGGTTCGAATCCTCCTCCCTCCGCCAACCTTCGCCCTTTCGGGCTCCGGTTGGAATGACAAATGTCAAATTTCAAATGACAAATTTTTGATATTTGGATTTTGTCATTTGGATTTACGAGTCCCGAGCGTAGTCGAGGGACGAGTTGGAGGAGTACCCAAGTGGTTGAAGGGGACAGTTTGCTAAACTGTTAGTGGGCATCTGCCCAGCGAGAGTTCGAATCTCTCCTCCTCCGATGATCTGCCGAAGGCAGATCCCTTAATTCTTATCCTTAATCCTTATCCTTCATATTCGGATTTTCGAAGTAATTAAGATTCAAATGCTTTTTTGATTTTATCTAGTAATTGAGAATTCTCAAACGGCTTAACTACATAACCAGAAATATTGAATTTAAAAGACTTGCTGATTGTAGCATGATCTTTTTTTCCGGTAATCATAATAATTGGAATCTCTTTGGTCTTTTCCTGCTGCCTTATTTTAGAAGCCAGCTGATGGCCGTCCATACCGGGCATCAGAATATCTAATAATATTAAAGCGGGGTGGGATTTTGCGATGCATTTTAATGCTTCTTCTCCTGAATCTGCAGAGTAGGCTTCATATCCGCTGCTTTGCAGCACCATCGAGGTAGCCTTTAAAAAATCGGCATCATCATCAACGATTAAAATCTTTTTGTGTCCGGCTTTTATTTTATTCATTTTTTCATCCCCCTTGCTGTTTGCCCGATATTATAGCAAATAGATTCTATTGCGTGAAGGGGATATTTATAGAATAGCAAACAAGGTCTCTTTGAAATTTAAGACCCTCTGTTTCTGATCCGCATTGAACAAGAACGGTTCAACATCAGCAGCCAAAACTTTATAATTCAATTTTTTACACCTGGCTATAATCTTTTGGCCAAAAGCTTCCTGGTCCAATCCGGTCATCTTTCTTATATAACCATAATCGATCCTGGTTTTTCCGGACAAAAATGAAACATCATAAAAATCCCGCCCTTTCTCCCTCTTTCTGTATAATACCGCTAATAACTTCTGGGAAAGCAGTATTGGCGCCGGATTAACCTTTATATTTCTAAAAATCCCGAACTTGTTTATTGCCTGTATATCAGAAGAAAATATTTTTCTCTTCTTTTCGGCATCAACACTCAAAAAAATCTTCTCGTCACGATGGCCGGACACTCCGAGTTGGAATAATATTCCGGGAAATTTGACATAACAATGATAATTGTTCTTCTTTTCCAAAAATCTTGTTTCAAGCTTAAAACCCTTAAGCTGCATTTCGGAGCAGGCTTTTGCAATTAACTCTTTAAAGCTTTTAAACCTCAGGCCAAAATTATCAAAATCAAGATCCTCAGAAAACCGGCAGCTGTCATGTACGATTCTAATTGCAGTTCCGCCGATAAAACTAAGCTTTTCTGCCCCCGGCAGTTTAAACAGCGAATCTAAAAACTCATATTGTAAATACTCTACCAATATTCCCTTGGGATTGCGATTGACTAAAACCGGATCAAAATATTCTTTGATTTTATCAAATTCAAGCATCTTATAATTTCTCCAATAAGAATTGGTATATTGGATTGGGGCCAAAAGCGTTCATATACTTTTTTATTTTTTGTTTTTTAATTAGGCCCTTAAAATTTTTCCAGTTTATTCTAAGGCCGGACAAATCATCCCTGGTTTTTAGCCTGTTAAAATAAATCAAATCAAGCAAGGCTTTCTCAGGTTCTGCCAAAAGATACGGAAAGATCTTACCCTGTTTCTGTTTGTATCCAAAGAACAAGTCCGGCTTGATATTTCTGTATTTAAAATGGCCGCTTTTATTTTTAAATTCTCTTGTAGTTTTTGGCGTGACTGATGTGACAGAATAAACCATCTCAGGAATAAGTCCATAAAAAGAGAGGGCTTTTTCCAGACTAATATAGCTTGGGCCATACAACCGGCCGGCCAGCTCTTCCGGAACTATTTGCCCGATCGTTTCAGAAAAAGCATACAAGCCATTTTTGATTTTGGTTATATAGCCCCGTTTCTGCCATAAAGTGAGCTGATAACCAAAAACCCGAACACCCAGAAATTTTATATCCTGGGTGGAAAACAGGGGCATTTTTATCTTTTTTCTAAAATCAGTGTATTTCATTTTCTTATTAATTTTAATAATAAACTGAAATGATTGTATAACACCGGAACGCACTTGTCAACAATTGCAGCATGATGTAATATTAAAACTGAGATGTGCCCGTAGCTCCCTCCTTCGCTCCTCGCGAGCTCGGAGCTTCGGCGGGCAAGCAGCTGGATAAGTGTGCCTGTAGCTCAGTTGGATAGAGTGAGTGTCTACGAAACACTAGGTCGCAGGTTCGAATCCTGTCAGGCACGTTTATCCAGTTATTTTTTAAGAAGCTCCTGAATTTTTTCGCGGCCAAATTTGGTCTTTGATATTATCTCGGCCGCCTCAGCGCGGGTAAGCGGATCTTCCGGATGAAATTCCTGGTCTCCGATAAATTCTAACAATCCTGCTTTTTGCGCCGCATAAATTGCCGGCGCAGCCCAGGCGTCCTTGTCTACATCAACATAAGGATTTCTAGAAACAGCTTTTGGAATTACTAAACCGGCAAAACGGGCCAGGATAGTTACTCCCTCCGAGGCGCTTAATGCTTTCCCCGGATCAAAACTTCCGTCAGGATATCCGGAAATATAATTTCTTTTTACCGCCGCGTTGACATAAGGGGTTGCCCAATGACTGGTCGGCAGGTCATAAAAGACAGAAGCTTCGTCTGATACAACCTTAAACCCTTTTGCTTTTATCAGCAGCACCGCAATCTGCGCCCTGGTCAGCGGCTGGTCCGGTTTAAATGTGTTGTCGGGAAAACCCTCCATTATTCCTAACGTTGCAATATATTCAATTGCATCCTTGGCCCAGAAGATATCGCTTACGTCAGAAAAATGCCGGAGTAATGGTTTTTGTTTTAGAGTCGGGATAATACTGCCGTTGCTTCTTGGAGAAATTCTCAAAGCTGTGCGCAGGTCCTGGTCAAAGCCGATATATCCTAATGAAAAGAAATGTGAAATATTACCCTGTATCTCTCCATATTGGTGATAGGCATAATCAAAATTAAAACCACCGGCCTTAAGACCAACTCCAAAAGTAAGGTTGCTTCCTATCTCTGTTCCTCCGTCGGAAGCAGCCCGAAACTCCTGGTCTATCCCGCTTCTCAGTGCTAAGCCCCTGGTAATCCACCATTCCAGGCCGGTCTTAAACAGGGTCGGACGGCTTAACTTTGGAAAAGACTGCGCTTCAAATAAAACCGACAGGTTTTGATTCTTGAAGTGCCCCAGCCCGGCCGGGCCGAACAATTTTATAAATGTTCCGATATTTACAGACATCGGAATACCCTCTGCCCTGCTGTTTTTTTGCCAGACAAACTTTCCACCCATACTTGCAGGAAGCAGATTTTTAAAAACCGATCCGATACTAAGCCAGCTTCGGGGATGTAATTTTAAACCGAGATCGGCTTCCATCCCGGTGCCCAGCGCACCGGCCATTGTCCCGGAAGTAACTGAAAAATTTTGTGAAAGATATTTCCAACTGGCCCCCAGAGACAAGCTTTGAGAAATCTTCTTGCTGTAGGCCAGATAATAAATCGCAGAAGTATAATCGGTATAGTCATAGGGGTCGGATATTACCGCCCCGGTCGGGGTATTGGTTAGGGTTGTTAACGGAATGTTTGGGCTGGAAGCAGAAATATATCCAATCCCGATTGTTCCAAGGCGAAAGGAATTGGCAATCCCGACAGAAAAATAATTGACATCTTCAATCAGCCTGCCGGTCATAGAAATAAATTTCATCTTTGGATAATCAGAAAGCCCGGCCGGATTAATAAATATACCGGAACCGTCAGAGGATAGAGCGGTATAAGCCCGGCCTAACGATAAGGGACGAGCACCAATGCCAACCTCGGAGAGGTCGGCAAAAGCATATGCAGAGCCATGCCATGGCATGGCTATACAAAATAAAAGGAGAAGCCCATAAACTCGCCACATTATAGCTGATTATATTTTTTTAAGAGCGGTTTGTCAATCAAAATAAAAATTGTGTTAGAATAATAAGGTGGACACAAAAAAGATAAGAAATTTTTGCATCGTAGCGCACATTGATCATGGCAAATCAACCCTGGCCGACCGGCTG
>JABMQY010000102.1 GCA_013202975.1 Candidatus Saganbacteria bacterium
GATCAGATGTCCGGAAGTTCCCTGGCTGATTGGGAAATTAAACATCTGCGCGGCAAAAACCAGAGCCGCTACCATACCTATTAAATATATTTTTTGTTCTCCCAATCTGGTTAGAACCCGGCGGCCTCTGCCGGCCAGATTTCCTATCCTGGATCCTACCCCAGCCAATGCGGGCTGCTTTGCCAAAACCGTAACCGCCGCTGTTACCTTAGCCATACAATAGCTCAATACCGCCGCTGCCGCCCCCATCAAACCAAAAGACATTTTCGGATCTATGAATCCATCAGGTATATGCATATTATCCCCCTTTTGTCGTGCTCATCACTAACTTTCCGTGTTTTACCCCTTTTGCTGAGATCAATTTATCCGCAACTTGTTTTACAGAACCACTTTTCCCCTTAAGAATAATAACCTCGGCACAATTGTGCCGGTCAAGATGGACATGGGTAGTGGCAAGTATTTGGTTGTGGAAACAATGCTGAATGTCTGTAAGTTTATCTGAAAGGTCGCGCGTATGATGATTATATATAATGGTTAAGGTTCCGACAACCTCTTTGTTCTCAGCAATAGAGTGCTCTATAATATTATCGCGCATAAGGTCTCGAATGGCTTCGGAGCGGCAGGAATAGCCTTTTCTTAAGATTATTTTATCAAATTTCTCAAGAAGGTCTTTTGGGAGCGAAATACCAAATCTTTCTATGTTGCTCATAATCAATTATCTTTCACGGTGTTACTATTAAAATAATTGTAACACTGCCGATTAAATTGTCAAGTTTGGATATGCCCGTGATTAAAAATAACCTGAAATTTTTCAAAAATCAGGTCGAAATAAATACAGATAATAATTTAATTGTATGGAGGTATATATTGTGTTAATAAATACAAGATTAGTAAAGAGTCCGGTTTTAGCGGCATTCAAAAAAAACAATTTAAGGATTGGCATCCTTCATGCCGGAGGTCCGGCACCGGGCGGGAATTTGGTCCTTTACGGAGCGGCCCTGCGTGCGAAGGACTATGGAGTGCCATTGGTTGCCTTTAAAAATGGCTATTCAGGTCCGATGAATGAATCTGTAAGAGACATTGAAGATAGTTTATCTATTCCAATTACCCGGGAACAAATTAGGTATCTGCGCGACCAAAATGCCTTAGTCCCCGGCTCATCAAGAGCAAATCCGGGAAAACAGATCCAGTCTGCCTCTGACATGGATGACCCAGCAAAAACCGCGGCCCTGAAGAAGGTTTTGGATGTATTTGAAGCTTTACGTATCGGTGCCTGGATCTCTGTCGGCGGCGACGACACCATGGGGACCGGAAATAAGCTGCAGATGCATTTGGCAAGTTTGGCCAGTTATGAAAACTTGATGGGAGTAGTCCATGTCCCAAAGACAATTGACAAGGACTATCCCGGAATACCTTTTACCTTTGGATTTATGTCAGCCGCGGAGTTTATTGGAGACCAGGTTAAAGGATTGCATGATGACGCAAAAGCGGCCGGAGAGGCTTCTAAGCCGGTCTATCATATTGTTGAAATTATGGGCAGAAAGGCCGGCTGGCTGACCGCCGCCGCCTCAATCTACGGACAGGCAACATATACATTTGTACCGGAAGATTTTGCCGGCAGGGATGCGGTGGATCTTTCTGAAATAGCCAATGATTGTGTTAATGTAGTATTAAAAAGAAAAGAACAGGGTAAAAATTACGGGGTAATTACCCTTGCGGAAGGGATAGGGGAGCTTCTTCCAAAAGATGGAGTTGAAATAGATGATCACGGTCATACCCGTCTTGATCAGGTCAAATTTGCAGACAGACTGCTTTCTGCGATAAAAGAAGAAATGGAGCGGAGAGGGCTGGGCCAAATTAAGCTTCATTCTCATAAAGCTGGTTATAATGCCAGACAGGTAAAGCCAAATTTCTACGATGTCATGTTGTGCCAGAAGTTAGGACTGTCGGCAGTAGATGCTATTTTTAATGGAAACTTTGGACACATGGTTTCGGTAGAAGGGGTCTTTGATTCAAAGCTTGTCTCGTTTTCTGATCTGGTTGATCCGGAAACGCTAAAAGTAAATAGTTGGGTAATGGATCCGGAATGCGGAATGTATCAATTGCTGCGAGGAATGCAGCAGCCTTTTTAAGTCCCTTTTTAAAATATATACTTAACCACACATCCCAATTCTGATAGAATAGGGATAATCATGAACAAAAAAATATTTTTAGCGTTTCTGTTTTTTATCTTATTTTTCGGAATTTCTTTTGCTGAGGATGTTTTAACCTTTGATGAATTCTTAAACTCTGCGATCAAGAATAACCCCAGATATCAAATCTCGGCAAAGGAATATCTCGCAGCATTACAAGAAAATAAATCTGCCCACTCACTAGAAGATTGGAATTTGGTGGCATCTGCTGTCTATAACGAAAGCTATCCGGCAGCAACCAGCTTGTTTTCGCCAACATATCAGAGAACTTATGGCTATTCTGTAGGAGTAGAAAAATATTTTCTTCCAACCGGAACTGCGTTCCAGATTGAACACTCAAATTCGAGAATCCAAAGCGATTACTCTGCTGCGGCACAAGCACTGGGTTTGAGTTCATCACCGTATTATCTATCAAATGTATCATTAACTATTTCTCAGCCATTATTAAGGAATGCCTTTGGTCTGACAGCTAAATTAGGATTGGAAACATCCGATTTTGCGCTAAAGTTAGCAGAGATAAAGCTAAAAGAGGATTGGGAGGGTTTTATTTCGCAATTGCGCAACGATTATTTGGATTGGCAAAAAGCTTACCAGACTTTAAGAAACCAGAAAAAGCAATTGAAGAGTGTAAAACAACAATTGATCTTGGTCAAAAGGCAAAGAGGGTACGGTTTATCAGAAGATTTAGATGTAGTGCAAACAGAGCAGATGGAAGCTGCTTATGAAATTCTACAAGGTCAGGCAGAAATGATTTATAGGAATCAGAGCCGTAAAATTGCAAGTCTAATGAACCCGAATTTTATTGATTTAAAGGCAGCTCCTCAAGAATTAACTAGAACTCCGCAGCTTTTTGGGGAGGAACCTGCAAAAAAATATCTCTTTTCTATGTCAAATATTTTGAAGACAACAGACCTTTTGGTTTCTATCCAAAAAAATTCAATGGATATTGCAAAAAATGCAGAGCTGCCGGATGTAAATCTGGTTTTAGCCGCAAATCCTAATGCATATGAGAGCAGCTTTTCTAAAAGTCTTCCTCGTATAGGAGAAAATCAGGATTATACGATTAGTATTAGTACTAGTAGAGGACTGGCAAATGATCAGGCGTCGGCCGGAGCAAAAAAGGCTCAAGCGGATTACATGAAATCTGTTAAAGAGAGAGAAATTATTCTTTTAAATTCTAAAATTGCGCTGCAGTCACTTTATACAAACATTAAATATATGGATAATATGATTACTCTTTCCGGTAAAAACACTTCTTTAGCCAGAAAACGCCTTGATCTTGAGAAGAGAAAAATGCAGCAGGGTAGGACCTCGGTCTTTTTTGTCCTACAGGCTGAGAATGCGCTTTTGGATGCCGAAAATAAGTTGAATGAGAGTCTGGTGGCTCGGGAGAAAGTTGTGAACCAAATAAATTCTCTAACAGACCGTTATGTTGAGCAGTATAAAGCGATTCTAAAATTGTAGCAGTGTACCATGCGGTACACTGTAAAAGGGAGAAATTATGGAAAGGATATTTAAATATTGTGTAGAACATCCCAAGTTAGTCAACTTGGTTCTTGTTTTGGTTCTGATTATGGGGAGCTTGTCTTTTTTTGGACTTAAAAGAGACAGTATCCCAAACGTAGACTTTAAAATGATGTTTATTACAACTGTTTATCCGGGCGCCTCTCCGGAAGATGTTGAAATAAACGTGACAATTCCTGTAGAAGAAAAAATCCAAAAGGTGGCAGGAATAAAATCGATGGATTCTTATTCTGCCGAAAATTTCTCAACAATATTTGTTGAACTTGATCCGGATGTGAAAAATATTGAGGAGGTAAAAAGGGATGTTTATAAGGCAGTTGACAGAGTATCCGGTTTACCCAAAGAGGTAAAGGATAAGCCCCTGGTAACCGAATTAAAATCTGAAATTTTTCCGGTTTTTGAAGTTGCACTAACCAGTAAGAACGGAATATCTGAACTCGAGCTTAGAAAATATACCAAGAATCTTGAGGATAAGATTAAGCTGCTGCCGGGAGTCGGCGGCACAAAAAAAATCGGTTATCGCAAAAGAGAGGTCCATGTGGCGGTTGATCCCAAGAAAGCCGACCAGCAGTATGTTTCTCTTTCTGAAATAATGGCTGCGGTGGCTCAGACTAATGTCCGGGTCAGCGGAGGAACCCTGCGTTCGATGTCGGATAAGGAAAAAATTATCACGCTTTCACAGTTTAATGACCCGATGGAGGTTAAGGATGTAATTATACGTTCCTCTTTTTCGGGCGACCGGGTGATTATTTCAGAGGTTTCCGAAGTTAAAGACGATTTTGAAGAAGAGCTCCGTATTGTAAAGGCGAATGGGGAACAGTCCATAAATATTGTTGTAGAAAAGAAGTCCAGCGCCGATGCGGTAAGAGTTGCGGCCGAAGTAAAAAAATTACTGAAGGAATATAATAAGAATCTTCCCCCGGGAGTATATTCACAGATTGTTAAGGATTATTCGGTTTATGTTAATTCTATGCTCAGTGTAGTTGTTTCAAACGCTATGGTCGGATTTGCCCTGGTTATTTTGTGTTTAATGATTTTTCTTGACTGGAGGGTTGCTTTCTGGACCGCGCTTGGAATACCGTTTTCCATCCTGGTCGCCTTTTATTTTATGCCGATTTATGACGTTGTGGTTACAACGCAGTCATTATTGGCTTTTATTATAGTACTTGGAATGTTAGTGGATGACGCAATTGTAGTGGCGGAGAATATCTATTCTTATCGTGAACGCGGCCTGAGCGCGGTAGAAGCCTCGGTTAAGGGGGTAAAAGAGGTCTTTTGGCCGGTTTTTGCAACGGTTGCTACCACTGTTGCCGCTTTCCTTCCAATCCTTTTGATGGGAGGAATCTGGGGTGATTTTATACGCGCGATTCCAATAGTAATTACCGTTACTCTTCTGGCTTCATTGTTTGAGTCTGTCTTTATTCTTCCGTGCCACTTAGCGCATACTAAGCTCAAGAAAAAGGAAAGGTCAAAGCTGATCCAAAGACTTGAGCAGGTTTACCGGAAGAATTTGGTCAAGGTATTGCATAAAAAAGGAAGGGTAATTGCCTTTTTTGTTATCGTTTTAATAGTTTGTGTAGTAGTTATTCGGCCGCTTTTAGGATTCCAGCTTATGCCGAGTACAGACGAAGATATTATTCATGTAAGAATGGAGACCCCAAAAGGGTCCTTAATGAGAGAAACAGAGAAAAAGGTTCAGGGGATTGAGCGAATCATCAAAGAGGTTGTTCCCGAAAAAGTTTTGGCCAGTTATGTTACGACAATTGGCGAGAAGGGGACCGATATGTGGGATACTATTTCCGGGATGACCCAATCCCATTGGGCCAGGATTACAATTAATCTTATCCCCGCGCAGCAGCGCAAAATTTCTTCGCAGCAAATTAGTAAGCAGCTTAACCAGAAATTGGAGCCCCTAAAAAAGAGCGGAGATTTTACTGATGTTTCTGTCGTGCAAATGAGAGGAGGGCCTCCGACCGGAACGCCGATTGACATAATTTTTATCGGAAACAATGATGAGTTACGCACAAAGTTTGGCGATGAGCTGGAAGCCTTTATCAAAAAAGAACCGGCAGTTTTTGATATCCGCCGTGATGATGAGAAAGGGCTTCGTGAACTTAACATAAAACTGGATTACCCGTTAATGGCCAAGCTGGGAATAACGGCAGCGGATGTTGCTTCGGTGGTGCGCGCTGCAGTTACCGGTAATATAGTGACTTCTATTCGTAAAGAGGGAGAAGAGATTGATTTTCGAGTAATGCTTGAGGAAAAATACCGTAATGACGCTAAATATATTAAAAACCTTACAATTCCAAATCGTTTAGGCAAGCTGATCAAGATCGGCGGATTTATCAAATTTGAAGAAGGGACCTCTGCTCTTGGTATCCCGCATAAAGAGGGAGACCGTTCTCTTCGGATCCGGGCCGAAATTGATGAGAAAAAATTGAATGTCAGTGCATATAACCAGGTTTTGAAGAAGAAATTTGAAAAGAAAGTTGCCCAGCATCCTTCCTTGAGGGTTGAATTTGGCGGAATGGAGAAAGTTACAGGGGAATCTCTGCAAAACTTTTTCAACGCAATGATTATTGCGTTAATTATTATCTATATAATTCTCGTTGTCTTATTCAATTCCTTTACCGAGCCGATAATTGTTATGCTGGCTATTCCCTTTGGTTTGATCGGGGTGATATTTGCTTTTGCAATACACAGGGAGCCGATCAGCTTTCTTGGATTAATTGGAATTTTAGGTTTGGCCGGAGTAGTAGTAAATAATTCTCTTGTTATGCTTAAGTTTCTAAATATGAAAGAAGAGAAAACTTGTGAAGCGGGAGAGGAATTGAAGATTGAACAAATTGCAGATGCGGCGATGCTGCGCTTCCGTCCGATTGTTTTAACGACCATTACGACAGTTGCTGGTTTGTTACCATCCTTATATGGTTTGTTTGGGGGAAGGGTAGATTTTCTCTTCCCGTTACTGCTGGCGCTAACCTGGGGGTTGGTCTTTTCAAGTTTTATAACTTTATTCTTAATTCCGGCGTTTTATATGGTAGAGCGTGAGGTTGGATGCTGGTTTTACGGTAAGTTTGGTCGTCAATTGAATAAATAGAAAATTTCAGGTAAAATTGATATATATGGCGGGCTTGCCCGCCGGAGCGTCGGGAGTAGAACGTCTGAGTTTTTGATGGTGTTGTTTTTTTTCATGCGGGCGTAGCTCAGTTGGTAGAGCGTCTCCTTGCCAAGGAGAAGGTCGTCGGTTCGAATCCGATCGCCCGCTAATTAACTAACAACGAACAACACGTCCCGACTTTGTCGGGACTACAACTGGCAACTGTCTCTAATTCGCGAATAGTTGTAAGTTGTTGGTTGTAGCGAACGAAGAGAGCGTGTTGGTAGTTAACATAGGCGCCCCTAGCTCAATTGGCAGAGCAGGACAC
>JABMQY010000103.1 GCA_013202975.1 Candidatus Saganbacteria bacterium
CAGCAATGCCTCAGCAACGAGTCTGCAACGAGTCTGCAATGAGTTCGACCCGCATTTAAGTGCCAAAAAACGGGGTTAGAGGCATGAAGGGAAGTGCTTTGAAGACGATGCTCAACTTTGGGAGCAGGAGGCCGTAGGTTCGAATCCTATCACCCCGATACTAATTCTTCGAATACATTAAAGCAGAAACTAACGCCGTAATCGGAATACAAAGCACCAAACCAATACTGCCTGCAAGCGCGCGTATTATTTCAACGGCAATCATTTCCATATTAATAATTTTGGAAAGAGCCATATTGTTAGCTATCAGTAAAAGCAACAAAGGCAAAGCTGATCCTGTATAAGCTAGAATCAAGGTATTTGACATGGTTCCCATAACATCACGTCCAACATTCATTCCGGCATTAAATAAATTCTTAAAATTTGCTTCCGGATGGACTTTGCGTATTTCATCAATGGCTGACGCAATTGACATTCCAATATCCATGACCGCTCCTAAAGCACCGATTAGAATGCTTGCAAAAAGAAGCCCCTGGAAATTAATTTTCAGATCCATAGAATAGAGTAGGATGCGCGATTCTTCCGAACTCAACCCGGTTAAGTGGACCATATTACCAATAACAAAAGCAATTATTCCCGCAATAGCAACGCCGAAAACGGTTCCGATCGCGGCGCTCAAGCTTTTTATACTCTTACCGCCAATAATTCTAAAAACTATAAATGAAATTGCCGCCGAAACAAGGACCGCGACCAATAATGGATCAAATCCTTTGAGAGTTAAAGGGAAAAGAACCAGAAAAATAAGGCCGATCGTGATAAGCAGGCTAATAAGCGATTTGATCCCCTTCATGCCTCCTACCACCACTAAAAGCAATGCGTAGAAAAAGGCCAGCCAGAAAATGGTTGTATCCCTTACGTAATCAGCAATGTGAAAAACCGTACTGCCGTCAGAACTCTCGGCAAGAGAGGGATCCTCATCAACATAAAGAATTACCTTATCTCCGGCTTTTAGAACCATCCCCCCGCCCATCATGCTGGAGGTTAGATGATCTATGCTAATAAGCTTGTCTTTATATTCACCCGAAAAAATTCTCAGGGTAACTCTTTGGGAGGCATCCGCCGATTGTAAAGTATCTACCCGCAAAACCCTGGCTTTGGCAAACTTGGGTTTAGGAACAAGGTCGGTTGATTCATCTGCCGAACAAATACTCGCAGACACACAAAATCCAAGGATTAAAACAAACAGTATTATCTTTTTCATATCTTATCTTATATCTATTATACTCCCGGAACCGGCTCTTACAACCCCCCTTGAAGATGTGATTATTTCGTGTTACAATTCTGATAAAAGTAACACGATATTTGAAGGAGAAAATAAACAATATGTGTGATATTAAAAGACTAACTTTTACAACCGCTTCCGCAAAAAGGATGCTGGGACATCTAAACAATTTAGCGAAAATCGATCCCAAAAAAGGGGATATTGATGGCGATGGGAAAACACAAGAAGATGTAATTGGCCCGGAAGATGTTCATACCCTAAAAGTAGGAAAAGTTTATCCATCTGGAATTCGAAGATACATGCGTCCTTCTCAAAAGCAACAAATATATAAGCCAAAAGCCTTGGAGGTTTTCAAACAGATAAAAAGAGAAAACAGAGCGGCATATTCTATTCTTAGCGATCAAAAATATGGCCCTATTTCTTTAGTAGATCCTAAACTTCACCTTAGAAATCATCAGGAATTAAGAAGAACACTTCAAGCAGTTTTAACATCAGAACGCAGTTTTAATAAAGCCTTCATACATATCAAAAAAACACACGCTGGCAGAGCGCATCACCACTCTTTTAAACGTTGCGGAAACGAATCGGGAATAACAGTTTATAGCGGAGGCCAGCGAGTTTGCATTAAAGTAACTTATAAATAATATTTCATGAATAGAGATTCTTATTTTAAAAGAAATCCACTTCTTTTGGATGATCCCTTTAAACGGGATCATCATGTTGATGCTACCATATCTGTCCAATACAAAAATAGAACCATAACCTTCAAAACCGGCGCCAACAAAGCCACCGGAAAAGCACATAATCCTCATATTCATGACGGGAATGGAGCCGAATACATTTTAAAAAACGGAACCAAAGTATGGGTTTCAAACGACGGAAAAGAGGTTGACATAAAACTAAAAGGAATGGAAGATTATGTTGAAGCAAAAGTAATTAAAATGGAAATTATCCCAAAGCCACCTCTTTCACAAAACAAATCTCATCCTAAAATTTCCAATCAACCAAAACAAGCTCCTGCTTCGCACAATAAAAACCCACAAAACAACACCATACAACAAGTATCGGCAAAACCAACCCAAATTAAACAAAACCCTATAATACCGACACAGGAAATCACAATAAACACTAAAGATGCTACTATCAAATTAACTGTTCAGGCAAAAAATGCATCCGACGCCCAGAAAATACAAACTTTGGTTAATCGAGAGCACATGGTAGACAAAAAACCAACCCTAACGATGAAAAACTACAATCCTCCTTCATCCAATACAACAAAAATATTACAAGCACAATCAGCACCATCACAGAACAAGCTTTCTTCAGTTATCCAAACTACAACCCAAATAATCCAGAATCTTCTGCCTCAAATACAAAAAGGAGCCCCGGACACAATTTCGCATCCCCTTTTTACATCTCTTGGCAAATTAATCGGCCAGCCGTCATTGCAAAAAACCCTCTTAAATCTTCAGTTGGTATTTAACTCCCCCCGCTTTACACAATTAAGCCAAACTATTGGAAAACCGGCCGCAATCAATATAATGATGGTAGTAAAAATTGCAGAATCACTCTTTAAAATTGGCCAGATTAAGATTGAAAATGGCTTTTTAATTATTGGTTCAAGCAGAATTTCTCTTAAATATTTGGCAAAACTCGGGTCATTTCATAAGATTTTTGCTTTTTTGTACTTTTCAATAAAAGGGAAGAATCTTCCGCAAAATATCCAGGCGGTACTTTTTCCAAATATGCCGGTTATTAATTTCCAGAATATAGCTAATGCCGTAAAAACAGGGCAGATGGATGTTTTTTCTCTACTTTTTGCTTCAGCCTTTTATCTTTCAACTTTAGATGAAGATGAAAAAAAGAGATTAAGAAAAAGGGAGCAAAAGAAAGAAAAAGAAGAAATATACTAGAGTGTACTCCCCGCATCGACTTTTATAAAACTTTTCTTCCACTCTTTTTTAAACACAGAAAGAGCCTTTCTGCCGGTACAATGGCAGGGAGCCAGCTTCTTAATGCCTAAAGACCTCAATTCTTTTGCAATAACTTCAATTTCAGCAATCTTTGATTGGTAAAGATGGAATCCTCCCAAAACCATATAAACATCTTTTTTAAGTTTTTGCTTGGCAAATTTTACAATCTTTATTATTCCGGGATGGGAACAGCCGGTTATTACAATTAAACCTTTAAATGTATCAATTATTAGAGATTGTTCGGGCACCTTCCCCCTCAAAGCTCCAGTTGTATAAACTGCTGGCAGAATTTTTCCAAAGTTTGAGGCTTTTATATGTTTTGCCCCAGCTTTTTTAATCAATGACAGCCCGGCAACATGGTCCCAATGTTTGTGAGAGATAAAAACAAGATCTATATCCTTTGGATCAATATCCAACTTCTTCATATTAGAAGTGAATATTTCTTCATCTCCACCGGTATCAAAAAGAATATTCTTTCCCCTAAACCTAATATGAGCAGAAAAACCCCAAGCTGCTTTTAATCTTTTTTTCATTGAAGTGTTTTCGTAAACCAATTGAATTATAGGCATATGTTTCTTCATGGCTTTAATAAATAATTGGCAATCGCGCGATACAGCGTTGTTACAGCTAGAATTGAACAGTGGCTTTTTTCTTGAGGGAGCCCGGTTAATTTATCTTTTATCTGTTTTGGAGATATTCCAAGCGCACCATCTAAGGTTTTCCCTATAACCAGATCAGCAGTAATTTCTCCGCATACAATAGTAGAAATACATCCATCGGTATAAAATTTCACATCTTCTATCTGCCCTTTGTTAATAACAAGATAGAATTCCATCTCATCCCCACAAGGACCTTTTACATAAGCTGAAGCATCCGGACCATTCATGCGGCCAATATGCTTTGCTTTTTTTGCTATAGACAATATTGCTTCGGGATAAATAGACTTGTCTTTTTCTGTCATTGTATTACACTCCACATTTTAGATATTTCCCTAGAAATCAAAGCCTCTTGATCATATTCAATAACTGTTTTTTCATTAATCATAGCCTTATTAACTAACTTATCGTATGGGAGTCTACTTATTACTTCTATGGATTTTGATTTACAAAAGCTTTCTATCTTTTCCGTGTTTTCCATATTAATGTCGTATTTATTAACGCAGACCACAGTTTTTATTTTAAAATGTCCGGTTAATTGGATCACTCTTTCCAAATCATGCAAACCGGATAGAGTTGGTTCCGTAACAACGAGAACTAAATCCGCCCCGGTAATTGAAGCAATTACAGGACAACCTATTCCCGGAGAACCATCAATTAAAATGTAATCCGAACTAATTTCTCTTGCCTTCTTTCTAATTAAACTTACCAGTCTTCCGGAATTCTCTTCCGCAATACCAAGTTTGGCATGAACTAATGGGCCAAAACGGGTATCGGAGACAAAGTATTGACCGGATATTTTTTCCTCAAAATCGATAGCACCGTTTGGACAAACTCTAAAACAGACCCCACAACCCTCACAAGAAACCGGATCAATTTTAGGGCCCTTCGAAATCGCGTCAAAACGGCAAACCTCTCTGCATTTTCCACACTTTTTACACTTTTCTAAATTAATCGAGGCAACTTTGGAAGCGACGAAATCATGCTTTTCTTGGATTTTTGGATTTAAGATCAAATGGAGATCAGCCGCATCAACATCACAGTCAACCACAACTTTATTTTTTATCAATCCGGCTAAGGCTGCGGTTATAGTTGTTTTACCTGTTCCACCTTTGCCAGAAATAATTGCGATCTGTTTCATAGCTTAACCCTTAAAGTCTTCGCGGTTTCCAAAAATTTCTCCTTATATTCTAAAAACACCTCAACCAAATTCTCTCCCCTGGAATAAGCTTCCGCAATTTTCCTGTCTTCCGGAATTTTTAATAAAATGGGAAGATTTTCTCTTCTACAATATTCCCCAAGCTCAACAAAACTACTATCATATTTATTAATAACCAGCCCAGCAGGAATCCCCATCTTTTTTGTAACTTCATATGCCAAACTAAGATCATGCAGTCCAAAGGGGGTGGATTCGGTAACCAACAAACAGTAATCGGAACCCTTAATAGCTTCAACCATTGGACAAGAAGTTCCAGGAGAGGAATCAATGATTACTGTTTTACTTTTATCCATCTTCTTTTTTACGGCAGAAATAACTGGAATTGCCATAGCTTCGGAAACATTAAGAATACCGGAAACCAATTCAACGCCATTTCTATTTCCCATTTCCAATTTACCAATTTCCCGCCTCTCTTCTCTCATAGCCTTTTGGGGACAGAGTAAAATGCAACCGCCGCAAGCATGGCAGAGATTATCAAAAATCAGGATTTTCCCTCCTTCGCTCTTTGAGCTTCGGCGGGCAAGTTTATTTGCAACAACAATTGAATTAAATTCACAAATCTCAGAGCATTTGCCACAATAGTTACACAATTTTTCATCTACCCTTGGGATCATAACCATAACTTTTTCGGTTTTTATGCTTTGCGGCTTGATAAATATGTGAGAATTCGGCTCTTCAACATCGCAATCCAGTAGTTGGACATTTCTGCCAATTGATAAAGCCAAGGATGTAGCAATAAGGGTTTTACCTGTGCCCCCTTTTCCTGAAGCAATAGAAATAATCATTTTTTTCTCTCCGCAACATAAACAATTTGGCAATGTTTATCGCATTTTCTTACAGAAAAACCACGCTCTTTAAAATATTCCCCAACAATAGAAAAATCTCCACACTCTTCGTCATGCTTTCTCCCCTCACTTTTGTGAATCTCCCTAACTATTTCAAACCCCTGAGGGTTAAAATCGGCTATAACAAGCTTTTTGCCGCAAACCCGGATCATTTCTGACAAAACAGCAAAAGGGTTTTTGAAATGATGAAAAGCATGGGCAGAAATGACCAGATCAAAAAAATGGCCCTTATACGGTATTTTCTCAGCGTTTAAAGTTAAAAAATTTATCCTATCAAGGACATTTTGGGCCGCCGCATTTAAAACGGCAAACCTCTGTTCCTCTTTTGATATATCGGCAGTTACAACTTCTTTTGTATGTTTTGCCAATAAACTGGTTAAATGCCCTTTGCCTGTGCCAATTTCAATAACCTTACCTTCTATTGGTTTAGTTTTTTCTATAATAAATTTATTCCCCACAATCCGGTCATAACCATTCCCCTTGAAAAGCTCAAACCTTTCAAGGGTTGTTTTGCTATTACTTTCTATCTCTTTTTTGCTGATATCTTTAACGTTAAACTTCACGGCTATTTCTTCTTTACTCTCCCCGAATTAAAACATTAGCAACAAAAGGCTTGACAATGTTTTGTAATTCTTCAAGCTTTTCACGTTCATAGGATTTTATCCCTCTAAGGGACTCATCCCAACTGTTTTTAGGAGCAAACTGTTGCAAAATAAATTTTTTTGCTCCGCTCAAATACTCCGCTATATCCCTCATCTCTTTACTGCCAAGCAAAGTCGGAACGATAGTGGTACGAAACTCATATGGAAGACCGCACTTCATGATAATTTCGATACTCTTTTTTATTTTTTCTAAGTCGGTTTTTACCCCCGAAAGCTTATCATATCTTACATCAAGTGGTCCTTTTATATCCATAGCAATATAATCGGCCAGTTTTTCCTCAATGACTCTCTTTAAACATTCCGGATCAGTACCGTTACTATCAAATTTTATTCCAAAGCCTAAATCTTTAATGCGATGCAAAAAATCGAAAAGACCACGATTTTTATGCATACAAGGTTCTCCGCCAGTTAAGCAGATACCGTCTATAAAATCCTTATACCCTTTCAGGTAATTTTCAATCTTCTCAATTGGAATAGTTTCATACTGCTTTGGGTCTTCTATTAATCCATAATTGTGGCAGAAGGGGCAATGAAAATTGCAATGGGGAACGTATAGGGTTGAAACCACTTTCCCGTCCCAATCTAAAAACGAAGTTTCAATAAAACCTTTTATTTCTAATTCCATAATTTAAATTACCGGCTTGCCCGCCTCAGGCGGGCCTTCTTTTTTTCGTTTCGTTTTCATCAATAGGCTTTGTTGTAAATCGGTTAATGTCATATACACAGTATGCTTTCAGTGGTCTAAACAACTCTTTGATTTTTTCCAGCTCCTCGGGAGGCAAAGGCTTAATAGGGGAGGGTCTGAGCGGAGTATTTACCTGAACTTCCACCGGATTTATCCTTTTTGCCAAAGCCGCTAAATCTTTGGCATATTCCTTGTTTTGAGGAACAAACATGATTTGCAAAGCCAGCTTGCCCGGATTTTCCGCTATAAAATTTTTAATGCTGCCGACAACCATGTCTAAGCTAACCCCATGGCTCGGTTGATTTATCTTTCTAAAAACCTCTTCATTTGGAGCATCAAGCTTGGCTACTACCAAATCCGCAAGAGCAAGTTCATTTCTAACCTGCTTTTCGTGCATAAGAGAGGAATTCGTTAAAATTGCTACCGGTTTTTTAAATCTTTTCTTAATCTCCGCAATAACCTCCCCAAGATTGGAAGCCAATGTCGGCTCACCTGTTCCGGATAAGGTAATATAATCAATTTCTACTTCAGGAAGATTTTCCAGTTCTTTAACAATCTCCAAAGTCGGGACAAAAATCTGGCGTTTTATAAAATGTCTTACGGTTTTTCCTAATTGGCAATAAACACAATCGAAAGTGCATGTTTTTACTCCGGAAACTAAATCAACCCCCAAAGATCTTCCCAGTCTCCAGCTTGGAACCGGACCATAGAGATACTTCATTGCTATATTCTCCCCACCGCGTCCTGCGCCGCCAGAACCAAAGGATACATGGTGGGAGGAGCGGTAAGATAAGGATGGGTTGCCAGCTGCAAGGTCTCAAGCTCTGTCGCAGATACTCTTTTTTGTATAGCCATGCCTATTATATTGATAATCTCTCCGGCAGAAATTCCGCCGGCAACCTGTCCGCCTAAAATTATTCCTGACTGTTTTGAAAATATAAGCTTTAATTTAATTTTACTTGTCCCCGGCAAAGCAGCAGGATGTTTATCGGGAGCTTCAGCTAAACCTACTTCAACCTCAAATCCTTCGCTTTTTGCAGTGCTCTCGGTTAATCCCGCTGAACCCAGTGCCAGTCCATCTACATAAGTAGAATATATCGCGATGGTTCCCTTGTTTTCACGAACAACCTTTAACTTGAATAAATTGGCTCCGGCTACCCTGGCTTCAGCCGTTGCGGTTGATGCCAGCATCACCGGAAGATTTTTTCTGGTGAAAAAATCCCTCTTGCCAACACAATCTCCTACCGCAAAAACATCGGGATCCGCTGTTCTCATATATTCGTCTACCCAAATCCCTTTTCCTCTGCCAATATCAAGACCAGATTTTTCTGCCAACTTGGTATTAGGGCTGGCTCCAATACCAAGAATCACCATATCTGCCGGAATAGTTTCGCCATCAGAAAGACGAGCTCCTGAATCGAGAACCTCTTCTACCTTTCTGCTAAGTAGTAATTTTACCCCTTTTGCTTCAAGCTTACTCATCACCATTTCACCAAATTCCACATCAAAAGAATTTAAAAGAAGATAAGGAAACATTTCAACTAAACTAACATTTTTTCCTTTTATGTTTGAAAACTCATCAGCAAATTCAACCCCAATAAATCCTCCACCGATAATTACAATGTTTTTAGCTTCTGCTAATTTCTCTTTCAAATCTTTAAGATAGTCCATATCTTTATAAATAGGAAAAACAATTTTTTTATCCAACCCCTTTATTGGCGGCAAAATCGGATTGGATCCCATAGCCAAAACCAGCTTTTCATACTTTAAAGTTTTCCCGCCTTTGGTTTTTATGCTTTTTACTTTACGTAAAACCTTTACAACCTCATCAACCATAATATCAACCTTGTTTTTTTCCAAAGGGGCATTTCCCAGGGCATTATCCTCTGGATTCTTTAGAGAATTAAACATATAAGGAATTCCGCAGGGAATTACCCCTTTTTTCACGCTTTTAATCAAAAGAATACTTTTATCCGGATAATACTTCCTTGCCGTCACCGCGCTTATAATCCCCGCCGGTCCGCCGCCAATTACAATCACATCATATTTATCATTCACCACTTGGGTTCCTCCTTTTCTTTTTTATACGCCTTGCAAAAGGGACAAATTGAACTTAAGGATTTTATCATTTTTGCAAATTTGGATTGCGGAAATTTTCGGGCCACTATACACAAAGGACATATTTGGCAAAAAGCCGCAAGAATTTTTCTCATTTAGCAATTGCCTCCACCGGACAAACATCAATGCAAGAACCACAATCTGTACATTTATTCTTTATAATCCGATATTTGTCATCAGACTGTGCTATCGCATTTTGGTTGCACTGGGACACACAAGCTCCGCAACCGATACATTTTCCCTTATCAATAACATGTGCCATACTTTTTCACTTCCTTTCTTTATATTTTTGCTAGAATTCCAATAAACGCACCATAAGGCAATTTAAATTTAGAAATCCACCGTTCTAAACTTAATCTGGCATTAAAAAACAAGTTGCTATTCATCAAAGGAAGAAGCAAAGTTGGTTTCCATATGATTTTTCTGTCTCTTCCTAAAAGTTCAATCATATCTTTCAATGTGTAAAAATAAGCCTCCTGCCATACGGTCTTGCCGTTCCTTTTTCTCTTCCATGCCAATAAACTATTCCGATTAAGAATTCCCAAAAAAACCTTACCTTTACTTACTCGAAAAGCTTCCTTGAGAGCCTGTTTAGGATTAGTAATAAACTCTAAAACAGTTATCATCGCGACCAGGTCAAATGAATTATTAGCAAAAGGAAGTTTGTACGCGTCACTAGCCTTAAAATTAATTTGAAGATTGCTGTATTGCTCTTTTGCCGCATACAGCATATCAGGAGAAGTGTCTAGCGCGGTAACTTTTGCTCCCAACTCTTTAAAATACGCTGAAAAGTGGCCGGTGCCGCAACCGATTTCCAAGACCTTATCTCCCCGGTAGACATTGCAAAGTCCGGCAATTACCTCTTTTTCTAAAGTGTCCACAAACTTTCCTTTAGGAGTTGTATACCATGCCTCGTATTTACCCATTAAGTTTCCCATCCCGGTCCCCAAATAGGATCTTTACCAAAGCGCTGCTTCCAATGTTCGGCCGCATCATCTTCTGCAACTTTTTCCTTTTCAAAACTACAAGGGTAATTTTCAATATACTCCTTAACGATTTCGTAAGCCCGGTTTATCTCTTTTATTTTTTTATGGCAAAGCTTCTGGTCTTTCTTTTTGCAATTATCCGGATGCCACTTTTTAGCCAGAGAGCGATAGGCTGCCTTTGCTTCTCTCAAAGAAGCTTTCCTGCCCAATTTTAAAATCTTTCTTGCATGCTCTATTTCTTCAAAGTTTATTTTGCTCACATCTAACTAGCTTTTCCCTTTGTTAATGATGGCATCTATCTGTGCACCCAACTGGTTTTCATCCATATATCCAACTATTTTGCCTATTTCTTTCCCCTCCCTGAAAATCATAAGACAGGGAATGCTCATGATTTGATACTGGGCGGCAATTGGTTGGTTTTCATCAACATTTAACTTTAAAATCTTTAATTTATCTTCAAACTTGACCGCAATTTTTTCAAGAACCGGACCTAACATCATACATGGACCACACCATGGAGCCCAAAAATCAATCAGAACCGGCTGCTTACTTTCCAATACCTCTTTATTAAAATTTTGACTATTTACTGGCTGTACCGCGCTCATTTTTGTCCCCCTGAGCCAAAATGTGAACTAACCGATGGACTAGTAGTCTCTTTTAGCTTTCCTTCTTTATATGATTGAAGAGCTTCTTTGACTGTTCCGGAAATCCCGGTATAAACCTTGAGCCCAAGAGAAGATAGTGTTTGAAAAGCATTTGGACCAACATTACCTGTTATTACTGCTTCAGCCCCTTCACTTGCAACTAGCTGTCCGGATTGAATACCGGCTCCGCCGCTTGTATCAATATTTGGATTAGGCACAACCTTAAACTCAGGTGTTTCTGAATCTACAAATATAAAATTCTGACAGCGGCCAAAACGAGGGTCTACGGTTGAGTCTAAATCGTTTCCCGTTGCTGTAACGCAAATTTTCATTATGATTCCTCCTTTTCATGCGGATGATCGCACTCAGTCTTTTCTACTCCGTATCCTTTGCCCGCTCCCGGTTTACACAAAGAATCTCCTCCTTCAAGCTTTCCTGCCGCAAACTTTTCAATAATTTCTTCAATCCTTCCGCTAATGCCCATAATAGTCTGAATTTTTTGTTCGGCAAAAAGCATCTGTGCTCGGTTACCCATCCCACCGGTAATAATTACCGAAACACCTTTCTTTTGTAAAAACTCCGGTAAGAAACCGGGATGGTGCCCCGGATTTGGAATGGTCTCTTTTTTAAGAACATTTCCTTCTTCTACTTCTACTATAGTAAACTCAGGACACCTGCCAAAATGAGCTGATACCTCTCCACTATCTGTCGAAATTGCTATTTTCATTATTCCTACCTCCTCTAAACATTCGTCCTGTTCCTCTCCCTTGTCCTTGTCCTCTGCCTCTTCCCCAGCCAAAACCTCTTGCAATAAACCTTCCGACATTTGCGGCGGTTTTTCCTAAAGCAACTACGCAATATCCCATTCCACGACCGGTCATCGGTCCTTCTCTTCTTGGTCCTGTTCCATCTCCTCCTGGCATATTAATCACCTCCCCTAAATCTTCTTTTGCATCCAAATCTTCTTGGTCCAAACGGCATGGGCGGAGGAAGAATATGTTCTCCACCGATAATTTTTATGGCCTTACCATTTAAAAAAACATCAATTATTTTTTTTCTTCCGGAATAAAGTAAGCGTTGAACTGTTCCTCTTGAAATATTCATTTTCTTTGCAGCTTCTTCCTGATCCATATCATCGTGATCACAAAAACGCATCGCTTCAAACTCATCCTGACCCAACTCAACAATTTCCAAACCTGCCATCGGAATTCCTTGCGGTTTATAAAATTCCACTCCATCAAACGGCCGGCAGAATCTCCATTTCCTTCCTCTTGGTGACATGTTTTATCCCCCCCTGATAACCTGAACCGTGCATATGCACACAATAGGGTATTGCGGCTGCTTTGTCAATAGGCAAGCGGGTTATTTGTTGTATCGCAGCGTCTTTTTTAAAGTAAAGGCAATTCCCCAAAACAATCCAAGAGTTAAGAATATTCCCAAAATTCCTGCAACGGAAGTCGATATGCCCTGATGGGTTATAAAGGAAACAGAATAATCTGTCATTATTGAACTTCTTTCAACACCACTTTCAATAAACCCTAAAGTTTCCGCAACTTTTTCCAGGCCATCGGGGTGGGCGGAGGCAAAAAAGGCCGCTGAAACTGCGATCATAATTGATAACAAAATAATATTTCTCATTGTTCGTCCCCTTCAATGGGAACCAGCTTTCTGAACGCATTCACTAAAGCTATTGTAATTAATGCTTCGGCCACGCCAATTACAGCATGAGTTTTGAGCATTGCACCCATTACTGTTCCTAAAGCATATGTTCCGGACAATCCTATCTCAAGTGAAGTAATAGCCGCAGCAAGCATAACTGAACACCAGGCAGCCAAGCCTATGCTTAACCATTCAGGTAAAGTTTTCTTCAATCCAGCATAAATATAATAACCGGCTAAAGCTCCTACACAAGCCATGTTAATTACATTTGCCCCCATAACAATCAGCCCCCCGTCAGCAAAAAACAAGGCTTGAATAATTACAACCGATGCAACTGCAATTGTGCCGGCAAAAGGACCCAATAAAACCACTGCCAGCACTCCACCGATCAGATGTCCGGAAGTTCCCTGGCTGATTGGGAAATTAAACATCTGCGCGGCAAAAACCAGAACCGCTACAATACCTATTAAATATATTTTTTGTTCTCCCAATCTGGTTAGAACCCGGCGG
>JABMQY010000104.1 GCA_013202975.1 Candidatus Saganbacteria bacterium
ATCCTTGCAGCCGAGTTGGTTTCATCGCTCCAATCGGATTATAAAGCATATCTCCCCGTCCCAGCAGTTTTTCGGCGCCGGAAGAATCTATAATTACGCGGGAATCAATTTGGGTTGCAACGGCAAAAGCAATCCGGGATGGGATATTGGCCTTGATTAGTCCGGTGATAACATCAACCGACGGCCGCTGTGTTGCAATTATTAAGTGAATACCGGTTGCGCGAGCCATCTGAGCCAGACGGCAGATGGTTGTCTCAACCTCGGAAGCCGCAATCATCATCAAATCGGCCAGTTCATCTATTACTACAACAATAAAAGGGATCTTTCTTTCATCTCCAACCTTTCTATTGTAGGCCGCAATATTTCGCGCCCCCTCTTCAAAAAACAATTTGTAGCGCCGCTCCATCTCACGCATAACCCACTCCTTCAAGGTAACCGCTGCTTTTTTTGCATCAGTTACTACCGGAGCCAAAAGGTGGGGAATGCCGTCATAATTGGACAATTCAACCATTTTTGGATCAATCATGATAAATTTAACTTCATCCGGACGGGCTCGAAGAAGAATACTTGAAATCAAGGTGTTAATACAAACACTTTTTCCTGATCCGGTTGTTCCGGCGATTAATAAGTGGGGCATCTTGGTTAAATCGCCATAAATCGGGTTTCCGGATAAATCTTTTCCCAGGGCAATAAAAAGTTTAGAGCGATTATTTTGGAATTCCGGAGTTTCTACAATTGCCTTCAACCTGACCGGAGTAATTCCTGTATTTGGCACCTCAATTCCGATAACCGATTTTCCCGGAACCGGCGCTTCTATTCGAACTCCGCCCGAGGCAAGATTGAGGGCAATATCGTCGGCAAGATTTGCTATTTTTGAAACTTTTACTCCCGGATGCGGTTGAAGTTCATAACGGGTAACTGCCGGCCCCTGATTGACCGAAACAACTGTAGCCCCGACACCAAAACTGGCCAAAGTCTCTTCCAACAGTCTTTTGCGAAGATCGGTTGTTTCTGCCATTCTTTTTTCACGGTCACGTTCTTTCTTACTGGCATTATCCAATAGATTGTAAGACGGCAGTTTATAGTCTTTATAGCGCTTTGAAGTATCAAAAATCTGCTCCTTTGCATCAGTGGTTTCTAAGTCTTCTTTAAGAGAGACAGAAAGCGGAGCATTTTTCTCCGGCTCAGAATCAGCCTCAAAAAACTGAGTGGCCGGCATAGTTAGGACCTTTCGCTCCCTTTCGGGTTCAGGCTCAAGATCTGGAAGGGGGTGCTGGGCTTGAATAGCCCTGAACTCCTTTATTGTCTTTGAAGCATTTTCCGCGTCGACCTGAGTTTTTTTCGCTTTCTTAGGAAGCTCATCGGTTTGGGGAACAAAATATTTTCTTACCATATTAAGCAAACCTACAACCGTAATATTCGCAATCATAAGAAGAGAGATAACCGTAAGGGCCGTTAATAGAATGTATGATCCGACTGATCCAATTGTCCGCATTAAGGCAACCTTAAAAACATAACCGACAAATCCGCCTGCGCCCTGAAGAATTGGCTGGTCGCTTTGCGAAGCAAAATAGAGGGCAGAGCGGAACTGAGAAAAAGTAATAAAAGAAATAAATAAAAGTGATAAGCCGGAGAGACGGACAGCTAATTCTTTTATCTCGTGACGAAGCAAAAGTATAATTCCATACGCAGCAATAAAAAAGGGAAGGATATAAACACCTACCCCCAAAATTGAACGCAAAGCTACCTTTACGACATAAAGCCCGATGGCACCGGTTGCACTGGTGAGGTTTGAAACAAGAACAAAAATAGCTACGGCAATAAGCAGGATTCCGGCAATGTCCTGCCGGTGCGGGGAGGGAATCCCTTCGAATCTGTTATATCTTCTATATCTTCGGCGTGGCATGGTAGAAGTATTTTATCATAAAACAGGGGATAGGTGATAGGATTTAGGGGATAGGGGTTAGGGAATAGAATAATTGATGCAAGTTTTTTTACATTTAATCCGATAATATTAGTAGGATCCAGTACCAGATGGTACTGGGTAGGAAATC
>JABMQY010000011.1 GCA_013202975.1 Candidatus Saganbacteria bacterium
CATGATTTTTGAAACTACTACCATTGATATTCCGTCAGGGAGGCGCAGAGAGGCATTATTAATAATTTCTTTCATCAGGGGGTCTGATTGGGAGTTAACAATCATTTCGGGATTTGGGGTGACGATTAGGCTTGGTTTGCCGGATTCAATTAATTGATCCACTTTTTTGATAGATTCGTGCAGCGTAATATTGTCTACTTTAATTCCTGCAAATTCCAAAATCATCACCTAAGTAGTGAACCGACCAGAATGAAATTATCTATGCTTTTATCATATATTTCTTTCTTTATTAAGCTCAGGCTTTTTACAACCCCGGTCCTGTTCTTCTGCAGTTCGTCAATTTTTGAAACGGCATCTTTAACAGAAAAATCATTCATAGATATAACCGGCAAGCATGCTTCTTTCATAAAATTATCAACCTTGGGATCATATGAGATCCCCAGGGCCGGAACAAGATTTGAAACAGCGAACATTAAAGAATGAAGCCTCATTCCGATCATTAAATCAAGCCGGCTGATTAACCAGAGCATTTGTCTTGGGTCATAGGCCTGACCCATCATTTTTACCTTATTTTTCATAAGACGGATAACCTGATTGCAGGCAATTATATCCTCCGGCCATTGAAACGGGATAAAGATGACTTGAGCATTATATTTTTCCAGAATAATATCTGCAGTCTTTGCGATCCGGGGCTGCAATTGATTCCAGGCAGCGCAGTTTCTGACTGAGATGCCGATTAGAGGGCGTTTATGGGGATCAAATTCTTTTTCCTCTTTTTCTTTTGGATAAAGAATAAAAGTAGGATCGGCTGTGCATACCAGCCTGGTTTTACAAAGATTTAATGAATTAAGATAATTAAAAGACGCCTTATCGCGCACGGTTATCAAAGAGCAGCCGTTAAGGGCCAATCTGAGTAAAAATTTGTTGAATCCTGATTTTATCGGGCCGATTCCCTGCGCAAAGATAAATGTCTTTTTGCCCAAGAATTTTGCCAAAAATATTAAACTTAAATAATACCACAGGCTCTTTGAGCTGGTTTTATCTTGCAGCAATCCCCCTCCGCCCGAGATAAACCCTTTTGATGTCAAAAGCGGCCAGAATATTCTATTTCTTGGGATGGCATTAGCGTTTAGTGTCTTTTTGGTTTGTTCTGGGTTGTTTGAAAGAAAAACAAGTTTTATTTTGGGGTCAATCTTTTCAAACCCGGTTATAAGTGATTCAAGGATTGCCTCGTCCCCGGTGTTGTTGAAGCCATAGTATCCGGAAATTACTAATTTCATGACCTGTCCCTACGGCCCCAATTTATTGCAAAACCCAAAATAAAACCAATTATTGTCCCAATGACCAGGCCATTAATCGACCGAATAATTGATACCATCAAAGGAGTATGCGTATGGCAGAAACTATTAATAAATGTTACAGGAGCCAGGGCTCCTATTGCAAGCATCAGCCACAGCCATTTTCTCTCTCCCCGGATAAACAGAACAGCCGATAAAAACAATGCCGGATATCCGATCATGAATTCTTTGAAACGGGGACGGACAATTAGAAGGTTTTCCAGAATACTCCGTAATACCTTTTCTCCTTTTAACACAGGGATAATAAAATTACCGCTGCGAGCTAGTAGAATAAAACCGATTCCTAATCCAACCGCCGTCAAAAGAATGTAGATGACCGGAATATTAGTTTTAAGGAAAGATGTGATTTTATCCTTTGTCTTTTTATAATCAAGCTCTTGATCGTCACCTTTTATTAGAAAATAAGAAGCTACTATTAGTATTGGCAAAACAAGTGCAAATTTTATGCCTCGAAAGCTAAAGGCCCCAAGAATAAATCTGCTGTCGCACAGGATACCGACTATTATTAGAACCCCGATTAGGGCTTCAGCAAAAACATTGACGACTATCACCGCAGCATTTATATAGATATTTTTAAATGAGGCTGCTTTTTTAAAGCTGTTGATAATAGCAATTGCCGGAAAAATGATTGCTGCGGCCAGGGCTATTAACTGCTGTAAAATTAAATCCGGTGAATTGTAGAAATATAGGGCAAAGAAAGAAAAGAACAGGATTGTTAAAATAGAGATTAAGTTTAATTTAAAAAAGGCATTCAATAATAAGATTAATCCAACGGCCGTCCCTAAGCCTAAAATTATTATGGGTTGTTTTGTAAGATTGAATTCTTGGGGGGAGGATGCCTTGCCAATTCTAAAGCCGGCTTTTTTAATTCCACTTCTAATGGAGGAAAAATATTCAATATCAAAACTTTGAGTTTTAAGATATGGTCTTATATAGAGCATTCTGATTCCTCGCTCTTTTGCTGCCCGTATAAATCGATCAATTGCAACTTTGGGATCGGTCTTTTTTAATTCATCCTGGGAGATGCCATGTACTCTTATTGTGTGGTTTCCCATCGATTTTTTTAACTCTGTATTGCCGAATTGTTTTATGATTTCAACGTAACCATAATTTATACCGTTATTTTTTAGGGCTTCTGCGAGCACAGGGATCTTGTTTGGGTGTCCTAGAATTTCTTCTCCCTCAAAAACGATTGTGTCGAGCCCCTTTAGTAGCGCAATCTTTTTTTCGATGTTATATTTTTGTTCATTGGCCAGACGGGGAATTATCCTGAAACCAGCAACTTGGCTCAATACTCTCTCGGAAAAGCCGATCCCTAAATTTCTTATTTCACTAACATTTTCATCTATTTCAATAATACTTCTTCCCAAAAACTTTATTTTTTTGTTAGAGAATGAGGCTTCCAGGTGGTTTAATACCCTTTTGCGAACTGCAGGATCCTTGATCAGGAAATAGGTTTTATCTTTTGCTATTAATCCCCGATCGGCATAACTTTTTAAGAAAGGACTGAGCCCTCTATTGCTTAAAATTCCGGCTCCGGAAGCAAAATAGAGCTCCCCATCTGCGGATGCTTGTGCCGGGGTTTGTTCCAAAAGTGCGATTGAGGTAATGCCTTGTTTTTTAATGTCTTTAAGTATTTTAGATAAAGGGCTCTTTGATAATGCGGCTATCTTTTCAAGGTCAGCATAGTCAGATACCAGCTCAACTGTCTTGTTCTCCTGTTCAATTTGATAGCGCAGAAAGCCAAGTAAGGCTCCTTGAAGGACTGCGATGGTTAGTATAAGAGTTAGAATTGCTTTTAATGTTTTAGACATTCTTTTTTAGCATTGCCTCAATAAATAAATCAATATCCCCGTCAATTACTTTTTGAACGTTTCCTATTTCGCAGTTTGTGCGGTGGTCTTTTACCATTGTATAGGGAGCAAAGACGTATGAGCGGATCTGGTTCCCCCACTCTATCTTCTTTCTTTCTCCACGGATCTCATCGATTTTATCTTTGTGCTGTGAAACCATTAATTCGTATAGTTTTGCTTTAAGGATTTTCATGGCATATTCTTTATTCTGATGCTGAGAACGCTCAGCCTGGCTTTGTGTTACGATTCCTGTCGGTATATGAGTAATACGTATTGCAGAACTTACCTTATTAACATTTTGTCCCCCTGGTCCGGAGGCCCGATAGGTATCAATCCTTAAATCAGCAGGGTCAATGTCAACCTTTATATCTTCTGTTATCTCCGGAATAACCTCCAGCGCGGCAAAAGAGGTATGCCTTTTTCCATCAGAATTAAAGGGAGACATTCGAACCAACCGGTGAACACCATTTTCATTTCTCAAATATCCGTAAGCATATAATCCGGAAATTATTAGAGTAACACTTTTTATTCCGGCCTCTTCTCCATAGGATACGTCCGCAATTTCAACGGAATATTCTTTACTCTCTGCCCAACGGGTAAACATTCGAAGTAAAATTTGTGCCCAATCTTGCGCATCGGTACCGCCGGCTCCGGCCTGGATAGATATAATTGCATTATTGCTGTCATAAGGACCAGAAAGTAAGGCCTTTAATTCTTGTTTCCCTGCTCTTTGCGCAAGTTCGTCGTATTCTTTTTGAAGCGAAGTAAAATCACTTTCATTGGCCATCTCAACAAGCGTTGCTAAATCCTCTGTTTCACTACGCAGTCCTTCCCACTCATTTACCTCTTTTTTGAGGTTCTTCATCTGCTGCATAACCTTTTTTGCATTATTAGAATCCTGCCAAAAATCAGGGGCAGAGCTTTGCTTAAGAAGCAGGGCTGCGCGGCTGCGCTTATCTTCGATCTTTTGAAATTCTCCAAGTTTTATAATTTTAGCTTTTAATTCTTTTATTTGTTCATGCAGCATTTCTTATATTTCTTTCCGCTTCCGCACGGACAGGGATCATTGCGTCCTGCTTTTTCTGCTATTCTAACCGGAGCTGCTTTTGATGCACCCTCTTTTGGGGCCCCATAGAAAACTTTCCTCTTTTTTGGAAGCAGATCTTCATCCTCCCGGGCAATTTTAACCTTCAGGATCAGGCTGACTATCTCCTGGCGGACATTACTCATCATTTCCTGAAACATGCGGTAGCCTTCCATCTTGTATTCTACCAGGGGATCCTTTCCTCCATATCCCCGCAAACCGATCCCCTCTTTTAGCAGATCCATATTATCAAGCTGTTCAATCCACTTTTGGTCTATTACTCTAAGCATAACAATTCGTTCCAATTCCCTCATTGCTTCTGATCCAATTTCTTCTTCGCGCATTTTATAGGCATTATTAAAGGTTTCAACTAATGAATCTTTGACTGCCTTTTTGTCCTGGTTTTCCCTGATCGTTTCTAACCCTTGTATCGGAATAATTTCATGGATGGCTTTTATCAGGCCGTCGTAGTCCCACTGGTCCGGGTGAGTTTTTTCCCGCAGGAAAAAATTTACCTGTTCAGCTATTGCCATCCCCATCATTTCTTCGATTTTTGACTTAAGATCTTTGCCCTCCAGTATTCTTCTGCGGAGAGAGTAAATTGTATCTCTCTGTTTGTTCATTACATCATCAAACTCAAGAATTTGTTTTCTGATACCAAAATGGTACTGCTCAACTTTTCCTTGTGCATTTGCGATCGAGCGGGTAATAAGCGAATGTTCGATCGGGGTATTCTCTTCAATCCCCAATCGTTCCATGACGTTTGCAATGCGGTCTGATCCAAAAAGACGCATTAAATCGTCCCCCAAAGAGACATAAAAACGGGAAGAGCCGGGATCCCCCTGTCTTCCTGATCGGCCCCGTAATTGGTTATCAATCCGTCTTGATTCATGGCGTTCGGTTCCAATTACATGAAGCCCGTCCAAATCAACAACCCCCTCTCCCAGCACAATATCTGTTCCGCGTCCGGCCATGTTAGTTGAAATTGTGACCTTTCCTTTTTGTCCGGCCTGGGCAATAATCTCTGCCTCTTTTTCATGATGTTTTGCATTTAAGATCCGATGGGGAATGCCCCGCCGTGTCAGAATGTCTGCTATCAGCTCAGAATTTTCAATTGAAACTGTTCCAACCAGGGTTGGCTGCCCTTTTTTGTTAAGCCGGGCGATTTCGTCAGCAACCGCATTAAATTTTTCTTTTTTGGTTTTATAAATAATGTCGGAGAGATACTTGCGGATCATAGGCTTATGAGTGGGAATAACCATAACGTCTAATCCATAAATTTTCCAGAATTCGGCCTCTTCTGTTTTTGCTGTTCCGGTCATACCTGCTAATTTGTTGTAAAGACGAAAGTAATTCTGAAAAGTAATAGTAGCCAGAGTTTGCGATTCTTCTCTGATGCGGACATTTTCTTTTGCTTCAATTGCCTGGTGCAATCCGTCGCTGTAACGGCGGCCAACCATCAGCCTTCCTGTAAACTCGTCCACAATAAGGATCTCTCCGTCTTTTATAACATAATCAACATCATGCTTAAAAAGATGAAGCGCTTTTAGCGACTGCAGAATTTGGTGCGCGATACTCATATTTACAACATCGAAAAGATAATCTACTTTCAAAAGATTTTCGGTCTTTTTTGTTCCCTCTTCGGTCAGGATTGCATTTTTGGTTTTTTCATCTACGGTAAAATCTGTTGTCTTTTGTAATTTTCTTGCAACACCCATTGCCCGATAGTATGTGTCAACCTTATCCTCAATCATGCCGGAAATGATCAGGGGGGTTCGTGCTTCGTCAATTAAGATAGAATCAACTTCGTCTATTATGCCGTAATTTAATTCCCGCTGCACGCACTCCTCAAGAGAAAATGCCATATTGTCCCTAAGGTAATCAAATCCAAATTCATTATTTGTCCCGTATGTTACGTCAGCCGCATAGGCGACTCTTCTTTCGGCCGGATTCATGTGGTGCTGGATAAAACCGACCTCCAGACCCAGGAATTGATAGATCGGACCCATCCATTCTGCGTCGCGTTTTGCCAGATAGTCATTTACTGTAACAACATGGCAGCCTTTTCCCGTTAGTGTATTAAGGTAAATAGGAAGTGTTGCTGCCAGGGTCTTTCCCTCTCCGGTTTTCATCTCCGAGATTTTTCCCTGGTGCAGTACTATGCCCCCCAGAATTTGTACGTCAAAATGTCTTAGTCCGATTGTGCGGACAGAGGCCTCTCTGACCAGGGCAAAAGCTTCGGGAAGGATATCGTCTAGTGTTTTTCCATTTTTTAGTTGTTCTCTAAAACTTTGTGTCTTTGCGCGAAGGTCAAAATCGGACAGCTTTTTTATTTCTTCTTCTAATTGGTTGATTTGAAGAAGTAAGGGGGTAAATTTTTTGAGCTTTTTTTCGTCGCTATCCCCAAAAAATCCAAAGAGCCACTTAAGCATTATTTAATCTCCTAATGGGCAAAGAGGGGTCTTTTTAAAAAGAGGGTTCAATTAATCCAAAATCCCCCGAGTTTATTTTATATAAAATATTCAGTTGGTTGGTCTCGGAGTTGAAAAAAGGAAGTAATTTTCTTTTGCCTTTTTTGAATTTGGCAGCAGCATCATCTGCCGAAAGCTCTGATGCGGTTGATCCGTCAACAAATTTTCTTCCATAGAGGACGGTTGCTTCTCCGTCTTCTGCATTTCTAAAAACAATAAATTCAAGGCCTAATAATTTTAACTCCGCTTTTGCTTCTTCTCTGGTCATAGTTTTGATTTCAAAGTTCGGCCTTTTTACGATTTTGGGCCCTTCCTGCTCTTCCTCCTCATCAACATTGTATTCTCTGGATAATTTTTTGAACTTTTTTCCCTGACGGCGTTTTTCCTGGATATGTTTTTCCTTATGTTTCTTTAATTGGCTCTTTAATTCTTCACTGACCAGATCTATTGCAGCATACATATCCTGTCCTGCTTCCGATGCGCGGATAACTTTTTTACCTCCAACCCAAAGGCTTACTTCTGCAACATGGCTTCTTATTGCAGCTTTAATACTTCTGGCATCTAAAATAACTTCTGCCTTGATGATATTATTAAAAAATTCATCAAGTTTGGCTATCTTTTTACCTGCGTATTCCTTTAATGGCGGGGTCAGGTTTATTCCGTGTCCTTGAATGTTTATGATCATAGTTTCCTCCTCTTTGGTATAGACATGCCCCTCCTGCGGCGGGCAGGCATGGCATGTCTATACCAATTCTACCAAATTCAGAGTGTTCTTGAAAGTGTCAAAATATGTACTGACTTAGCCCCGGCCGCTTTTAGGGCTTTGGTGCATTCTGCTGTGGTGGCGCCGGTTGTATAGATGTCATCCAACAAAAGAATGTTTTTATCCTGAATCAGCTTTTTTCCTCGCACAACAAACGCACCCCGAAGGTTAAACAGGCGTTGTTGTTTTGGAAGATCAAATTGGGGCTTGGTATCCCTTTTTCTAAACAACAATCCTGAAACAGTCGGGATATGGCAATGTTCGGTGATTTTTAAGGCCAGGAGTTCTGTCTGGTTAAAGCCCCGCTCTGACAGTCTTTTTGTGTGGAGAGGAACCGGAATTATCATATCCAGATGATTTTTCCATAGGTGACGATTAAGGTACTCGACTAATAACATACCTAAAGGACCGGCAAGTTTTTTTCTTTTTTTGAATTTGAAGCGTTTGATTGCCTTTTTTAGCACGCCGTCATATTCCCCCACTGCATGGAAAAATATTGACGGGGTCAAATAGGTTACCTGGGGGAGGCATTTTCTACAGAAAACTTCATAGCCGATAGTACCGCAAACTTCGCATTTTGGAGGGAAGAAAATGTTTAATAATTGCCCGGCTAAAGCTGCCATTTGGGAGCATTATAGCACAAGAAAAAGCCAAAGGCACGGGACTTGCTTTTGAGGTAGGCATGTGGTATCTTATCATCACCATGACATGGCAAGACATAATTGATCTCCTTGGTCAGGGCGAAGGACAGTCTTTAGAATTCGAAAAACAAATCCCCTCCCCCGAAGACATTGCTCGGGATATGGTTGCATTTGCAAATGCCGACGGAGGGAAAATTGTTTATGGGATTGATGACAAGAATGGCCATCTCCTGGGTGTTTCTGTGGGTGATGATTATAAAAATGTCATTAAAACAATTGCAGAAGATCGTTGTCATCCCAAGGTCACCTTTGATGTTGAGCTTAATGTTCATTCCGGCAAGAAAATCGTAATCATCACCGTACAGGAGGGGGACGAAAAACCCTATAAGTCGGATGATATTGCTTTTATTAGAGATGCGGCTGCTTCTCGTCCGGCCAAAGAAGAAGAAGAAAAGCAGATTACTAATCCCTGGAGCGGTTATGGGTTAAATAAGCGCCAGCTTCGGGCAATGCAGATGATTACTGAGCATGGCAAAATAGTCAACAGAGAATATAGAGAAGCCTTTAATATTTCACACAAAACTGCTCATATTGAATTAACAATGCTTTCTGATAAAAAGTTGGTTTTAACTCAAGGCTCCGGTCGCTCCACCTGCTATGTCTTTCCTTCGCAAGAATAACTACTTTACCTGAAATTTTCCCCTTATTTTGACGATACATATATAGGGAGCAAAATATGTCAATATTGCCGGTAAAATCAATTGCTCAAGCAAGAGTGCAGCATGCGTTAGGCGTAATGCAGAGAATGGCCATAATGTTCAAAGCCCTCAATCAAGGGCTTAACGGAAATGGTTTAGAAGTTCGTTCTTTTATAGACAGTCAGCTTCCTTTGGTTCTCACACTAATGGCAAATGAATCTACAGCTGATAACGTTGTTTTACTTAGTAGAATGATAGATCTGGCAGATCAAATGCCCCAGGGTGATGTTTTAAAGGTAGATAAAAGCGATCCAAAAAACTGGATCAACTGGTTTGATTTAAGCAAAGTAAAAACAGAGACAGAGGAAGATGTCTCTTTGGCAAGAGGCTGCAACGAACCTTGTCATCATTGTTGCAAGAATGTTGGTAAATATGGAACGGATGTAGATCCCCTTCCCTACGCAATTGAAAAGATTTTGCGGGAAGGAATTAATCCCTTTATTGCCATCAATGGAAATGATCTTCTGCACTGGCATGATCCGTTTTTTAATATTTCGGTTGACAGTTTATTTAACTACTTTATAGATGAGTTTGTGGGGAATCATCGCTTTATTCTTACGCGTGGATGGAGCGAGCATGATCGACATACTCAATTAGCTGCAGAAAAGATAGCAGAGATGTCTTTTAATGGGGTTTTTCTGCTCTCATTTCACCTGGCATTATCTAGCCCTAATACTCTTATGGCAATGTATAAAAATATCGAAGGGGATCATGCTATCCCGGATAAAATCAAAGAAGCTTATGGTAAGCGCAATGCCAACGTTATCCAGACACTTGGCCGGGCACTTGGAAAGATTAGGCTGCTCTATAATGAACATGAATCAATGGCATATTTAAAAGATGCTACAATTTCTGCTTTTCAGGCTACCATGGATAATCTTGATGGGCCGGCAGAATATGATTTTAATATTCCGCTTGAGTTTGGAGCATATAGATTCTTCCTGCACAAATCAAAAATTTCGTCCAGAGGAAATGGAAGTCCATTTTTTAGGAAGTTAGAAGCAGCTCGGCAGGGAGAGCTTTTAAAAATCGATCTTGAGCAGGGCAACCCTTCTGTCGGATATCCTCAGATTTCAATTGGTAGGAATGGTAGAAATAAAAGTGCAAAGGTTTCTGTTTCAAGTGTTGATGATTCTAGTGTCATTGTATATCCAACAGAGAATAATGAACCGTCGAGGATGAATGAGCTATATCCTTTATGAAGTTTTTTAAAATAATATCATTTGATGTTTTGGAAGCGCTGAGAGAAGTGAAGCTCCCAAGGATTAGTGATATATTGAATAAAATCAAAAGAGATGAGAGGAGTTTTGTCGATGATATAAGGCGTATTGGAATACCTGTTGCAACGCCACTTATCCCCATAAAAATTGATCAAATAAAAGAATTTATTGAGCCGGCCTCTGACTGGCAAAAATTAAACATGGATGGATTTTTTGAAAGCAAAAAAGAGGGTTTTGGATTTATTAGTTTAAAAATGAATAGCTACAGATGGGATGGGGTAAAAAAATCAACCGATAAGAAAATAAGAGCCATTGAAAAAAAGGTATTAGAGTTGATTGGTTTCCGTGAAACATTTGATGTGCATCGACTGGGTGGCGGTACTAATTATGCAGGAAGTGTAACTCAGTCAGATTTAGATATATTGATAGGTCAATCAGATTTTAAGCAGTTTATCCTCAAAGTAATGACCGATAAAAGGAATCATTCCATAACATATAGAAAGGAGTTTTTTGCTGAAAATGCTGAATCAAGAACAAGAAAAATAGTAATAGCTAGTGTTAAAAGTGCATTAGCACAACATTTAAAAGAATTATTAGATCAAGAATGTCTCCACTAAATTAAAACAATATCTTCCCAGTCATCTCTTTTGGAATATCTAAATCAAGAAGTTTTAGCGCAGTTGTTCCGATATCGGGAATTATTCCCGTTTTTGACGGTTTAATATCTTTTCCCAATATCCAGCAAGGAACTGGATTGGTCGAATGTTGAGTACTGACTTTATCTTTTATTTGCATCTGATCAGCATTTCCATGATCTGCAGTTACAATCATCACCCCACCCTGTTCCATCACTGCTTTATAAATTTTTTCAACGCAGATTGATAGTGCCTCTATTGCCTTTTCTGCAGCTTCTAGATTTCCGGTGTGTCCAACCATGTCTCCGTTTTGAAAGTTGTGGACTACTAGGTCATATTTTTTTGATTTAATCGCTTTTAATGATTCTTCTGTTTCAACATACGCGGTCATCTCCGGAACCCAATCATAGTTTTTGCCATCGTTGGTTCTTTCTTTTAAAGTAGGATCTTTTGCCAGGATTCGATCTTCACCAGGAAATGGGTCCCCGCGTCTTCCAGAAAACCAGCCGGTTACATGAACAAATTTCTCTGGTCCGGCCAGGCGCAGTTGTTTCTTTCCGGCCCTTGAAACAATCTCTCCAACCGTATCAGCCAAAACTTTTTCCGGATAGGCTGCATGAGCGTTCATCCCTACATAATATTCGGTCATTGCAACAAATTTTATGTCTTTAATCTTATCTCTTATTGCTTTTAGCTGATTAAACATATCATCAGTTATTGGAGGCTGTCCTGGTTTGTAATTGTAGAACTTTTTGTCTTCCTCAACAAAACAGGCGGTTAATTCAATTGCACGGTCTTGTCTAAAATTCCAAAAAATTATTGAGTCCTTTGCGCCCATCCCGGAATAATCGCCAAGAATTGTCGGTTGGATGAATTCGTCCGATTCGATGACCTCTTTTTCTTTTCCTTTAACAACAACTTTGGATTTCTGTTTATAAGCAAACTTAACCGCTGTTTCAATGTCAGGTTGTTTTCTGACTCCCTCTCCATTTACAATTGCTTTAAAAGCCTTTATAACCAATTGCCAGTTGACATCTCTATCCATGGCATAGGCTCGTCCCATGACAGTTCCAATCTTGACCTTATCGGTTATTCCCATTTCATCGATCTTTTTTAAGAGTTGGGGAAAATACTCGTTACCAGCTGCATGGGGATTAGTATCTCGTCCATCAGTAAAAACATGGATAACTATTTTGGGAAGATTATTTCTTTTTGCAAGTTCGAGTAATCCAAAAAGATGGGTGATGTTTCCATGAACGCAACCTCCGCCGCCCTGCAGCAAACCCATAAGATGTAGAGTGGAATTATTCTTCTTGCAGTTCTCAACAGCTTTTAAAAGCTCTTTGTTATTATAAAAACTTTCATCATCAATTGCTTTATTAACACGAAGGAGTGATTGGTAAACGACTCGGCCGGCACCCATATTTAAGTGATTAACTTCAGAGTTTCCCATTGTTCCAGGGGGAAGGCCTACTGCTTCTCCAGAACACTCTAGTTTTGCATAAGGATGTTTTTCAAAGAGCTCTTTAAAGAATGGGGCCTTGCCTTGTGCAATTGCAGCCTGGATTGCGTCAGTTTTTTGGTCTTTTCCCAGGCCAAATCCGTCTAAAATACAAAGATATAACATTAGAAGTATAATAGCACGTTGGGGGAATAGAAATCAAAAGAAGGATGGTCAAGCTTCAATTGTTTTTCTAGATATTGTTAGCTCAATGATGAGCTGGTTGTTTTCATTGAAGACATTACGATCAGTTTTAACAGAGTTTTTTAGGTCTCCTAGTAATACTTCAAGCAATTGGTCTGCAATTAAATCATTCAGGACATGTTTGGGTAGGTTGGCATAGTTTTGATGCACATTTATTTTTAATGAAAAGAATTTCGCTCCACTTACGGGGGTAGAAAAATCAGCACTTTCTATGCTAAATTCAGTTGTTCTGAATATAGGAAGTTTTATTCCTATTACTCCTGCTAGATTTTCTGAGAAATAAAGAAGAATTTGAGTAAAATCCCTGGGATCGACTTCCCCATACGGTAAGAAATTTTTAAGTAATTCTTCTACATTCCCTCTCTTAATTGCTCTATCAATCAAGACAGTTGCAATAGGTATTCCGATCTCTCTTAATCTGTCTGGGGAGGAGGTGTTTTGTTTTAAGGTGTTTTTTATTGCATCCTGATAATCAGGAATTCTATCTACTTTAAATGATATTAGTTTTTGTTTTAGCATGGGGTTTCTCCTGTATTTATTTCGATAGCTTTACTGGGAAATTTCAGGTTGTTTTGTCAATTGTCACACTAAATGTCACAGTAGTGTCGTGCAAGGGTGTGATCAGTGACTCTTTGCAACATGTGATGTTCCTTATTGTCCCTTATTTTTATGAAAAAAGACCCCACATTAAAATGTGGGGAATATTATAAATGTGAATAATGCTTAGCCTTATCCCAATATGATTTTCTTAACTGATTTAGTATTAGTATCAATCACATATCCGCGTAAGATTCCATATTGCCACAAAGAAGAAACATTACAGCAAAACGTATTCCCGATTCTATTTTGACCAAAGGATTCGTGTATATGTCCAAAAACGTGAAAAAGAGGCTGTTTTTCTTTGACCAGATTATAAATTGAGCTTGAACCAACATGAATACCCCTCAATACTTTATCCTGAACTTTTAAAGGTGGCGCATGGGTCACAATAATTGATTTGTTATTCACTTTCTTTTCAATGCTCTTCAATCTTTGGCCAAGCTCTTTTTCTGGCAATTCATTATTTGTATTCCAGGGAGTCGGAAGAACATATTGAAAGCCAACTATTTTTAAATCTCCCAGGGGATGAGATGTCATATTTAAATTCATGATATTGTGTTTTTTTAATATCTTATCCCAATCCTCATCAGAAATATGATCATCATTCCCAATCAGCATAAATACAGGAATCTTAGTATTCCCCAATAATTTGCAGATCTTATCAACGCCTTTTCTTTGTTCTAATTTGATCTCAGAAAAAGTATGTGAAGAAGTAAAATTCTTTGGTGCAGTATCCCCGGCAATAATCAAAGCATCAATCTGTTCCTTTTTTATTATTTCATCTATTAGAATGCGGACTATTTCCGTATTACCATGAATATCGCTAGTAGTAAAAATTCTCATAATAAAAAAAGACACAGGCTTTGTACCCCGTGTCTTTCAACTTAATTATATAATGATAAAGATTATGTTGTCAAGTTTGCGTCAACCCAGCACCAGGCGGTGCTGGGTCAAGGGATGCGTCAAGTCTTTTACTGGTTTCACGCAGAGAAAATATTTGCTATAATATAAGTTCCGAAGTAAAAAACAATAAGGAGTTAACTAAATGCGTAAACCACTAATGGCCGGGAACTGGAAAATGAATAAAACTGTTGAAGAGTCTGTTGCTATACTCAAGGAGCTCGCCTCGCTAACAAAAGACGTCGCTGATCGCGATATCCTGATCTGCCCCACCTACCCCGCCTTAAAATCAGCCGCTGATGCAGTGGCTGGTACAAATGTAATGATCGGAGCACAAAATCTATTTTGGGAAGAGAAAGGGGCTTTTACTGCAGAGGTTTCTGGTCCGATGCTGATTGCTGCTGGTTGTAAATATGTAATCATCGGACATTCTGAAAGAAGACAATACTTTGGAGAGACCGACGAAACAGTTAATAAGAGATTAAAAGCTGCTTTGAAAGCGGGCTTACTTCCAATCGTTTGCGTCGGAGAAACTCTTGAGCAGCGAGAAAAGAACGAGACTATGAAGGTTGTTGAAGCACAGGTTAAAAATGGCTTAAAGGAACTGGAAACTGGTAACTGGAAACTGGTAACGATTGCGTATGAACCGGTATGGGCCATCGGGACTGGAAAAACAGCAAGTCCGGAGCAAGCAGAAGAAGTTCATTCCTTCATTCGCGGATTACTTCCAGCAGAAGTTAAAGAGACCGTTCGAATTCTTTATGGTGGTTCTATGAAGCCAGCAAACGTTAAAGAGTTGATGGCTAAAGAAAATATTGATGGTGGATTAGTTGGTGGCGCCTCACTTAAGGCGCCAGACTTTGCGGCAATAGTAAAACATTAAGCAATTTTTCTATATTATCTTTCCCTAGCCAACTCTATCACCGGCGCAGAGAAAAAATGCGAAAAAGCTTTTGTTGCCACTGGATCATCTCCATCGTTTATATAAGGGTTATCCGCTGATGACCAGATTTTAAATAATTTAGATTGGGGATGAAGAGTTGTGATAAAAACTATTTTTTTACCTGCCTCTATCAGTTTTCCGACCTCTTTCCAGAATGACATTGAATCATTTCTTTTTACTAAATTATGATTTCTTGGAAAAAAACTGTGTATCTCATCAAAAATATATATATCTCTATCCGGTATTCTATCTAGACTGATATCAATTACAAATTTATGATGGTTATTGTGGTGATAAAAACTCAATCCGTAAGACGCCAAATAACTTTTCCACTCTTTACTTATAAATAGACGGGATTTACCTATTTGTGTATTCAACTTAAAATCTTCAATATAATCTGGTCCATTTTTAAATCTTCCTGAAAGAATAACAACAGAATGCGATTCCAGTTGTTGTGTTAGCGTTGCTACCGCATTACCCCTCTCTGGCCTGTGTGGAGAATATCTTATTTTAGCTAACGCAGGGCAATAGGGAAACCAGGTAGATTGTTTTATTTTCATGCATTAATATCGATCGTCAGATTCTAAAATTTCACTCTTTTTTAGACGAGAGCATTATGATAAACTAAGAAAGTAAAGTTTTAGAAAGAGCCACGCCATGGCGTGGCTATACAAAAAAAGGAGGATTCAAAATGGCAGATGCGTTATACAAGAAACTCGGACTCGTAAACACAAGGGAGATGTTCAAGAAGGCAGTTGATGGAGGATACGCTATTCCAGCATACAACTTCAATAATATGGAACAGCTGCAGGCAATTATGGGGGCTTGTGCTGAGAGCAATTCTCCAGTAATTATCCAGGTATCATCCGGCGCCAGAAAATATGCTAACCAAACCCTTCTACGCTATATGGCAGAAGGTGCGGTTCAAATGGTAAGAAAGGATTTAAAAAGCAATATTCCAATCTGTCTTCACCTAGATCATGGAGATACATTTGAGCTTTGTAAGTCATGTATCGACTCCGGTTTCTCATCAGTAATGATCGACGGCTCACACCACCCTTATGAAAAAAATGTCGAATTAACCAAGCAGGTGGTTGAATACGCTCATAAATATGATGTAACTGTTGAGGGGGAGCTTGGGGTGCTTGCCGGAATTGAGGATAAAGTTTCAGCCGCAGAATCAACCTATACAAAACCGGAAGAGGTTCAGGATTTTGTTGAGAAAACCGGCGTAGACAGCCTGGCAATCTCGATTGGAACTTCGCATGGTGCATATAAATTCAAACCAGGAGCAAACGTCCCTCCTCTTCGATTTGATATTTTAAAAGAGATTGAGAAAAAACTACCTGGATTTCCAATTGTATTGCATGGTTCTTCTTCTATTCCTAAAGAGTATGTTGAAATGGTAAATAAATACGGCGGCAAGATGAAGGATGCAATTGGAGTTTCGGAAGACCAACTTCGTGAAGCTGCGAAGTCTGCTGTTTGCAAGATTAATATTGATTCTGACGGCAGATTGGTTGTTACTGGTGTTATTAGAAAGGTCTTTGCGGAAAAACCGGCTGAGTTTGACCCAAGAAAATATCTCGGTCCTGCCCGCGAGGAGCTGAAAAAGCTTTTAATTCACAAGAACCAGAATGTCTTGGGTTCTGCGGGGAAGGCATAAATCATGAAAGTAAAGTTTCAAGATAAAGAGATAAATATTAAGAAAATTGGGATCTTAACTGGCGGCGGGGATTGTGCGGGTCATAATGCCGTAATCTATGGTTTGCTAAAAAGAATAAATCAGGCCAATCAAAATTTGCCTGGCGGCGAAAAGATGGAGCTTATCGGCTTAAAAGAAGGTTGGAAGGCTCTCACCAAAGATAAGGATAATTCAGTTGAACTAAAAACCGAAGATTTAAAGGATAGCTTTAAGGTTTGCGGTACAATTATCAAATCTTCCCGTACTAACCTATTTTCTAATGCTAATCTTGAGAAGAAAGCTCCGGAAAAAGCCATGGAGAACCTGAAAAGAATGAAGATTGACTGTTTAATCGTTCTTGGCGGGGATGATACACTTGGCGCTGCCGGTAGAATGGGAAAACAGTTCACCTTCCCGATGCTTGGAGCCCCCAAAACAATGGATAACGATGTTTTTGGGACCGAGTGCACCTATGGGTTTGAATCTGCTGTAGTTGAATCTGTCCATTTTATTGAAAATATTATGACCACTGCACGCTCTCATAACCGCTGTTTTGTTATTGAGCTTATGGGGCGTCACGCCGGCTGGGTTGCATTACATGCCGGAATTGCCGGCGGAGCTGACATTGTCCTTCTTCCGGAAGAGACCGTTGATGTAAAAAAGGTAATTAAGCAGGTAGAAAAAGCGATGGCCTATCAGAAATATTGTGTAGTTGTTGTTTCAGAGGGTGCCCGTCTGTTTGATAAGCGCTATCCAAAAGAGGTCAGCGACAGCAATGAAGAGCTGTTGGATAAAGTATTGTCAGATAAGAAGTATGCGCTGGTCAAAGCACGGCATTTGCTTCCCAAAAAGCTGGATTCGTTTGGCAACGAACAGCTTGGGGGCATGGGCGAATATGTTTTTGCTTTGCTTGAGAAAAATACCGAGAATATTGAATTTCGTCTGCAAAACTGCGGACACGCTATTCGCGGCGGCGTAGCACATATTGCTGACAGGCTGCTTGGTCTCCGGTTTGGTGACGCCCTTTTCCAATTTATTAAAGAAGGAAAGTTTGGCGTTTATCCCGGGATTGAAGCAGATAATATAGTCGCTAATAATCTGGTAGATGTTAAGGGCGGCAAATTTATTCCGCAAGATAATCAGCTCTTTGCCATGCGCAACGCGGTTGATTTTTATTGATCAAATCCCGTAAGCCATATGTTGGCAAAATTCCTTAAATGAACGCTTAACCCCTAACTCTCTTCGAGCAAGGTCATAAAGCATTAAAATGTTTTCGGCTTTATTCCCTGGCATATTTATTATCTCAATCCGGTTTTCTCTTATAAAATTATATATGGGAGTTAAAAGCAGCCTCTTTGCGTTTTCAAAACCAATTTCCCTCCCTAATTTAATATAAGTGTGTTTAATCAATCCAAAAATTACTTGAATATTCTCTTTCATGTGGGAAGCAATACTCTCCGGAGGAGTGTGCCACGCATGGTATTCTAATCTTCCGCTCCTAATGAAAAAATTAACAACCGATAAGGGGAAATCATATCCGGTTAGAACTTTATTGACATATTCAAGGGCAAATCGTATTACTAACTCTTCTGCCTCTTTTCCAAAAGCCTCTAAAACTGCTTTTTTGCTAACATCAAGCACCCAATTTGTGTTTTTGTCTAAATCGGTTAACGCTGAAACTACATCATCAAGCCCGTAATCTTTTCGGCTAAAACCCCTGGCAAAGATCTCGGTAAGACTCTCTTGCCTGAGATCTCCAAGAATGCTTAATGGGTGCGGATTTTGCATAAAAGCAGCATGGACATTATTAATTACCAACCCTTGAGTATTAATAAATACCCCTATGTCTGAGAGTCTTTGGTTATGGTCAAAAAGATCCTGGACTCTCAAGAAAATAGTATCTTCATCCGGAAGATTTTGGGCTTTATTTTGCGCCTGCACAGTATTTGCATGTACCAGTCCTGCTCTGTCCATCCGGTCAAATATATCAAGGTCAATTCCAAGATCAATTGCAATCTTTCTTGCCAGAAAACTGTTTCTGCGGATAGAATCCTTTGGGAAACGCATATTTATCTCCAGCCCAAATCCAAATACTTGTGCAGCCGTATAGGTAAGATTAAAAAGATCTTTTATATTTATCCCCTCTTTTGATAAAGATTTTGCATGGTAGTGGTCAATCGATAAAACAAATGTTGTATTTGCTGGAAACTCAGAGAAATATGATCTAATCCCAGTCTTTTCTCTTGGAAAAAGAGCTCCACTGGTATTGATCAGGCACTGCCCCACTCTCTTAGCAGAATAATGCAGAAGATCCATGAATTCTTGGGTATTTCCCATATAAAGAAAGGGTTCTCCAAGAGAGTAATAGAGCTGTGGCAAACCTGTGAGTTGATCAACTGCCTGTCTGGCAATATCAGGATCCATGTCTCTAGGTTGCACTTGCTTTGGATTAAAACAATGCTTACAAGATAGATTGCATCTTGAAGTAACCAAAAGGGTGGCTTTTTGTCTTCCTAATCCATTTAATATTCCTGCAGCATTCATAGGTATATTTCTTATAGATAATCAAAAAATTTCAGGTGATTTTGGTTAAATTAATTTTACCTGCAATTTTTGATCTAATTTAACGATATATATATAGGATGAAAATAGCAAGTAAAGCACCTATGTTTCATAAATTAGTATTGCAAAGAGAGCAAGCAGGCCATCTATTGCCGATTCCTATGCAAACATCAATTGTTAGAGCTCCAAACCTAGATATCGAAGCTGCAGAGAGATATGCATTAATGCATGACGAAAAACCACGCATCGGGAGATATGAAGTTGATCGAGGACTACTTGAGTCATCAATGTTTTCCTCCTTTAGCCGTTTTGGTTCTATTGCTTCACATATTAGCTGGCGATTAGAGCGAGATAAAACTCCATTAAAGATTCTCACAATTGGTCCTGGACAGGGATTTATGGAGCGTGAAATAAAGGATCTCTTTGGCGAGAGAATTACAATTGATACCTTTTCGCTAACCTATGGTTTTGATCCTGCGAATCTCTCGTCAGTTCGTTATAGATATCAGGGGAATATTGAATATAATAAACTGCCTCAGGGATATGATATTGTCCTCTCTATTTGCGGAACCCATGTTGCCTCTGACCAGATGTTTGTTATGCAGCAGATCTTTAACTCTCTAAATATGAATGGGGAAGCTTATTTTATTGTTGATCAACCGCATTTGCCGCCTGGGATGGAACGTGATGGGCCGGGAGATAATCATTATCGATTTAGAAAACTAGCAAATGGAGGAATAGATTATCCATGCTACATTTGGGAATTGAAAGATCGCGGCCTTTTTTTAGCTCTACGAACTACACTAAATATTTCTGACATTGGGGTGGCAGTTTATCTTGAAAGAGGAACAGGTGATGATATTGAGATAAGAAGTTTAATTGATGAAGTTATTGAAAAGCCTCACCCGGAACGTTCTTCTTTAAAATTTCAAATAACACGGGGTGGAAAATGGTTTTCAGATTTCTATGCTCACAAAGCGGCAATAAAGAGCTTTATTAATAGCTGGCTTAAAGAGAAGGGGTATACTCTAGAATCCCGAACTGATGAGGTACTTGAACATCTATTTGAATGTGCTAAGGACGAGTGTATGTACAGCCTTAAGCCAATTGAAAACAAGTTTGAGGACCTGCTACTGCTTCACAACCTTGAGGGCATAATTGAGAGTGTTATTGATTGGTAAGGAAAAAAATCCTGTTAGATATGGTGTAAATCCCCTTCCCTAGGTAATAACCAGCTATGGCCATTCCAATTAGCCCAAGATAGCCGGCTTTATCGTATACTTCATGTTACTTTTTTGAATAAACTAGTGCTACATCTTTTAGAGAAACTGATGCATAATGATCACCCTGCCAGACTTCTGCACGCAATACTTCAGGAACTTTACGGCACGGAAGAAAAACAGTTTTTTGTCCGCTATGCCTAAAAGCCACAGTAGATTTACTGCCATTTTTTAATGATATCTTTCCAAAGGCAGTTTTATGATTGGTATTTGCGCCATACACATAGCCATAGGAAACAAAAATGCCAATAAGTTTAGTCTGTTTGGAAATATTTTTGGGTTGTTTTATTTCTATTTCTAGAGGATCATGAAGTGCCGAACCGTCTCCTCCATAATCTTTTGATTGCGCCACATCACGCCAAGAAGGAGAATTATCTATAACCACTATTGTCTTAAAATCGCTTAAAGAATATTTTGTTCTTATGATAAAGTGACATAGTTTATTCCTGGTTGCAGCCTCATAATCATAAGTCAGGAGGTTATTCCAAATCCATCTTTTTGTTTTGGGAGAAAAGGACTTCATTGACCCCTCTAATTCCGATAAAGCATCTAGCTTGATCAATGCCTTCACAATTTCTTCTTTGATGCTCCTCTTAAATTCTCTTTTTAACCTTGCAATAAGATGAGGAACTGCCCTTTTATCCCCGTTTTTCCTCAAATATTCTGCCGCAGCAAATCGGACTTGATGGAACCTGTGATTTAATAATTTAGACTTATCACTGGATATCATTAATATTGTTCCTGCAGCTGCGCTTGGGGAATAATCATATTTGGGTTTTGTTTTCCATTTCCAATTAGATGCTACAATTGCTTCAAGGGCGCGGATTATTTTGGGGTGCCTTACTTTCAATCCCTTTAAAATATCTAAGCTATCATAAATACTGTTTCCATCCCTAAGTATCTTTAATACATACTTAGAATCCCCAAGCCTTAGCATGGAATTCATTATGCTTGCCTTTTCATTCTTATACTTTTCTACCTTATAAGCATTATAAAGAGCAGGAATGGCTGGGATGGCAAGAGGTCTTCCAATCCTAGCCAAGGAGTTAGCGGCAGCTACCCTGGTTTCGCTCCACTTATCTTTTAATGCTTTATTCAGAAGTGAAACGACAAGGGGACTTTTATTTTTACCCAATATTTCAACTGTTCTATATGACATAAGACCATTTTTAAGGTTTTCTTCCAGTGCAGAAATAGCTGAGGGAGATGCTATCGCTGCCAGTATATTTGCTGCTTTAGTTCTAATAGGGTGTTCATAAAGATATCCTTTCCCCCTTGAAAGTAATAATGATAACAAAGGTACTTCTGCCGGCCCAATTTTAGCCGCTTTTTCCAATTGGTTTTCAGATAAGCAGACAAGTAATTTTAATTTATTAATATTTTTGCGATCACTAAAAACTTTCTTTTTAAGTAAAATCTTAGCCATTGATCCCAAATTACCAATTACCGGATCTTTTTTGATGGATTCCATTAAGGCAGAGCCGAATGACTCTTCTGTTTGCCCTGCTAAATATGAATACTCTTTTTTATTTGTTAGAGCATAGGATAAAATGATTTTATTCTCATCATCGCTAGAGGTTTTTTGTTGATCTAAACCTTTTGCTGCCCACGAACTAATATAAATTCTTTTATCATTTAAAAGATATTTCAAAACTTTGACAAAGTTTTTTTTGCCAATATCTACTTCAAGTAAATAGAATGTGTATGCCCCATAAACTCCATTGCTTCCTTTTTCTTTTTTATTTGATCCATGCTGCAACATATTATTGAAGATAGTGAGTATTTTTTTCTCTTCATTTTCAGTCTTATACGTCTTATAAGCCAGTGCCGTTATAATAGCGGCAATTTTATGATTACAATTATTCGCAATTATTGGAATGTTAGAAATAACCGAAAAATATTTTTTACCAAATATACCCCTAAAAAGTAATAATAATTTACCCCTAGAGCTCCCTCTTGATTTTATGAATTTCCTTGCGAGAATGTTTTTTAATAAATCAATAGAACTACTCAGTTTTGATCTATTTATCAATTGTCCAACAATTGGAAGAAGAGGATGTATTCCTTTATGGTTTTCTGAGCACCTAGACAAAAAATTCACAAAATAGCGAACAATTTCTTTGTTTTTCTTGTTGATACCTATTAGAAAGACGTTAACGAGAAACATAGCCAATAAACCTTTTGATGGTTTTAAATATCCGGTTACTTTATCGAGAAAGCTCTTTATATTCTTAAATTCCTTACCTGACAGATTATTCAATTCTGAATTCAGAAAAGCTTCTGAAGCCATTAACTGCGATTTTTTGTAATGGTAAATCCAGGCTTCCCTCTCATCAATCTTTTTGTCTTTATTTATATCTGCCGAATGCCACTTATTGGCATCTCCATATCCTTCTTGTGTTCCGGGAGGCAGCTTGTCCAACCAGCTCTTCTTTTTTGCTTCAATCACACCATTTCTATTTCTGTCATTAAATCCTAAGTGCTTATAGAGCCTTTGTTTTGAGCTGAAAAAATCAAGCCCTAATTTTTCGCGCTTACTACATCCTTTCGCCCCCGAACTGCCGCCAAATAGTAATTCTGTCAAAGTGCTCATATCAATCACCCTCCTTTTTCTTATTTAATTGTCGCACAGTAATGGATTATGTTTCATTTGTACTTTTAGCTAAAATTTGGTCTTTTAGAATTCAGCATAAATATCAGGAATAATTGTGTTAACTTAACAATAATAGCCCAAAAGTAAATAAAATTTAACCTGAAAAGATATAAAATTAGGTGAAATTTTAGGTAAATACGTGCGATAATAATGAGGGAGGACTTACTTATGTCAAAAAGACGAAAAAAGGTGAATATAAAAGACGTTGCCAGGGCCCTAAATATTTCTTATGCTACCGTATCGCAGGCCCTAAACCATCCGCGCGAGGTAAATAGAAAAACAGTGCAATCAGTTATTGAAAAATGCAGGGAACTGGAATATCACAAGAACATCCCGAGAAAAAAGAGAAAGGGGGTGATCGGAGTCATTGCTCAGGACATTTATAATCTTGTTTTGGGTGAATATTATACCCACGTTTTGGTCGGTGTTTTAGAAGAGGTGCAAAAGCTTAATATAAGACTTGAGGTTGAGTTCCTTTCCGAAGGAAACTCGCCTTTAATGATCTCAAAGAATTCAGTTGACGGCGTCCTGCTCTTTGGCAAGATAAAAAAAGAGCTGGTCCAGCATTTAAGACAAAATGAGATCCCAATGATTTTGGTCGGCCACCCTATTCCCCATATTGAGCTGCATACTGTAATGCCGGATGGCCGGGCCGGAATGTACTCTTTGACAAAACACCTATTGGATCTGGGTCACAGGAAGATTGCTCTGGTTTATTCCTCTCCATTGCGTGATTATATTACGGCAGATCGAATCGCCGGCTACCGCTGCGCCCTGACTGAATATCGAATAAAATTAACCGATAAGTATCTGATTGAAGCAAACTGGTGTCATCCGGAATCATCTTATGAAGCTACTTGTAGTTTTTTAAAGCTAAATAAAGCTAATCGTCCGACAGCAATTATTTATATGAATGACACAATGGCATATCGGGCTTATTCTGCATTTACCGAAAGAAAAATAAGGATACCACAAGATATTTCTATTGCCGGATTTGATGATTTGGTCATTCCCAATTATATTGAACCGTTCAAACCGACGTTAACAACCGTGAAGGTTGATCAGGGGCTTTTGGGTAAAACCGCAGTTGATTTGCTTTTAAATCTAACAGAAAAACCTTCAAAGATTTCTTTACGCTACACTTTGCCGGTAGAGCTAAAGATAAAAGGATCAACCGGACCGGTAAATGCTAAATAGAGAGCATCTCGGCTAATCTTAAATGATCAAGATCGGCCCTTTTCTTTTTCTTTAAAACTTCTTTAAAGGGGACAGCACAAATGTATTCAGACCGGGCAGCCATCATTACGCTTCCGCGGTGTGCAATAATGCTTTCAACCGCTTTGGCCCCCATTTTACAGGCGAGTTCTCTGGAAATTGCAGTTGGGGACCCGCCTCTTTGAATATGACCTAAGACACTGACCCGAACTTTGATCCTTTTTAATTTCTTTTGGAGTTTCTTCCCAAATTCTGCTCCGGATATTGCTCCCTCGGCAACAACAATAATAAAACTTGTTTTGCCCCTTTCTCTTCCCTCATTAATTTTATCGGCAATCTTGTTTATATTAAATTTAGCTTCAGGTATTATTATTTCCTCGGCGCCGCAAACTAAGCCGACTTCCAGAGCAAGGATCCCATGTTTTCTTCCCATAACTTCGATAACAAAAACCCGCTCGTGCGAAGCGGCTGTGTCTCTTATTTTATCAACTGCATCGAGGGCAGTATTAACTGCTGTATCAAATCCAATTGTATAGTCGGTACAGCTAATGTCGTTATCAATGCTGGCCGGAATATGGACCATATGAAAATCGGTCTCTTTTGCCACAATATTGGCTGCAGCCAGGGATCCGTCCCCTCCAATTACAACCACCCCGTCGATGCCGTATTCATCTAAGTTTTTGTAAGCTACAGCCCTTAATTTTGGATCCCTAAATTCCGGACAGCGGTGGGTATGAAGGATCGTCCCGCCCCTATTGATTATTCCGCCGACCGATTTTATATCCATTGGATTAATCTGTCCGGTTATCAAACCATGCCAGCCCTTGTGGATTCCATAGACTCGTAAGTTATGGAAAATTGCGGTTCTAACCACTGCGCGAATAGCGGTGTTCATTCCCGGCGCATCTCCTCCTGGTGTTAATACTCCGATTGCGTCTATTTTGTTTTTGCCCATTTGTGTATTCTCCTTATGTATAATGTAATGTTGACATTATACCAGAAATTCCACAGAAATTAAAAATAGTGTGAAATTTTTAGTATAAACTGCACGATAAATATATAGAGGACTCGATAGAAGCCTAAGTCTCTTTTTTTTGTGGCTTTAAATAGTGTGAAATTTTTAAAAAAGCTGCACGAAAAAAATGTGTAAAGAAACCAGCCCAAATAAAGGGGAAAATGAAAAATGGCATTAGCAACAGGAGCATTGATACCGGCACCAGTTAGGGCACAAACGCAAAGAGGTGGACACTCAACATATGGGACATTACCTTTAAACAGATCCCTAACTATCGGACAAGCATTATTAGCGGCAAGAAGAGGGATTACCGGATATTTAAGAGGAGAACTTGACGCGGAAAACCTATCGCCAGCATCTTATCAGGCATCCTTACCAGCAATCGATACGCTTGAACAATGGTTAACTGATGAAAATATCCATAGGTTAGTTCCCTCTGCTAGAGACGGAATTATTAATACAATTATTGGTGAAGAATGGGAGATATTAGTAGATGCCTTCTTTACTGAAAAGATGTTTGGAACAGCCGGTGTTCGAGGAGTTGCTCACCGAAATGGCGATGATGTTCTTCGAGCCTTTGAAGAAGGATTAGAAATACCACGTCTTCGTGGCCCAAACTGGATTAACGAATTGACTGTTGCAAGAGTTGCTCAAGGTATTATTGATCGAATGAAAGCAAAAGGCGAAACGAGAATTTTAATTGGCTGCGATCCAAGAGTCAAGAATATGCAGCTTGCCGAAATGCTAGCTCGTGTTGCCATTGGAAATGGTATGCAGGTATTTTTAGCCGATAAAGAATCCCCCTTCCCTCTTCTAATGCATGCAATTACTCAACAAAAGGTTCGATTTGCAGGTGAACTACCTCAAGATTTTAGTTTTACTACACATGATGGAGAGACTATATCAGATCAAAAAACACTAAATATTGAAGGCTCTGTTGGAATGTATATTTCCGCTTCGCATAACGGAAGAAAAGATAATGGTTTTAAATACTTTCAGGGAGATAGTTCACAAGCCGGACCAGATGAAAGAAGGAAAACCGTAGCAAGGATTAACACCCTTGGTTGGGGCGATATTAAGACTGTTGAAAGTCTTGATGAAGCAAACCCGGGACAATTAATTTTTGTTGGTGGAGATATGGCTGTGGAAGGTAAAAATTGTCATGGAGCACCATTGCTTAACATTGAAGACCAACATCGCGGTGGAATGCTTGATCATGTTATTAATATTGAATTATTGAGAGATATGGCTCCAAGATTAGTTCAAGGATATTCAGCCTTTAATGGAGCAGGTGGTCAACTATATACAAATGTTACTCAAAATATTGGAGTTCCTAGTTCAGGTTTTCTATCAGTTGATTCATTATTCACTCCTGATGGAAGATTTATGCCGTTTGAAGACAAGATGCCAGATCCAGGAGATACTTTTGGTGCAGGAATTTTCTTCCAAGAATTCATGAAACAATACGGACAACAAGGACTCCAATCTATAAATGCTGGAATGTTTGCACATGACCCAGATGCAGATCGAAAATCACTAATGCTTCCTCTATTTGGCACAAACAAAGAAGCTTTTCGAGGAGCTGATTGGGTTTTAATAAAAGCTAATCTACTTTGGTCTGTATTAAGTTATTACAGGTTTTCACAAATGCAAGAATTAAATGGAGGAAACATCCCGAATCGTAAAAAACGATATGTTATGCTCTCACATGCAACCACTGATATGGTTGCCCTTGTTGCAAAATACTTTGGTATTAAGGTATTAGGATTAATGGAACATGAACAAACTGGACTGAAAATGAATGTTCCTGAAGCGGATAGCCGATTCACCGTTGGAATGAACTATGCTGCAGCGGCTTGGAGAGTATTTTCAGGACAACAAGGATTACATAACGACTGGACTGCTGAAGAGAGCAATGGACTTGGAATATTTGGTAGTGCTCCATTGCAAGGACAAAGACTAGGAAATAAGGGATGGATTCTTGATAAAGATGGATTTTTGGCAAGCTTGCTAACACTAGAATTATTTGCATATTTAAATGATAGAGGAATACATTTCCTTGATTACGTTGCAGAAATGTCCAGAAATATCGGAACATATATTGGTTCATCAATGACCCCTCTTCCAGAAAAACCATGGACCGGGCCGACCGGAACAGAGATGAAACAGCTTCTTCTTAGCTGGGCAGCTGATGCTGATCAAAGATTCAAAGCAGGAGAAACTGTAAAGATTGGAGATAGAACAGTTACCGGAGTTACTGCTTTTAGAACAGGTAAATACCCAATTGGAACTATGATTGATCCTCCAGATCAGGGTGTAAAATTTACTTTTGCCGACAAATCATGGTCCAATGTAAGACCATCTGGAACTGCTAACCAGTTAAGAGGATATGAAGACTTAAGAAATCCAGAAGTTGCTAAAGCGACTACTAATGAAGAAGCAATCAGATTAATTGCTGAAACGGAGAGAAGAGCTGTTGAGCTAAACACCGCAAAACTTATTCAGGTACAAGAAGAACAAGGTATTGCAGCAGATAGAATAATTAGACCGTAATTGGTTTTATGGAGAAGAGATACAATGCCAGTATTTAACAAAATTGCAAGAAGAGGATTAGGTCACCTGCGGAGCATTCCGGTTGGCGCTGCACGAGCTTTTCAAACCCGCTCCGGATTTGACCGTCCAAGCGCACTAAAGCGTCATACTGCAAATATTTTACAGGTAGCTGATCTTGTTTTGGTCCCATTATTCCCACAGGGGGTTAAGATCGAATCCGTTCGCGCCGGATTGCTTGGCTGCCTTCATTGTGATTCCAGATCCGAATCATATCGGCGCGTTTTAGAAGAGACAAAACACTTTCGCGTTGTTGCAGACCGTCATCCGGTTGGTCGGGGTCATATCGCGGTTATTTCAAAATCACATGTCCCCTGCCTTGGCAGCCGCCAGCTTCCCAAAGAGGCTCTTGTTGAATTTAAACAATTGTATGAAAAGATTGAGAGGTTTTTGGTAAAAGAATATGGGACAGCAGCTATTTATGAACATGGTATAACCGGACAAACAGTATCCCACGCCCATGTTCACTTCTTACCCTTTGCCGGAAGCATTGACCAGATAGTTGATCCATCGACAATTATCGGAGAAATCAACACGGTGCAGGATTTAAAAAAGGTAATGAGTGACCGTGGTCGTTATCTTTTTATAAAATTGAACCACCGGCTTTATCTTGTTAATCCCAAAGTCGGACGTCCCGGTTTTTTTCGCGATAATTTTTCTTATGCAAAGGGAAATCCAGAACGGGCCAGCTGGAGAAAAATGAGACAAGATATGGTGTTGATGAATACAGTGGTAGAGCGAGAAATAAGAACGTTAGAAAGAAAATGGATAGTGTATAATAAATAAAAAAGGGGGAGATATATTATGCCAGTAGCAAGATTTAACCAAGCTTCATCTTTTCATCAAATAAAGGCTTATTCGCAGACGTTAAAGGGAAAACACTTGTCCGAAATGTTTGCAGGTGATCCAAAAAGGGGGCAAGCCCTTTCTGTTCGAACTCCTCACCTATTTCTTGACTATTCCCGACAAAGAGTTGATCTAAAAACTATGCAAATGCTTGAGAAGTTGGCTGATGAGCGTAAACTTGGCAGCAGGATAAAAGCAATGACAACCGGACAAAAAATAAACGAGACAGAAGACCGGGCGGTTTTGCATCTTGCACTCCGGGATCCAGAAGGAAAATTAGTTATTCCTGCACAAATAGAGGATGCCGTCGTTCGAGCTGAAGCAGGAGAGGTAAAAGAAGTACTGTCTCATATTGAAAGTTTCTCTAAAGAGATCATTTCTGGTAAAAGGACCGGTAAAAATGGAAAACCTATCAAAAATATTGTTGCCGTTGGAATTGGCGGATCATATCTTGGGCCGGAGTACTTAGCAAATTCACTTCGTCCGTTTGCGCAGGATGGAATGAACCTGCGCTTTGTTGCTAATGTCGATGGGGCCGATTTTGTTGAGAAAACCCAGGACCTTGACCTTGAAGAGACCTTGGTTATTATTGTATCAAAGACCTTTACTACTGCAGAAACGATGAAAAATGCCACTACTGCAAAAGAATGGATAAAAACTGCGATTGACCGGCACTTTGTTGCAGTTTCAACAGCGGCTGAGAAGGTAGATGCTTTTGGAATTAATACCGAGAATATGTTTGGCTTTTGGAACTGGGTTGGCGGCCGTTATAGCGCTTCCTCTGCTGTTGGAATCCTGCCCCTGGCCTTATATCTTGGTTTTGATAATGCCAAGAAAATATTAGATGGCGCGCATTGGATGGATAAACACTTTGTAGAGTCTCCATTCATGAGTAATATTCCAATCTTGTCTGCAATGCTTGATATTTGGAATATTAATTTTATGGGTTTTAAAACCCGCGCCCTGCTCCCCTATTCTCAGGGAGTTGGACGGTTACCCGCTCATACCCAACAGGTTGAGATGGAAAGTAATGGAAAAAGAGTTCTAATGGATGGTACTCCAGTTGATTTTGACACTGGAGAGGTTGTTTTTGGTGAGCCCGGAACAAACGGACAGCACTCTTTCTATCAATTAATCCATCAAGGAACGCAAATTATTCCTTGTGATTTTATCGGTTTTATCAATCCTCAGTATCCTTTGGGCAAAGCAACCGCAAAAGAAGTGACCCATCATCAGGAGCTTATGACCAACTTCTTAGCTCAGGCAGATGCCCTGGCGTTTGGGAAAAAGTCTGATAATCCGCACAAACATTTCCCTGGTAATCGGCCGTCAAGTTCTCTCCTGCTAAAGCAGCTTGATCCTTTTACTGCCGGATTGCTTCTAGCCTGGACCGAACACCGCGCAGCGGTTAAAGGCTTTATCTGGGGAATCAACAGTTTTGATCAGTATGGAGTTGAATTGGGTAAAATTCTTGGGGCGGACCACAGGGGACGAATGCTTCAGTTTAATGATACCGGAGTAATTAATGTTGATGGATTAAATCCTTCGACAGCAGCTCTGCTTACAGCTTTCTTAAAAGGAGGGCTTCCTAAGTAGGCCTGAAAACTCTTTTTCGGACAGAATTTGTACCCCAAGCTTCTTGGCCTTATCATATTTTGATCCTGGATCAGTTCCAGCCACAACATAGTCAGTGTTTTTTGATACAGACGAAGCAGGATGGCCACCAAGATTTCGGACTAGCTCTTCCGCCTCTGGTCGCGTTATTGTTTCAAGCCCACCGGTAAATACAAAAGTCTTTCCGGCTAACGGCTGTGGTCCTTTTTCTTTCCCAGATTTAATAGATAGACCATACTTCTTTAATCTCTCGATCAGCAGCTTATTCTCTTTTTCAGAAAAGAAATGCTCAATTGAATGAGCAACCTTTGGTCCTACTCCCTGAATATTCTCAAGCTTCTCTCCCTCAATATGAAACAAATCTTCTAAACTATAATAATGCGAAGCGACTAGAGCGGCGGTGTTTCTACCAACCATTCTAATGCCCAAAGCATATAATAAGCGGTCATAAGGACGAGTTTTGCTCTTTTCTATTGAATCAAGCAGATTCTGAGCGGATTTTTCCGCAAATCGTTCAAGTTTTAACAGCTCTTTCTTATCTAATGTGTAAAGATCAGCTACATCTTTGATTAGATTAGCTTCAACCAATTGATCGACAATTGCCGGCCCTAAATGCTCAATATCCATCGCATCTCGTGTGGCAAAGTGTCGTATCCGCTCTTTTACCTGTGCTGGACATCCGGCATTAATACAACGGGTAATTGCCTCTCCCTCTGGCCGATAAAGCTCTCCATCGCAAATTGGACAGGCGGTTGGCATCTTAAATTCTTTTGAATCAGAAGCATGTTTTACTAGTTTAACAACCTCAGGAATAACATCCCCCGCTCTCTGAACTATAACCTGATCCCTAACCCATATTCCCTTTCTTTTAATTTCATCTTCGTTATGAAGTGTAGCTCTCTTAACGACTACTCCCGCTAAGCTAATCGGTTTTAAATAAGCAACCGGAGTAATAGCACCGGTTCTTCCAACCTGAACTTTTATATCTTCAATTATTGTTTTGGCTTGGACCGGAGGAAATTTATAGGCAATTGCCCAGCGGGGTGCGCGGGAGGTTGCGCCTAATTCTTTTTGATCGGCTAAACTATTGACTTTGACTACTATTCCATCAATTTCATAATCTAATTTTTCTCTTTTTGATTGCCATTTCGAAATATATTTTTCCACCTGAGCCATGCCGTGGCATGGCTCTACATTAGGATTTGTTTTAAATTCATATTTTTTCAAATAATTTATAATTTCAAAATGTGTTTTAAATTTCTTTGCCGGAATATCACCAAAATAACACCCAATACTCAAGGGCCGCTTGGCTGTGATTTGAGAATCTAATTGACGCAGAGAGCCGGCGGCTGCGTTTCTTGGGTTGGCAAAACGCGGCTCACCCTCTTCTTCTCTCTGTTCATTTAACTTTAAAAAATCATTATATGGCAGATATACCTCTCCCCTAACCTCGCCTGAAAACCGATCAGCTTTTTGGGGGATATCTTTTATTGTCAATAAATTGAGAGTTATGCCTTCACCCTTTGTCCCATCTCCACGGGTAGCTCCCTGTGCTAACTTCCCATCTTTGTAGGTTAAAACAACCGCCAGGCCATCGATCTTTAACTCACAAACATATTCTATTTTATCTTTGCCTAAAGCCTTTTTAACTCTTTCATCAAATGCTTCAAGTTCTTCTATGTCCATTGCATTATCTAGGGATTGAAGTTTAGTTTTGTGTTTTACTGATTCAAACTCTTTTAGTGGTGGAGCCCCTACCCTTTTTGTTGGAGAATCGGTTTTTGCCAGATCCGGGAAGTCTTTTTCAAGCTTATTTAGTTCGCGAAACAGCTTATCGTATTCTGAATCTGAAATCTCCGGCGCATCTTTTGCATAATAAAGCTCGTTATGATGCAGAATCAGCCGGGAATAATCTTTTATTTTATTACGCGCTTCTGACTTGTTCATATTGTAATAGTATTGTATCTAATTTGTTGTCTTGGCTCAAGGAAAGGATTTGATCCATTGTATTTGACTGGTCTATTGAAAATTTTCCGGCAGCAGTGCGTCTCAAAGCACTCAAATGTGCACCGCAGCCCAATTCTTGTCCAATATCATGAGCCAGAACTCTAATATAGGTTCCCTTTGAGCATTTTACCTTGAATGTAAGGACAGGTTTAAAACCTGTCCTTACATTGATATCTAAGAGTTCCAAACTGTATATTTCAATATCTTTGAGCGGCCGTTCAATCTCAATCCCTTTTCGAGCTAGTTTGTATAGCCGCTGCCCTTTTATCTTCTTGGCCGAAAACATCGGCGGCTTCTGCTTCTGCTTCCCAATGTATTTTTGGAAGATTTCTTCAATTTGGGATTTTGAAATTGGGATTTGGGATTTGTTTGGACGTTGGACGTTGGACGTTTGAGGTTTTCCCATGGCATCCATCGTATCTGTCACCACCCCAAGCGTCATCTCCCCCTCGTACTCTTTATCCGCCCCCACATAATTCTTAATTGTTTTAGTAGCCTTTCCAAGAAAACAGACTAAAACTCCGGTCGCCATAGGATCAAGCGTTCCTGAATGTCCGACCTTTTTGGTTTGAGTTAAATTTCGAAGTTTTGCGCAGACATCAAATGAGGTCCAGCCCTGAGGCTTGTCAACAACAATAATCCCGTCCATTACATGTTTTTCATAACTGTTGAGATTACCTTTTCTTCAGCTTCAAGCAGCGGCATATTAAGGGTTACCCCAGCGGCCTGAATATGTCCTCCGCCCCCCAAATCATTGGCAATTTTTGAGACATTGGTCCTTCCCTTTGAACGCAGATTTACCTTTATGGTGTTTTCTTTTTCTTCCCGCAAAAACACCGTTACATCCGTGTCTTTTATAGCCCTCAGATAATCAATAATGCAGATTAAATCATCATGGGTTGCACCTGTTTTTTTGATAATTTCGTGAGAGAGTGACGACCAGACCAATTTTCCTCTTTTTTCAATTTTATCCAGCGCATAAGAGAGAACCTTCATTCCGGCAATGGTCTTGGTATCATATACAGCGGAAGCAATCTGTGATGGAATTGCCCCGCGCAGAACTAAATCACAGGCCACCTCAAAGGTGCTGGGCAGAGTATTGGCATAACGAAAATTTCCGGTATCAGTGATAATGGAGACATACAGGGCTTTAGCAATTTCCTGATTGATCTCAACGTTTAGTTCTTTGGCAAGTTTATATATCTGTTCCGCCACCGATGATAGCAGCTCAACACAATTTATATCTCCAAAATTAGTGTTATCCGCATGATGATCAATATTTATGATGTGTTTTGCTGTTACTTTAATATTTCCTGTTCGAGACAGGTCAGAGGCATCTACTGTAAAGAATAAATCATACTCTTTTCGTTTAGGTGAAGTTCTGATTTTATCTGCACCGGAAAGAAAAAGAAAACTGGGAGGAACCTTATCCTGACAACACATGTCTGATTTTTTTCCCAGTTTTTCCAGGATCAGATGAAGGGCTATCATAGACCCGAGGGTGTCGCCGTCAGGATCAATATGTCCGGCAATCAGGATAGTGCGGGCATTTTTAATCAATAGCTTTATAGATTCGTAAATACGTCTCATTTTGACTTATTTTTTTTGGAAATCCTTTTACTTTCGGCTGCTTCTTTTTCTAACTTTGACATAATAGCAAATACCCGGCCGCCTCTCTCAATAGACTTGTCCTGGACAAAATTGAGCGACGGAGTATAACGCAGCTCAAGGGATCTGCTCAGCTCTCCCTGAATATAGCCTTTTGCGCTCAGAAGCCCCTGCATTGATTCCCTTTTGTTGAGATCGGTTCCATAAATACTGACGAATACCTTTGCAGTTTTTAAGTCAGGTGAGAGATTTACATCGGTTACAGAGGCAAATCCAATCCGGGGATCAGAAACCTTTTCCCTAAGGATTCTGCAGATTTCTTCTTTAATCAGCTCGCCTAATCGTTTGCTGCGGTTGTTCATATGCGGATTTTTTCTCTCATTTCAAATACTTCCAGTTTGTCCCCAACCTTGAAATTGCTATAACCCTGAACTGCTACGCCGCACTCATATCCTTCCTGAACCTCTTTTACATCATCTTTAAACCTTTTAAGGAATTCTATTTTGCCTTCAAAGATCTGCTCATTTTCGCGGATAACCCTAAGCCCGGCTCCCCGCTTGAAAATACCAAAAGTAATAAAACATCCTGCAATTACTCCGATTTTTGAATATTTAAAGGTATCGCGGACATCTCCGCGGCCGATTACAACCTCTTCATATTCAATTGACAGCATTCCCTCCATTGCCTTTTTGATGTCTTCGATAACCTTGTAAATAATATTGTATGTGCGGATAGAGACAGATTCATTTCTGGACATTTCACGTGCCCGGACACTGACATTTGTGTGAAAGCCGATTACGATTGCGTTGGATGCTTCTGCCAGCAGGATATCGCTTTCAGAGACGCCGCCAACCTGTGCATGAATGATATTAATCTTATTGCCGCCGACCTCTATATCTCTCAAGGATTGCGCCAGTGCTTCAAGCGATCCTTTTACATCAGCTTTCAAAATAATATTAAGATCCTTTTTTTCACCCTCTTTAACATGCTGACTGAATCCTTCCAGCGTCTGCGCACCCCTGTGCGCAATTTTTGTTTCTTCTAATCTGGTGCCGGCAAGACGACGGGCTTCTTTTTCGTTTTTAACAACTTCCATTAATTCTCCCGGCTGGGGTACATCAGAAGCTCCTAAAAGTTCTACTGCCATAGAAGGCGGGGCATGTTTAATGCGTTTTCCTGCCTCGGTGTTTAAGGCTTTAACTTTGCCAAAGACCGAACCAATAACAAAAGGATCCCCAATTTTTAGGGTCCCGTTTTTTATCAATATGGTTGCAACCGGCCCCCTGCCTTTATCCAGCTTTGATTCAATAACAACCCCGCTGGCAGAAACGTCAGGATTAGCTTTTAGTTCTTGTACTTCTGCAACCAGGAGGATCATTTCTAACAATTCATCCATTCCCTTTTTCTGCAGCGCAGAAATTGGGACTGTAATTGTTTCCCCTCCCCAATCCTCAGGAATCAGTTTGTGTTCAGCCAGCTGCTGCTTTACCTTGTCAGGATTTGAATCTGCCTTATCAATTTTATTGATTGCAACAATAATGGGTACCCCGGCTGCTTTTGCGTGGTCAATTGCTTCTATCGTCTGCGGCATAACTCCGTCATCGGCCGCAACCACTAAGACTGCAATATCAGTTACCCTGGCCCCGCGGGCACGCAGAGCGGTAAAGGCCTCATGTCCGGGGGTATCAAGAAATGTAATTTTTTTATCTTTTATTTTAACCTGGTAAGCTCCAATATGCTGGGTAATTCCTCCGGCTTCGCCTTCTGCAACCTTAGTTTGGCGGATGGCATCCAGAAGTTTGGTTTTTCCATGATCAACGTGTCCCATAATTGTTACTACCGGAGGCCTGGTTACTAATTTGTGTTTATCAGAAAGCACAACTTCGTGCTTTTTTTCAACTTTTCGGATTATTTCGGCCTTTGCGCCAAATTGTTCTGCAATTTGAACTGCAGCTTCTGATGCGAGGGATTGGTTAATATTAACCATGAACCCTTTTTTCATGAGTTCCTTAATTACTTCTGTAGTCTTGATTTGCAGGAGATCAGCTAAATTTTTTACAACAATACTGTCTCCCTCTATCTTTATTATTTTTATTTCAGGTTCAGGCGCAGGTTTGGGTTCTGTCTCCTTGGATGGTTCAGGTTCTTTTTTGGGCTCTATATTAGGCTCTATTTTAGGTTCTATTTTTGTTTCTATTTTTGTTTCTGGTGCAGGTGCAGTTTTTGGTTTTTCCAATAATTCTTTTACTATTTTGACAGATTCTAAATCAACTGAGCTGGCCTTAGTTTTTACCTCTATCCCCAGGTCTTTCAGAATAACAATCAGTTCTTCAACGGTTTGACCGGTCTCTTTTGCCAATATACTTATTTTTATTTTCTTGATTTTTGGGGAGGGAGATTTTTTTGTTGTCTTTTTAACCGCTTTTTTAACTGTTTTTTTAACTGTTTTTTTCTTTGGTTTTTTTATTGGCATTATTTATCCTTTTTTTCTTCTTTCTTTTCTTCTTTCTTTTCTTCTTTTATATTTTTAGCTATTGATTCGCTTTCCGGAGCTGATTCTTTTTTCTTGAGAACTTCAGTAGAGGCAATGTCAATTCTATATCCGGTAAGTTTTGATGCCAGCCGGACATTTTGGCCCTCTTTGCCGATTGCAAGCGAAAGTTCATTTGGCGGTAAAATTACCCGTGCAGTTTTGGCTTCTTCATTTATTTCTACTTTGCTTGGTTTGGCAGGAGACAAGGCAGAAGCGATAAACTTGTCGATTTTATCCGACCATTCTATGATATCAATTCGCTCTCCTCCCAGTTCCCTGGTGATATTTTGGATACGGGCTCCCATCTGTCCGACACATGTACCAATAACCCCTACGTTAGAATCATGAGATATAATTCCGATTTTGGTGCGCCGGCCCGGTTCACGGGAAATTTCTTTAATTTCTAATATCCCATCCTGTAATTCGGGAACTTCCATCTCAAAAAGTTTTTTTATGAAATCAGCGTGACTCCTGGAGACGACAACAATCGGACCTTTGGATGACTTTTTAACATCCAAAATTAATAATCGGATCCGGTCATTGGGGCCATAATTTTCTCCGGGTATACATTCACTGATGCTAAGATAGGTTTCCAGCCTGCCCAGGTTGATCAGGTATCCGTGGGTCTCTTTGCGCTGTACTGTTCCATTCATAAGCTGGCCGATTTTTTCATGGTATTCATTGAAAAGACCTTCTTTTTCTGCTTCTCTGATGCGTTGAAGAATAACCTGTTTTGCTGTCTGGGCGGCCAATCGTCCAAAGTCTTTTGGTGTGATGTCTTTTCCTTCATCAAAAACCTGTGCTTCCCCATTATCATTCATTTTGACTTCGAGGTTTTCTTTGTCGGGAAAGCGTTTCCGGCCGGCAGACATCAGTGCTTCTTGCAGAGCCAGCATAATATCTTCTTCTTTAATCCCTCGCTCTTCCTGAATTTGCTTCAGCATTGCCTTAAATCTTGGTATCTTCATTGTATATTTGGCTCCCCTCCCACTAAAAACAAAAGTGGGGTTTTCCCACTTTATTTTGCAATCTATTAAATACCTACCTTTTATATTATAACGCTGCACGGGGGAATATGCAAGCCCACCGGGGGAACTTCAACCATCATGGGATTTATTTTGATGTTGGATTTTGAAGTTTGATGTTATTATATAGATATGCTCAAAAAAACAGACCCAGATATCATCAAATCGTACCTGGAAGACAGTTCCAACCTTCAGGGCGGCCATGCCGAGGGGGTTTATGTCCCCGAGAACGAAAAAGAGATCATAGAAGCGGTTAAGGAAAGTAGTAGTAAAAAGCAGCCTTTGACGGTTTCTGGTGCCGGGACGGGGACTACGGGGGGACGGATTCCCTTTGGCGGCTGGGTATTATCAACTGAAAAGTTAAATCGGATAGTTAATATTGATAAAACAAATAAGACTGCCCTGATTGAGCCTGGAGTGACACTTGAGGAGCTGGATGCTGCTGTTTCTAAAGTGGGACTGCTGTATGCGCCGGATCCTACTGAAAAGAGCGCTTTTTTGGGGGGTACTGTTTCTACAAATGCTTCTGGAGCACGAAGTTTAAGGTTTGGCTCAACCCGGGATCATATTAATAAGCTAAGAGTAGTGTTGAGCTCCGGTGAAGTTTTCGGTATTTCTCGGGGACAGAAGCCCCATTTTCCAATTCCCAGTTACCATTTCCCTGCTATCAAAAATTCAGCTGGCTACTATTCTAAACCGGGCATGGATTTAATCGATTTATTCATTGGTTCCGAAGGAACACTTGGTGTTGTGTCGGAAATTGAGGTGAGATTGATGGATAAATTAGGTGAAACATTTGATTGTATTGCATTTCTCGATTCAGAAGAGGCTGCTGTTTTATTTACAGAAGAATTGAGAGAAAAAAAAGATGTACTTACACTTGAATACTTTGATCAAAACTCGCTAGAAATGCTTAGAAAGACTTATCCTCATATTCCCTCAGGAAATAAAACAGCTATTTATTTTGAGCAGATTATAAGAGATGATAAATATCTTGATTTTTGGGAGGAATTCTTCAATAAGCACAAAGTGTCGATGGACTCTGCTTGGCTGGGTATGAACGACAAGCAGAAAAAAGAGCTGCATGATTTCCGTCATGCAATTCCAGAGACCATCAATGAACTTTATAAGCATGAACATCAGCAAAAGGTTTCTCTTGATATTGCAGTGCCTGATAAAAATTTCAGATCTATGTTAAATTTTTACAACTTACAACTCACAACTAACAATCTACAACTTTTCCACATAAAATTTGGTCATATTGGACAGAGTCATCTGCATGTTAATATGCTGCCGAAATCTGATGAACAACGCAAATTGGCTCAAGACTTGGCGATGAAATTTGTTAAGAAGGCGGTTTCACTTGGGGGAACTGTATCTGCAGAGCACGGAATCGGTAAAATCAAGCACACTTATTTGAAAGAGATGTTTGGACAAGCTGCAATTGATGAGATGATTGGGATTAAAAAGAGATTTGATCCGAGGATGATTCTAAATCTGGGAAATATCTTTGATATAGTACATACTTAGTATACACCTAGTATATACTAAGTATACATTTTATCTATGGATGAGGAACCCCAGCCGTTCTAAAAATAGCCCTGCTCTCCTGTAGTGTGAAACCAGCTGCTTGTATATTTTTGTATGTTGATTCTATAATGCTTTCTATCCAGGTTGTGTTTCGTTTGTCCATTTTGGAGACAGAGACAAGTGCTTTAATATAAATAGGTTTAATTTCAGCTTTTGAAGATCCTTTTATCCCCATTTGAAATGCAATCTTTCTCAAAACATTTGCCCTATGATAGTGATCAGAAATAGATTCGGCCATTTTTATTGATTCTTTTTGCTGTCCAGCTTCCAAAAGCATTGTGAGGGCTGCCGATAAAAAAGCATCCTTTTCATAAGAATATTTAATTGAGCTAAAAAGAGCGGTAAATTTTACTATGTCAGTATTGCTTGAGACAATCCTTCCAAGGGCTTCAAATGTAAATTTTCGCGTCTGGTCTCGCAATATTTTTTGAGCTAATTTTAGGGCTGGTTTATATTTTCCTAGTTTGGCCAGGGTTTGGGCTGTGTCTTGAGCCTTGATATCCCTTGTTACGCTACGTCTGTCAGGATAAGAGATGACAATTTTAAAGGCCCCTTTTGCTAATTTATCTACTTCCCTTTTATAGAATGTATCCTGACTTATTGGAACAAGGATTTTATTTATTACAAAAAGCTTGTGCCCTTCTAATTTAAGACTTTTGATGCTTTTTAGTGCGTCGTTATAAAATCCAGCTTGTTGCATCCGTATTATTATATCTGTCATTGTCACAGAGACATTAATATCATCAGGGCCTGCTTTCTTTGCTATCTCAAAACAACGTCTAAGGGCTTGCCTTCTCTTATTTTTGTTCAATTTAGTATCGTCTCTATCCATTTTTTCATAGATATTTTTTAAAAAGGGTTTTTGTCTTTCAAATGATTTTTGGGAAGATGCATATTTAAACATTTGATCAAACTGACCATCTGATCCCATATAAATTGCAATTGCACTGAGGGTTTCTACGGATGGTTTGTTTTTAATTGCCTCATCATAAAAACCGAGTGAAGCCAGCAAGGCTTTTCCCGCAAAGACCTTGCCCCCTTTGATTTTCTTGCGTGCCAATAGACGAAGAGTATCTTTGTCTTTTTCTGTTAGAGGGTGTTTTATTCTTTCTAGCTTTAGGCCATGTCTAATATGAAGCGCGTGTCTGGTTTCTAATGCAGTAATAAGACCATCCCCATCAAGATCGTGTTCTGCTTTATAGCCTGAGTCTCTACTTTTTGGGTCTTTTGCAACAACGCCATCGCAATTCGCATCATTCATCCGAAAGATGTTGAACAGATCCCGATTAATTTTATTTTTACATCCTATAAACATAGCTTATACATATATATCGTTTAATTTTAGCGTAAATTTCACTATATTTTACCATAAAAAAGAAAGCCCTGTACCTTGCGGTACAGGGCTCGATCAACGATTCTTGGAGCGTAGGACTACATCATTCCCGGCATTCCACCCATACCGCCCATTCCGCCGCCGCCGCCCGGCATTGCAGGCATCGCCTTATCTGGTTCAGGCTTTTCTGCAATCAATACTTCTGTGGTTAATAACATAGAAGCAATTGAAGCAGCATTCTGAAGCGCTGAACGGGTAACTTTTAGCGGATCGACAATTCCGGCTTTAAACATATCAGTATATTCAAAAGATTGGGCATTGAATCCAAAGCCATCTTTTTCTTTCTTAATACGTTCAGCCACAACTGCGCCTTCAAATCCGGCATTGTTTGCAATCTGTTTAAGAGGCTCTTCAAGAGATTTCTTAACAATTGCAATACCAACAGCTTCGTCTCCGGTAATTGTTTTGGCCAGCTTATCTAATTCAGGAAGAATGTGGATAAAGGCAGAACCTCCACCAGCAATAATTCCCTCTTCTACCGCTGCACGAGTTGCAGAGAGAGCATCTTCAATACGATGTTTCTTCTCTTTTAACTCGGTCTCTGTAGCTGCGCCGGCTTTAATAACCGCAACACCGCCAGAAAGTTTGGCCAGCCGCTCTTGTAATTTCTCCTTGTCATAAGAAGAATCGGAGTCGTCCAACTCTCTTTTAATCTGTGCAACACGGTCTTTAATCGCGCTCTCTGTTCCGGCGCCCTCAATAATAGTAGTATTTTCTTTTTTTACTACTACCTTCTTAGCTTTACCAAACCAGTTGTCCTGAATGTTTTCTAGGTTTAAACCCTTATCTTCGGCAACAATTTCTCCGCCGCATAGAATTGCTATGTCTTCTAACATGGCTTTTCTTCTGTCTCCAAATCCAGGTGCTTTTACCGCAACAACATTTAGAGTTCCGCGAAGTTTGTTAACAACCAAAGTTGCCAGTGCTTCTCCCTCTATATCGTCCGCAATAATAAGCAATGGTTTGCTCTGTTGGACAGTCTTTTCCAGTGCAGGAAGAAGATCTTTGATAGCTGTAATCTTCTTGTCGGTGATTAAAAGGAAGCAATCTTCAAGTACGCATTCCATTCTTTCACGGTCTGTGACCATGTATGGAGAGGCATAACCTTTGTCAAACTGCATCCCTTCTACAACGTCCAAAGAAGTTTCAATTCCCTTAGACTCTTCAACAGTGATTACTCCGTCTTTTCCAACCTTTTCCATGGCATTAGCAATAAGCTCTCCGATTTCAGGGTCGTTATTTGCGGAAATTGCTGCAACCTGAGCAATAGCCTCTTTGTCTTCTACCGGTCGGGCAGTTTTCTTAAGTGCAGAAACGGTAGCTTCTACTGCGCGGCTTATACCACGCTTTAGCGCCATTGGATTTACTCCGGAGACAACTGCCTTTAACCCCTCTTTGAAAATGATCTGTCCAAGAAGAGTTGCGGTAGTAGTACCATCGCCCGCAATATCATTGGTCTTGGAAGCAACCTCTTTTAAAAGCTGTGCTCCCATATTCTCAAAAGGATCCTCAAGATCGATCTCTTTTGCAATGGTTACGCCGTCGTTAGTAATTGTCGGCGATCCCCATTTCTTTTCGATTACTACGTTACGTCCGCGAGGACCCATAGTAATCTTTACTGCTTCAGCGACCTTTCTGACGCCCTTTTCAACCGCGCGCCAGGCTTCGTCGCCAAATCTTAGTTCCTTAGATGCCATTATAAAAAATCCTCCTTTTTTCTTCTGTATAGCCATGCCATGGCATGGCTCTCCATTCTTGACGCCCTACTTGATTGCTAGAATGTCTCGCTCTTGCAGAATGATGAAATCATCATTTTCTATTTTTACTTCGGTCCCGCCGTACTTGGAATAAAGCACCTTATCGCCTACTTTAACTTCCAATGGAATTCTTTGCCCATTATCCAGGATTCTGCCTGATCCTATTGCAATGATTGTTCCCTCTTGTGGTTTTTCTTTTGCGGAATCGGGTAATACTATTCCGGATCTAGTTTTTTCCTCTGCCGGGGCTGGTTTTACTAAAACTCGGTCGCCTAACGGTTTCAAATTCTTCGCCATGTTAATCTTCACCTCCTGGTTGATTGTTAGCACTCATGTTGCTCGAGTGCTAATTGTAACATGTTTTTCAAATTGTTGTCAACAGATAAACTAAAGGAGATCGAAATTCTTTTTGACAATACTTGCAGACTTATACAATGCAGCTTTTTCATCAGCAGTTAACTCGATTTCAACAATCTCCTCTACCCCATTCTTCCCAAGTTTGCATGGAACCCCGACATAAACTTTATTCAATCCAAATTGTCCGGTTAAATAGCAGGAGCACGGGATGGTCTCTTTTTTATCTTTTAAAATCTGCTCAACCATGTAGGCAGCGCCGCTTGAGGGAGCATAAAAAGCCGATCCGGTCTTTAAATGTTTAACTATTTCTGCCCCGCCCTTTTGTGCCCGTTCAACAATGGCATCAATTCTATCTTTTGGTAGAACTTCAGAAATCGGCTTTCCTTTTACTGTAGTTTGACTGACTATTGCAACCATTGAATCGCCATGTCCGCCAAGAATCATCGTTTTAACTTCTGAGGGCTTACAGCCTGTTTCCATCATTATAAAGGTAGATAAACGGGCCGAATCGAGCATTCCGGCCATTCCGACAACTCGTTTTGGGTCAAACCCGGTCACCTTCAAAGCCAATTGAGCCATTATATCTAATGGATTAGTTACAAGAACCACAATTGAGTTTGGGGCATACTTTTTGATATTTTCACAAACGGAGGTGATGATTGCAGCATTCTTTTTTAAGAGATCTTCTCTGGTCATTCCAGGCTTTCTGGCAAGTCCTGCTGTTACAACTACAATATCGGAATCCTTAATTTCCGAGAAATCATTTGACCCGGTTATTTTTGAATTAAATCCTTCAACTGGAGCCGACTGATAGATATCTAGTGCTTTTCCCTGGGGGATCCCTTCTATTATATCGACAAGAACAACATCTCCTAGATTTTTTTCTGCCAGTCGCTGGGCACAGGTTGCTCCTACATTTCCGGCACCGATTACAGATAGTTTTGTCATAATAATAAGTATAGATTAAGGTGAAGGTTAGTGTCAAATTGGTTGAGAACAAAAAGCCCCTTGGAACCAATTTCCAAGAGGCTTTCTTTCTTACTACTTACTACTTTCTTCTTTCTATCCCCTATCCCCTATAACCTAACTTACCTCAATATCCCCTATCTTCACAGTCTGGGTATCATTTGGGTCGTGCATGTGGCGGACTAGAACCATTCCTGGCGATGTCCCCTTTTGTGCCCCTTCAATCGCTAACTTGATGCTCCTTGAACCTCTAAATGGAACTGCCATCATCTGGACTTTTTCTCCTCCGACCGCTCGTTGTCCATGGATTGCTCGTCCGGTGTAATCTAGCAGAATATCATCGGTCTGATGGATACTTACAGTAGACGGAACAACTATAAAGGCTTGATATTCGAGAGGATCTTTCCCTTGATCTAAATTAATCTCGAGCGAAGTACGCTGACCTACACTAAGCTTGTTTTCTCCGGCAGAGACAGTAACAAAAGGCCTTGGCGCCGGTCCTTCAGACTTTTCCTGAAGATTGATCTCTTTTTCACCTTCTACCAGTACTGCTGCGAATTTTGGGGCGCGAACGCTTTGACCCTGGTCTGATTTATCAATGTTGACCGGGGCGTCTGCTGGTAGTTTTTTCTCGTCCATATTTTGACCATCAATCTTAACTATCTGTCCTGCATCTGGACGTCCTGATTTTGCCTTCTCTTCACCCATCATTACTAAAAGTTCTAAGAAACGGATCATTGATTGTGGATTGTGATAAACCCCGCCTAAAAGTGCCGGTCCTGCAATCATTGCCGGCTCTTTGGTCCGAACTGCCCAAGTTGCAATAGAGGCAAAGAGATCGTAAAACTTAGCGCGCTGCCCCTCGCCTGCTAGCCAGGCGGCTTTTGCTAATTCTATAAGATGTGGAACCTCTCCAACCCTGGAATAGGCATTTAATTGCCGATCTTTCCCTGATTTCTTATAAAGATTAGCAAGATTAGCTTTTCCTGCAACTAATTCAACAACAGAAGAGTCGGTAGCGATTTTGTGCTCTACTCCATCTGCAACCGGTATAGCTATCATCCCCTTATTGTCATTATTCGGATCGTAGCCTGCCATCTTAATTATGTCAGCTCCCTGCCCAACTAATGTTGTATTAATTCTTTTAACAATACCTTTTGCTAATTCCAATGTTTTGGCAAGTCTTTGAGTGCCGATCTTGGTGTTGTCTAACGCGCTAACAACACTTTGCAAATTTCGAGCGGCCCAGGCGCTCCATAATGGATTTGGATCATCCATCCCAGGGTATGGAACCAGCAGTCCGGTAGTTTCATCAAGGAAGCGATCGGCAATATCTTGTACCAGAATACGGACCCTGTTTACCAGATGATCGGTTTCGCTCTCTGAATCGATAATGCCAAGCTCAATTGCTTTTAAGAGCTGGGCTTTTACCGCGGCATCTGCAGTAACTGCTTCGGCATGCGGAAACCATGATTCGGCAGTGGTTATCATATTTCTCAAAATTCCCTTAAGCATCTGTCCGACATTTCTAAAGACAACTGCCTTTTCTCCCGGATTAACTGATACTGGAGTCTCTCCGTCAGAGATAACCAGGCGCGAGGTTGTTGCTTTTTGGTTTGAAACATTGCCGATTGTGAGCTGGCGCGAATCGATTACCTTTTGATCTGCTCCAATAATTTCCATTAGAAGTTTATCATCTGGTCGGCCGCTGATTAAGGTTACCGGTACCTCTTCTCGTTCTCCGGACAACTTTTTAATTACTGGAGCCATCAGACC
>JABMQY010000105.1 GCA_013202975.1 Candidatus Saganbacteria bacterium
AATAGAGCGGGATTATAACAAGCAAGAATTAATAGCTCGTCAGTTGATCACGGCCAAGGCAGCAAAGCGTTTCCATAAACAGTTAGAGGCATTAAGTCAGTCAGCCTACAGTGACCCAGTGAAAGCAGCAGTACAAAAGGAAGTATTTAACAACCCACGGACAAAAGGGGTATGGAGACGATTGAAGGTATTGGGAAGCAGATGGGGCAAATTGAGCGAATCGGATTTATTAGAGTACCAGGTATTATACAAAGAATACAATGCCAGAATGCGATGTATCCAATTTAAATTAATGCATGATCGCGGGGCAGCCCATAATAACCACTTTAGATATCAGATAGATAAGATGGGAAGCGAGTTGCGGGGACATTATCTTGCGGCAAAAGCAATATTAAATGGGGGAAGTATAACCCCAAGCGCATACCGGAGATTAGATCGCGCTTTTAACAAGCTTGGACGAATGGCTTATGCTGCAGCATTGATGAAGGCAAAAGCCCAGGGAAAGATCTCCCATTATAATGAAAGCCCTGTTTTGAAAAGAGAATATAAATATTTGATCGATGTTGGGATGGGGAAGGTGGATGGTAAGGATTATGAAGCAGTAAGAGCTAGATTTATAAAAAGACTAAACTATTTGGATAAATTAGATTCATTAATCATTCATGCCAGGGGAGCGCAAGGGTACCATAAGAATATTCATCCTCTCTTCTTGTTGACCAGGGGATCAGGAGAGAGATCTGTCGGTATAAAGAAAAGGCTTGGACAGATAAGTGGTCAGCTTGAGTGGCTGCGGTCAAAAGCTTTGGTGGAAAGAGAATTAACGGATGTATCTGATCTTAAAGGAATTAAGGATGATCCAGCGTTAAAGGCAGCGGTAAAAGATATCTTTGCTTATAACAAAGTTCTGCAGAAGACTGCTGAGGCTGGAATGTTTGGAATAGCGGTTGGGATAGTGGCAGCTTCGGGTGGGGCGGCGGGAGTGGCAGGAGGATTTGTAGCCGGGATATTTGGAACAAAACTGGCCTTATTGGGAACAGCGGCAGGATTTGCAACCAATGTTGTAGTATTTACTGCTACCAGCAGACTATTGAATAAGCTAATTTTAGAACAAACTCCGGAGCATCCTTTTTGGGTTGATTTAGGAATAAATACTGTAATGCTGGGAGGACTGGCCGTGGTTGGTCGAGGGGTTCGGGCCGGGATGCAGCTAGGCAGGTATGGTAAGCAGGGAGCCGGGTTGGCAAAACAGGCAGAGAAGGGGATACAGTTAAGCCGGAGACATTTAGATCTATTAAAGGAATACAAAATATTTTCGAATGTGGCTGCCACAGCGGGCGAAATTGGATATTTAACCCTGTTTAGCCAATTAAGTGGTTCAGGCAATAGCATACAGGAAGATGTAAAACATAATCTGGCATTTATTTTTGGATTAAGACTAGCAAATGCATTAATGAGGACAAAGGCAGCGCAAAAATTTACACAAAAAGCTGCAAAAGTGGTAAGAAATAAACTTACCCAGCAAGGCCAAAGGATAGAAGTTTGGGCCCATACCCCGACAGAAAGAGTTCCCATAATGGGAGCAAACTCTGCATTAATGATAGTGGCTCGAGTAACTGCAAATCTCTCTGTTAGGGTAGCAAAAGGGACCATTCGCATGTTGTCTGGTCGAGTTCCAGAATCGAAGATTCCAGTAACTGGCGAAAATGGTACGACAATCAGGATTTTGGGCAGTAAGGATGAATTAATAGTATATAAGGAAGGAGATAAGATCTGCGTCGCAAAAGAAGTTGCAAAAGGTGAGTATGATGTATTGTCTCTTAAAAATGGAGAAAAGGGGATTATTGAAATAGACGGAAAAAAACATCTTGTTACCCGAGAAGGGGAGAAGATCAATTTAAACAGCAATAGTGAAGCGATAGCAGCAGCTGAAGCTCCACCTGTTCCCAAAAGTCCGCCCAAAAATGAAACAAAACCTATTTCTGAACTAGCTTCAAGCAGATCTACTTATGGGGATAAGAATAATAAAGATTTATATAAAACGGCCGTTGAAGAATCCGGAGTTAAAAAGGGAGGGACAGCGGTTGAGGTTGGGGCTTGCAGTAATATGAGGCCGGCAAAAGGATTGATTGAGGCGGGGGTAGATAGGGTAATAAGGGTTGATAAATTTGAATTTGGTGATGCGAATCAGAAAGAAAGTTACCGAAGAGACCGCAGGGAAATGGGATATCAGGCTGAAGGCAAAGTTACTGACAAAATTGAGAACAGGGCCGGGGATGCAACAAACCTGCCCCAAAAGAATGGAACAGCCAGGGTAGTTGTATTTAACCAATCGCTCTATTTTGTTGGTCTTCATGCCAGAAAGACTCACATGTATAAAGCAGACCCTTCTTTAAAGGGAAAGAGTGATGCCGAGGTTGGAAGGGCAGCGCAGAAAAAAGCACTAAGCGAAGCACATAGAAAACTTGAAGAGAATGGAAGGGTATTAATTAAGACAGGCAATCATCGTATTGAAGGTCGAGCTAAAGAAGGTCCTGTTTTAGAGGCATTGCTTGGAGAAGTTGGATTTAAAGATATAAAGGTGGTTCGATCCAGTGACGGGACGCCGGTGTTTATTAGTGCGAGGAAGGCTTCATCTCGACCTGCAAAGAAAGGGGCTGATCAGCCTGTAAAGAAAAGAGTTCCAAAAGCTAAATCTGACAGTGCTTTGGGTAAGGCTCGCAAAAAACTAGGAATCTGGGCCCATTCTCCAACAGCAAGACCACCAATCTTTGGTGCAAATGATGGTTTTATTGCAGTTGCCCGGGCAGCTGGAAATTTAGCAGTACGTCTTGCAAAGGCAGTGACCAGACGGGTTATACCCAAAGGTTATAACGAGGTAGTTGATGCTTCAGGGAGTTCCGAAATTAAGTTTGAATATAATGGACGAGAGTTTATTGCTTATAGAGATGGAAATAGAATAGTAGTTGCAGTTAAGGCACAAAAAGGAGAGTTCTATGAAATAGCATTGAAGAATAAGGAACAGGGGATATTTGATGTTGGAGGCTTAAAACTGAGGATTCAAAGAAAGGGAGATGAGATTTATTTATTGAGAGAATTAGTTGATAATACTGAGACAGCAAATAATCGCTTTGCAGAATGCCCGCAAGCAAAAGAGACAAATTTGAAGCTTGTTAATGCAAAAAGAAAACAATTTAAAGTTGAAACAAATATTGATAAAAATGGAGCAAAATTTAAGTTTGAGGGGGAAGAATTTGTTGCGTACATTGAGAGAGGGGTGATAAGGGTTGCGGTTAAAAAAGGAAGTGGACAATTTTGTGAGGTTGATCTGCTGGATGGTCAGGTTGGAAGGATTAAAATCAATGGAAAGAAGATTTTGGTCAAGAGAGCTGGGAATGAGATTATTGTTCGAAGAGGTCAATCAGGGCGAGCAAGTAAGGGGGATTTGGTAGTATTAAATAGAGAAAATCCGACTCACAAGGTGAAATTAGCAAAGGGGGGAACCTGTACAATTGATGCTGAAGGTAGAACATTAAAATTAGAGGCTGGCAGAAGAAAGTCTTATACTTTGACAGATCAAAAGACTGGTGAAGTGTACTCCTTGGAGGGAAAAAGATCATCAATAACTATTGGTAATTTAGAAGTATTAAGACGGGGATCTATTGTTACAATTAGGATTAAACCAAAAGCAAAGGTTAGGAAAAGGGGTAAAGGGCATGAAGAAACAGCTTTTGACAGACACCAGGGACCAGTTCGAGTTATTAATACAGCTAGTGGATCAAGTGCCAGATCTGCCTTCTTAGGTTCAAGAGAAGGGGTGGAGATCCATTCAATGATCAAAACTATAACATCAAGACCCTCTCTGCGAAAGTATTATGGTCCTTTGCTTGATACTGCTATTGTCTTATATCAACATAGAGTTCCTGGTTTAAAGGCTCTGTTTAAAAAACTACAGGGTATTAGCAGCCACTCTGACTTGGAAGGTGAGATGACAGAAGTATTAAGTATGGCCAGAGCCATTAGACATGGTTTAACTGTAAAAGAGCATGCCAAAATTAAGTTTCCTGTTGAATATTGGCCAGTGCAAATAACAAAAAATGAAAGTAGTGGAAAATATGTAATAGACCTGGGGATTAATAATAAAGGAAAGAAGTTTACAAGCCCGCTGGAAGCAGATGTTCAATTAGAAGGTGAAATTATTGTTGAGTCAAAGAAGGCATTTGGTTCAACTTGGCTTCAAACCGGACGGGTTCCTTCTGGTAAGAGTAAGTCTGCTGAGGTTGCTAGGGATAGAATAGGAACGTTTATTAATCAATGCAGAAAATATGGAAGGGCATTGGCTAATAACCAGATAAAAGGGGTTGTCTATCATATTACTGCGCCAAGAATTAGCAGAAAAGCCCTTGATGTTATGAGAGCAGCAATACCAAAAGGGCATCGGCATAAAGTTAGAATATATTTGTTTAGCAGTCAGGCAGATCAGACAGGGACTCTTTTGCAATAGGTTTATCTTGGGCTTTATGGAAATAGAAATCCTTTCTTCCCATACGGTTTGCTAACATGCCACCTATTCCTGATACGGTTTGACCGCTCATTTGTTGTTCTGTCATAACAATCCTTCCAGAAATAGAAAGACCTGGTCGGTCTGCGCCTTCCCGTAATTTTTTTAGATCTGCTGTAGTAAGTTTAAAGATATCAAGATCGTGCATTTTATAAAACAAATGAGCAATATCCGGATTTCGAAAAAATACATCAGACGCTTGAGAAAAGGCCTTTTCTTCGCTTTGTATATTGAGTAGTTGATTCACAAAGGGATCTCCACATTCTATTCCCACGTGGTTGTTGGGAAAAAGATAAACAAATAGGTCGACTTTTCGAAGCAGGCCGGCGATTTGGTACTCAAACTCTTCTAGCTCTAAAGTGTCTGCTTTATCCAGAAGATCAAGAATATTTCCACATATCTCCCTATGTTTCCACAATTGCCGAAAAGCCTTCTTTGTAGCCACCGGAACCTTATTCATTACAGCAACAAAATCATCAATTCCCCTTGGTTTTCCCGGCCCTCCCCACTTCCACGCCATGCCGCAGATACCCCAGGAGCCCAGTTTTACCAATCCCGACTCTATTTTGTGCCAGGGTCTCTGGGCGGATGGTTGGACTAGGTTTTTTGGAATACGCATGTTCATTCTCCTATGTATTTATCGAGAGGTTCATTGAAAAATTTCACCTGATTTTAATAATAATGATACAAGTTTCTGTTCCCTTGGATCGATAATATAGGTAAGAGCCCTTCGACAAGCTCAGGGCCTTTTTTAGATTCCCTGGAGGAACAAAATAAATGGATGCAAGTGTTTCGTTAGTTAAAGCTAGATATTTTCCGATAAGAAAAAAGAAAACAGATACAAAACCTAGGCCCATAAAAAAACAGGCAGAGTATAAAAAACCATCTATATCTTTTACGGGATCAACTTCAGCTGCAGAATTTTCCCCTGAATTATTAGATAAGAGTGTCTTAAATTTAGAAATAGTTAATGCTCAAAAAGAACTTACGCAGATTAGAAAAGGATTAACAGCCTTAAATTCCGAGGAAAAAATATTCAATTTGGCTGATAGTCAAATTATTGAAGAAGCTTCCAACCTTATTTCAAAAGCACAAAATCAATGCCAGGCAGGACAACTTCAAGACGGGGTACTAAATCTAATTCGTGCAAAACGACAATTAAAAGATGTGTCTGTTCGATTTGGAATAAGGGGAACATATTCTGCCATTAAGAATTTTACTAAAACAGCCTATAATAACCCAAAACTCGCAGCCCTTCAGAGAGAGATATTTATTAATGATCCTCGTTCAAGAAAAGTATGGCTTAAATTAAAGGAAATTGGAAAAAGGGCCTTAACCCTAAATTCTGATGAAATCCAGAAATACCAAACATTATATAGTGAATTTGGCCGCAGGATCGCTTTCCTTAGATTAAAGGTTTTGTATGAAAAAGCTCCGTTGTTCAGATATCATGTTCAAGAAAATAAGGATCTTTTTTCTGCATATGAATACACTAAGGCAGTTAGCTTGCGGGTTGGAGTGGTACAAGATAGCCGTTTGAATGATTCATTTGCAAAATTGGAGCGTTTAAATTATGTTGTTACCCTGATTGGGCAAAAAGGCAGGTTTGAATACCTTGGAGAAAGTTCTTCTTTAAAAGCCGATTACGATCACTTGGTCGCAATGGGTGTTGGTGAGAAACCATCGCATAATTTTGAAAAAGTGCGAAAAAGTTTTATAGAACGATCAGCTTATCTTGAAAAAATTGATTCTCTAATTTCTTATACGAGCGGCGCAGTAACCCAGCATAAAAAGATTGATTCGTTATTTGCTTTTATTCGCAATCCTAGGGCGCGCGCTGATTTAAGATTAAAACTGAAAAACTTAACGGTAAGTCTCCAGATTTTACGATCATGTGCATTAGTTGGAGCTTTACCGGATGTAGCAAACCTTGATTCTATTAAAACTGACCCGGCTTTGCAGAAAATTGTTGCAGATATATTTACTTTTAATAAATTAGCTGACCCAGTGGCAAAGGCTGCAGTATTTGGAGTTGGGGTTGGATTAGTTGCCTTATCGGGTGGAGTTGCTGCAGCTGCAGGCGGAGTAGCCGCTGGTATCTTTGGGAAGGGGCTTATTGGAACATTAATAGCTTTTGGTGCTAATGTAACTACTTTTACAGTTGCCAGCAGGTTTTTACATGAGGCAGTATACAAAGAAAAATCAGAGACTCCATTTCTTGTTGATTTAGCAGTAAACACTGCAATGCTGGGTGGTTTGTCAGTAGTCGGTAAAGGATTACAGTTTGGAATGGCAGCTTCTCGTTACGGCAAAACTGCTCAGGCACTTCAATTACAAGGACGTTTATCAAAGGAAGAATTGAGGCTTTTAAAGGAATATAAAATTGTTCAGTTTACTGCATCTGGGGCACTGGAAGTTGGATATCTTACCGGATTTAGCCAGGCAATGGGATCGGAGGCAAAACTATCTGACGAAGCATTACATAATCTTGGATTTATTTTAGGCTTACGAGCTGCCCACAAAGCAATACCATCCGCCAGTATTCAAAAGGCAACAAAGCGAGCAGCCAAAAAAATCAAACAAAAAGCAGGAAAGCATTTAATTAACTGGGCTCATACACCGACAGAATTTTGGATGCCGGGTAAAAAAGGAACGGTAACTGCATATTCTGCGGAAACAGTAGTTGCCAAATATATTACAAGCGCAGTCTTTAAGACTTTAATACGAGGTACGAAGTTTGTAATAAGAAAGGCTAGTAGAACTATAAAAGTTGAAAATGAGCCTATAAAGATAGAAAAAGAAGGAGAAGAATTTATTTTGTATAAGGGAGAAGAGGGGAAACTTAATATTGCTGCACAAACTAAGCATGGAGGACCTGGGCAGTTTATTCGGGTGTCTTTACAGGATGGTCAAAAATACGGATTCATTGTTAATGGCAAAGCTTTTTCTGCAAAAAGAGTAGGAGATACAATTCAACTAAATAGATATTATCCAAAGGTTCAAGTTGAAGGAACTGGAATAACTGGTGAGATTGAATACAAAGGAAAAAGATACTCTGCTAATTTTGTTAAAAGAGTGGCAGAAGCTGTTGGTGAAAACGAGCTTAAATCTATTAAGCCTGAAAAGTATAAAGACGTTCCTTGTGAGGTCCAAAGAGCATTAGGGTTAAAAGGGTTGGTTGCTTTGGATAAGATTTATTATCAAGGAAGGGGTAATAATTTTTCTATTGATGCGAGGAAACCAAGTAATTCAGAAGGTGCTCGTTTGTTAAAAAGAATTAATGTTTTTAGAGCACTAAAATCATTGGGAGTGATTACAGATAGTACTAGTGCGGCAAGATCAAGAGAGCTTTTAGCAAAATATAAAGAAATCACCAATAGGTTTCGTGATTTGTTTGGGGATAAGGTTTTAAGTTCTCTGATACAGAATTTTGACTCATATCTGAGGAACGGGGAAGCTCGGACATTAACTGAAGCAGAAAAAATGACCATAGAATCGTATGGTCCGAATGCAAAAGGTTTTAGTGGGTCAAATGATTTGTCGATTAGTAATAAAAAAGTTAATAGCTTTTTGATTGCTTTGACTGGTAGATCTTTGTTTAGAAGGCTTGCAATTAATGGAGTAGAGAAAGTTGATAAGTATAGATTAATTGGGGTTAGTGGTCAAATGGCAAAAAAGTTTGAGTCAGCAGGAATAAAAGGTAAATTCGAAAACAGTCGTTATATCATCGAGTCTAAAGAGGGTGCAATAAAAGCAGAATTAATGTTAGAGGGAAAAACAGATGTTCGAGAACTTTCCCATTGTCACCGAGAGCTTGGTTATTTTGCTGTGGGACTTAGAACAATTACCATGTATAACTCTGAGGGTGTTTCTCCTAATAAATATGCTTTCATTAGAAAATTAAGTTTATCCCGACAGAAAAAGACGGTTCTTTTAATGCTTGGAGATATATCTCATGAAATTGGTCATCGTTACGTAAGGTTTGCTAAGGAGATTGACGGAGTAGATATAATAGAAAATTATCAAAGAGCTATTGCACAAGAAGTCCAGACTAAGCCTCATTCATCGGATTATGTTAGGAGACATGAAACAGAATATAGAAGCGGAAAAAAACTTGTTATGGAAGAAGATCTTTGTGAGGCTATTCGTATCTATGTTACAAACTCAAAATACCTAAGAGAAAATTTTCCGCAAAGATTCGAATTTATTAAAGAAAAGCTTCCTTTTATCAAAGCAGATTCTGCTGTTGAGGCGGTAAAAGATTCTGCTGCCGGAGAAAAAAGCGGAGCCATAAGAAATTGGGCAAACAGCAAGACTAAAAAACGGCCTCCTGGAGTTGGTATGTTTGTTGGACAGGCAGGTCCGGCGTTGGAGTTAGCTGCTAGAGGAGCAAAAGTAGCAGCCAGGAAGGCGTTTGAATGGATTGATAGGGTTGACGGACATTACAGCATAAGGGGCCAGGAATATAAATTTAAGCTTGGAGCAAACGGGGAAGCAACTATATTTAAAAAAGAGGGCGCCACATTTAAAAGGGATGGCGATCTTAAGCCGGGAGAAGTCAGACAAATTATTACGGAAAAGGGTGAGGTTTATGAATTAAGCAATGAAAACAGCAGAGTAAATTTAAAAAGGAATGATAAATCCGTATCTCAGAGCGCTGATTTTTTAAGTTCGAATAAAGAAGCAGTCCTTACAAATAAGTTTTTTGCCGATGCAGATCTTGTGACTTCAAAAGATGGAAGAGTATATCTTGAGAAGCAAGTTTACGTAGACCCGCGTGATGGACTAATTAATATTTCAAACCTCTCAGCAAATACACAAGGTTTTAGTAATCCCAATTTAACAATTAGAATAAATACATCAACCGGAAGAATGGAAATAATCAAAATGTCTAGTGAGTTATACCCTCAAGCTAAAAACTTAGGTGAAGTAGTCGTTAATTATAACAGCAAAAGAGGAGATGTTTCTGAGTTTACGAACGTTGATAAATATGGGAGAAGCAAAAAGACCTGGTATCAAACCTCTGAGCCGACAAAAGCAACAGTAAGGGAAACTGTAGAATATAACAGGGAATTTTTATCTCAAAACGCGAATGCTTTAAAAATAGAGGTGCGAGTAGAAGCAAAAACCGGGCTGTTTTGTGGAAAAGATGGCGCAGGTTCTGACGCATTTGTTACACTTGTGCGCAATGCCGCTGGAAAACTAGAAATTACCGGAATGAGTAAGAATCTTCTTAAGCATTGGCCGACTATTCAAGCTTCACTCAGGTAAGTTGTTTATTCTGAAGATATTGAGAAGGTAAGGATCTTTTTTCATATCCATTGGGGTTCCGGAAAAGACACTTTCACCTAATATTTCTTCAAGTTTGTTTGCAAAGACATCATCGGTAGATAATACCGCTAAATCCATTCCCATGTTATTTTATCGTTATAAACTCCAGGAAATTTCATGTTATAATCATTTTATGGCCGAAACCACCCCCATGGTAAAACAGTACAAAGAGATCAAATCCAACCATAAGGATGCAATTCTTTTCTTTCGCCTGGGCGACTTCTATGAAATGTTCTACGATGATGCTGTTTTAGCCTCCCGTGAGCTTGAATTGACCTTAACAGGCAGAGGTAAAGACGAAAACCGGATGCCAATGTGCGGAATTCCTCACCATGCTTCTAAAAATTATATCCAAAAATTAATCGAAAAAGGCTATAAAGTCGCAATCTGTGAACAAGTTGAAGATCCATCAGTCGCTGTAGGTATAGTAAAACGAGATGTTGTAAAAATTTATACTCCCGGCACGGTTATTGAATCTTCAATGCTATACGAAAAAACCAATAATTATCTTATGGCAATTGCGTTTGAAAAAAACATATATGGTATTGCCTATGTAGATGCTTCGACCGGAGAATTTAAAATCACGCAGGTTGATTCGGAACACAAGGTAAGAGAAGAGATTGATCGGATTGGGCCTTCTGAGTTATTACTGTCAGACATGTTAGATGCTGGAAACCGAGAAGTTTATTCTCAGGTTTCCCATAGTTTATTCGAAGACAAATATGATTTCGACTCCGCCTCCGAAAAAATCAGAGAACATTTCAAAATATCTAATCTCGAATCATTTGGAGTTCAAGATTTTAACGTCGGAATCGAAGCAGCAGCAGCAATCTTAGATTATCTTTTAGATACGCAAAAAACCTCCCTAAATCATATAAACAAGATTCAGCCGTATAGAGCAGGGGAGTTTATGTTTATCGATTCATCTACTCGTCGCAATTTAGAACTGGTTTCAACGATTAAAGATAAAAGCTTTAGGGGGAGCCTTCTTTGGGTTCTTGATCAAACAAAGACTTCGATGGGTTCTCGAATGCTTCGATCATGGATTTTGCAGCCATTATTGAATGTTCCCGAAATTCAAAAAAGGCTGGATGCGGTTGAAGAACTTTTTATTTCATCAATATTACGAGAAGAACTGGGAACTCATCTTAAGGAAATTTCAGATATTGAGCGATTAACGACTAAGGTTTCTGCTGCAAGTTGTAATGCACGGGATTTAATCGCTTTAAAAGAATCGCTTAAGAAACTTCCTGCAATTCTTGCTGTAATGAGAGAATGTAAAACCGAACTGTTGAGTGTAGACTTTGATATGGAATCTGTGAGACAAATTTCTGAATTTATCCAGCGATCCATTACTGATGACCCGCCATTTCAGATTAAAGAGGGAAAAATCATCAAACTTGGCTATAACTCCGAGCTCGATGAAATCAAAAAAGCAGCCTCGGGCGGAAAACAGTGGATAGCCGAGCTTGAAATAAAAGAGCGGCAAAGAACCGGAATAAAATCGCTAAAAGTAAGCTTTAACAAGGTCTTTGGTTATTACATTGATATAACAAAATCTAATTTAGATCATGTTCCGGATGATTATATCAGGAAGCAGACTTTAGTAAATTCGGAGCGCTACATCACGCCGGATCTGAAAGATAAAGAGTCTTTGATTTTAAATGCTGATGATCGCTTAAAAAAGATGGAGTACGAAATCTTTTGCCAGATTAGAGAAGAGATTGCAAAACATACCAAGTCATTACAGCAGATAGCTTTTTCTTTGGCGCAGCTCGATTGTCTTCTCTCTCTAGCTGATGTTGCGGTTTCGAATGATTATTGTAAGCCGGGAGTTAGGAATCAGGGGTTAGGGGTTAGTTTGCGTCAATCGCGCCACCCAGTAGTTGAGAAGATGTTGGGGGAGCATCGCTTTGTATCAAACGATATTGAATTAAATGATCAGCAGAGTTTTCTATTAATTACCGGCCCCAACATGGGGGGCAAGTCTACTATTATGCGTCAGGTTGCTTTAGTTAGTCTGATGGCGCAAATTGGCTCCTTTGTCCCGGCAAAAGAGGCGCAGCTTTGCACGGTTGACCGGATTTTTACCCGCATCGGCGCAATGGATGATATATTTTCCGGCCAATCAACTTTTATGTTAGAGATGACCGAGACGGCCAATATTCTAAATAATGCTACCGAAAAGAGCTTAATAATTCTTGATGAAATTGGGCGAGGTACTGCTACTTTTGATGGAATGTCGATTGCAGGGGCGGTGGCAGAATATATTCATACAAAAATTAAAGCAAAAACTATGTTTGCGACTCATTATCATGAAATTACCCAACTGGCAGACAAATATCCTGCTATGAAAAATCTGAATGTTGCGGTTATTGAACAAAAAGACCATGTGGTTTTTCTCCATAAAATTAAAGATGGTCCGGCGGATAAATCCTATGGGATTCAGGTAGCAAAATTAGCCGGCCTGCCGCAATCGGTCATTTCCCGCTCCAAAGAGATATATAATAATTTGGAAATGGTTGAGAAAGACTTTGGCGCATCGCAAAAGATAAAAAGAGCTCCCCGCAAACAAACAGAACAGCGTGAACAGATGGGGCTGTTTTAAAAATCCTCCTTGACTAAATACCAATTAAATATATAATAGTATAAATCAATAAAATCGGGAGGTTTCAGATGAAAAAAATTATTTCTTTTTGTGTTTTATTTTTATTTTTAAGTACAGTGGTTTTTGCCGTTCCGGCCAGGATAAATTATCAGGGGATTTTAAAGAATAGTGCGGGAGATCTTTTAATCGGGACTTATGCTATGACCTTTTCAATCTATGCTGCAACAACAGGAGGGGCGGCTGCGTGGCAGGAGACCCAGAGCGTTACTGTTGAATCCGGTCTTTATTCTGTACAGCTGGGTGGCGGGACAAATGTGACCGGAGATCTAAATACTCTTTTTGACGGTAATATAAAATATTTAGGAGTAAAGGTTGGAACTGATTCTGAGATGACTCCAAGGGTTGCTTTGGTTTCTGTCCCTTATGCGATGAGGGCGGCGACAGCCGAAGCCTTAACATCTACAGCTCCAATCAATACTAGTGGAAATATACAAACAAGCGGTCAGTTTATTGGTGATGGAAGTCAACTCACCGGTGTGGGAGATGCAGCAACTGTTGATGGATTAAATGCAAGTGATTTCGTTAGGTTTGGGACTACTGAGACCCAAAGCACAACTGCCATGTATGGTATTTCTATTTCGCAAGCTACTAACATTGGAACAGCTTTACGTATCAGAACAGAGGGCTCAGGATCAACGGGTATTTTGCTTCGTGGTCTTGGGGCTAGCTCAAAGGGTATTATTGCAACCGGTGAGTCAATAGGTGTTTGGGGAGTAGGTCTTGATTGTGGAGGAACTTTTGAGGGTACTGGTTCAGATGGAATTGCTGTTTTTGCTAAAAGTTCAAATGGTGTAGGTGTTTTTGGTTCTGGCGCTACCTATGGAGGTTCTTTTGAATCTACTGCTTCAGGATCAAAGGGGATCTATGGACTATCTCCTTCTTTTGGTGTTGTTGGTAAATCAACTGGTACTGGTATTACCTATGGTGGTTATTTTGAAGCTGAAGGAACAAGCGGAAGAGCGGTATATGGGACCGCATCTCATGCTACAGGAAATGGGGTGGGTGTTTATGGGGATGCGACTAGTGCTGGTGCGCATTCCGGATTTTTTACAGGAGGAATGGGGCTTTATTCGAGCAGCACAACATATGGTGGATCTTTTGAAGCTTCAGGAGATAGCGGCTTTGGGGTCTACGGCTTTTCTGATGGCGACAATAGCTATGGTGTTTATGGCTATGTTTCTGGAACAACCGCTGATGCAGTATACGGTCGGGCTGGTAGCAGTTCGAGATATGCGCTTGTAGGGTTGCATGATGCGGCAGATGGGGTTGCCTTGTATGTTGAAAACTTAATGCGATTAGTTCCAAGGGCGGCTGCTCCTACGACAGTAAGTGAAGGATTGATCTATATTAATTCAACTACAAATCATATTTATGCATACATCAATGGGGGTTGGCGTCAATTAGATAATTAATGTAAAAAAATAGATGAAAAAAATATTTTTAATATTGTTTGTATTTTCAGTAGTATTTTTGTCTTCTGCCTTTGCCGCCTCCGGCACCAATTTTTCTGCCGACCAAAATGTAAATGGCGGAGGGGGGCAGGGGATTTCGTCAACAAGCTATGCTACTGGAAATTCTGCCGGTGGGACTGCGGTTGGCAGCATGTCCAGCTCAAGTTATATTCTTATAAACGGCTTCCAGGGAATTGTTGCAGCAAGTGTTACTTCCGGGGCTGTATCAACCTCCAGTGTTACTATAGAATCGGTAGAATTTGATGGTAATTCGGTTTATGATAACGAGACGATCCAGCCCGATTCCGTAATTACCGCAACTGTCACTTCGGTTGCATCTTCAATCAGCACCGAAGCCAGCCGAATATTGATTAACGGAACGGCAACAACTTTTTCCAATCTTACCTCTCCGGCCAGCTTTACTGCTGCAACCGGCGCATTTACCTATACTTTGAATCTAAGCGATGGGACTCATTACATAACAATAGAAGCTTATGACCTTAATTTAAATTCGGTCTCTTTTCAAAAAACATTAATAGTTGATACCGGAACACTAACGGCAACTCAGGTTTATATTTTCCCTAATCCATATAACCCAAATACCGGAACCGGAAAGATCGCTTATCGTCTAAACAAAGATGGCGATACATCCATCTATATCTTTAACGCGATCGGACAGTTGGTCTATAAGCGGTCATACGCGTCGGGCATTGAGGGGGCTCATGCCGGATATAATGAACTTGATTTTAATGCGGTGTCTGATTTTGGCACAGTATTGGCAAATGATCTTTATTTCTTGCGAATCGTTTCCGGCGGGAAACCGATTGGGCGAGCAAAAATCGCAATACTTAAATGAAATATTTAAAAATTGTAACATTTATTTGGATTTTGACATTGGGATTTTGGATTTCGAGCGAAGCGAGTCTCGACCCAATGAAATTAGGCGTTGGAGCCCGCTCTTTGGCTATGGGTAGAACCGCGGTTGCTGTCTCCGGCGACATAAACTCAATGTTTATCAACCCGGCTAATGCGGCCGATCTAAGAGATTGGGGCGCGACCAGTATGTATACTTCTCTCTTAGAAGGAGATATTGCCTATACACTGCTGGGCGGAGGCAAGAAGTTTGACCGTGGCACGTTTGGACTGGCTTATATGGGAAGCGGTGTTGTGAGCGGGATTGATGTTACTACCCGCGATGCTGATAGCCGTATTGTCTCGTCAGGAAGTTCTTTTAATTACCATAACAGCGTTATCTCTCTTGTCTGGGGAAAAGAAATTCTAGAAAAACTCTCAGCCGGAGCGCTGCTGAAAATTTTCAATAAAGGTTTTAGCGGTGTCAGTAACGGCAATGGCTCGGGATATGATTTAGATTTAGGAATCCTATGGAAGCAGAATGAAAAACTGACCCTAGGATTATCACAGCAAAATACTCTTCCTATCAGTATGGGGGGAGCAATAAACTGGGGGACCGGAGCTTCTGAAGGAATTCCATTTAATACCAAACTCGGATTAACCTATTTGCCGAGAGATTCAATCTTTTTGGCATTGGATTTGGATTATGCCGGAAATCAGCCTCTGGTTTTCCACGGCGGACTAGAGTGGATGTTAAAGGATTTTCTCTCTATCCGGGGCGGCTTTGAGCAGGTTCCAACTTCAAAAAGTGAATCGACTGCCAATTTATCTGCCGGTGTTGGTTTGAAGTTTCGGGGATTTAAATTTGATTATGCCTATTATTTAGATAATGTTTTAAGTGTTAATTCTACCCACTTTTTTACCCTTTCTTTCCTTCCTCCGGAAATAAAGAGGGTTTATGAAAAACCAAGAAAAGAGACCAAACCGATGTTTATTGATGTTCCGTCAGATTATTGGGCCAGGACTGCAATTGAATATTTAGCCAAAGCAAAAATTATTTCCGGATATCCCGATGGATCTTACAAGCCCCTAAAAGCTTTATCAAGGGCCGAGCTTTGTACTCTCTTGATCAAAGCAAAAGGGATCCCTTTGCCAAAAATAAAAGGAAAAGTCTTTAAAGATGTCAACGCAAGGCATTGGGCTGCTCCATATATTAAAGCCGCTGCAAATTATGGTTTGGTAAAAGGGTATAAAAATGGTACTTTTAAACCCAAAGGGCTATTGACCAGAGAAGAAGCAATTAAAATATTAGCAGTTTTTGATAAACTTCCATTGAAAAACCAACGTCCTACTTATTCTGATATTTCTTCTGACCGCTGGTCAATGTCCTATATTGCCGCTGCCCAGGCACAGGGTTGGCTGCATTATATAAAAGGAAATGAATTTGAACCGAAGCAAAAATTTAGCCGGGCAGAAGGGGCTTTTATTCTTTATATTACTTCTTTTATCCAGGAGCAGTAGGCGGTCCGCCTGAGGCGGACTGCTTTCGAATTGAATTCTCCCTTCAAATAAGGTAAAATATAAGTCCTATGTCAGAAGAGCGTATCCCTCCCCAGAATATTGCCGCCGAACAGTCTGTTTTAGGATCCATGCTGATTGATAAGTCTGCAGTGGTCAAAGTAATTGGATTAATAAAACCGGATAGTTTTTACCGCGATGCGCATTGTTTTATTTGTCAGGTGATTTTAGATTGTTTTGACCGAGGCGAGCCGGTTGACCTGGTTACCGTAACTGAAAATCTGCGTAAAAGCGGAAAATTAGATGCGGTAGGTGGAACTGTTTATATAACCGATTTAATTAATTCTGTTCCGACCTCGGCCAATGTAGAATATTATGCAAAAATTGTAGAAGAGAAAGCAATTTTACGCCGTTTGATTGATGCCGGCACCAATATTGTCCAGGAGGCCTTTAACGAGCCGGATAATGTTGAACGGGTATTGGATAAAGCCGAAAAGACTATTTTTAATATTGCCCTAAAGAGAACCAGAGACGGGTTTAGCCGGATAGATTCGGTCCTAAAGAATGTTTTAGACCGCATTGACAGTCTTTATGGTAAAAACCAGCATATTACCGGGATTCCGACCGGTTTTGCGGATTTAGATAATATGACTGCCGGTTTTCAAACCTCTGATTTAATAATTATTGCTGCCCGTCCGTCGGTAGGAAAGACTGCCCTGGCGCTAAACATGGCCCAGAACATGGCAATTAAATTTAATATCCCGGTTGCAATTTTTAGCCTGGAAATGTCAAAAGAATCGCTGGCCCAAAGGTTGCTCTGTTCCGAAGCAGAAATAAATGCCCTGCAGCTAAAAACTGCAACTCTGCCGGACCGGGGGTGGAAAAAATTAACCCGGGCTCTTTCTAAGCTTTCTGAAGCCCCTATTTATATTGATGATTCGTCTACCATAACTTCAATGGAAATCAGGGCAAAGTGCCGCCGCTTAAAAATTGATAAAGGTTTGGGATTGGTGATGATTGATTATATGCAATTAATGCAGGGCCGGGGGATCCGCTCAGAAAACCGGGTTCAGGAAATTTCCGAAATTGCGCGATCGCTAAAAACCCTGGCTCGTGAGCTGGAAGTCCCGGTGATTGCGCTCTCCCAGTTGTCCCGTGCGGTTGAACAGCGACCCGATAAAATCCCAAGGCTTTCAGATTTGCGTGAATCGGGAGAAATTGAGCAGACTGCTGATATCGTAATGTTTATTCACCGCGAGGATTATTATAATCCCCAGTCAGAACGCGGGAATATTGCTGAGATAATAGTAGCAAAACAGAGAAATGGCCCGGTTGGGGTTGTCGAACTGGTCTTTAGAAAAGATATCACCAAATTTTGCAACAAAGAAAGCCGTTACGAACAGGTTGGCTAGTGGTCAAACCTCAAAATATCTTTATTTATTTATTGTTTTTTATTTTAAGTTCTTCAATAGCCTTTGCGCAAGATGATCTTATAATTAATGCAGACAGTATTTCCTACGAAAAAGATATTATCCGGGCCGACGGATCGGTAGAAGCAACCTTCAAGGATATAAAAATTCTCGGGCAGCGTCTTGTTTATAATGTGGCGAAGCGATCTGTGCTTTTGGATTCGGGTTTCACCTTTTTTTATGGAGATGTGATAATAAGCGGCAGAGTAATCGAATATGAATTGGATAGTGATAAGGGGCGGGGAAGTTTTGTTGATATTAATTATGAAAATGTTCATCTGGAAGGAAAAAAGCTTGATTTTGACCGGGAAGAGATAAAATTAAAAAATGCATCATTTAATACCTGCGGAATCAAACCAGATCCCCATTATCGTGTTTCTGCCGGGCAGATGTCCCTTTACCCGAAAACCAATTGGCTGGTGGCTTTTTGGGGAATTTTTTGGTTAGATAATATTCCGACTCTTCCAGTTCCGGTATATGTTTATGATATCGAGGCAGAAAGGAAGGGGCAGCACAATATTTTGCCATATCCTGAAATTGGCAGCAATGATGATGATGGATTATTTGTAAATGAGAGTATTATCTGGTATGCAAGTCGGGAGCTGAGCGGAAGCGTAAGTATCAAGTATGCCGAAAAAAAGTCTTTGGGTGGAGGATTTGAGGCCAATTACATCTTTAACCAGGATAATCAGGGAAATTTGCGGATTTATGGGAATCCATATGATTCGTTTTGGGGCGGCTGGACTCACCATTACTATTTTGGCCCGGTCCTTGCAAAAAAATATCTGCCCACTGATATTCTTTCCGCTTCGACCTTTAAACAAATGGATCTTGAAACAAATCTAACTTTGCGTGAGTGGATAAATTATGAGCGGGTCAGCAAGACCCCTGAAATCTTCCTGAAGTTTAGAGAGCCTAATTTTAAAATTGGCGGTGGTAAGATTTCTGAAAATAGCGGAGAAGCAATTGCCAAGATTAACGCAGCTTTAGTGTTAGAACACGTTGCTTATCGTAATGATGGGTTCGGAATAATTCCCAGTATTTCACTAGATTATAGCCGCTATTCAAAAGGGCGCTATTGGTGGAAAAATATTGGGAGGATTAATCTTGAAAAGAAATGGTCCGATTTTATTTCAACAGGCGTCGGCTATTCCCATTTCATTGATAATCAGGGAGCAAGCCCCTTTTTGTATGAAATGTATCGTTTTATCTCCTCTGACCAGATCCATGCGGATTTAAAGCTAAACTTTGGTAAAAGCACTTTTTTAATAGAAGCTGTGCACAACTTGCCAAATTTGGATCCCTATGATATTGACTATACTCTTGAAGCGGGCATCCATTGCTATGCGCTGGGATTTCGATACCGGGTTATGAGACGGGAATTTAATTTGATCTTTAAAATAATATAGATCGTTGAGGTGAGAAATGAGAAAAGGAATGCTTATAACTTTTGAAGGCGGGGAAGGGTGCGGAAAGTCAACCCATATAAAGCTTTTGGCAAAATATTTGCGATCAAAAATGAAAAAAGTTTTATTAACGCTTGAGCCGGGAGGGACCCCCTTTGGAAAGGGATTAAGAAAGATTCTTTTAAATGACAGGACGGTTTCTCCTCTTGCTGAGCTTTTGCTTTTTGCTGCTGACCGGGCACAACATGTTGAGAAAATTATAAAACCTGCTCTCAAAAAAGGGTATATTGTTTTGTGCGACCGTTATTTTGATTCAACCATGGCTTATCAGATCAATGGTAGAAAGCTATCGGCTGGTCTGGTAAAATTACTGGTAGAAATATCTTCTCACGATCTTGATCCGGATTTAACATTATTACTGGATATTAATGTAAAAGACGGTTTAAAAAGGGCAGAGGTTAGAACAAAATTTGAGAAAGAAAAGCTGGCGTTTCACAAGAGAGTAAGAAAGGGTTTTCTTGAAATTGCCGCAAAGAACAAAAGAAGAGTAGTTTTAATTGATTCAACTAAATCGATTAGTGATGTTCAAAAGGAGATTAGGGAGATATGCAAAGCAAAGATATTCGGGAAGCGTTCTTAGCTTTCTTCGAGTCAAAAAAACATAAAAGGCTGCCGTCTTCATCGCTTATCCCGTCTGATAAAAGTGTACTGCTCACGATTGCCGGAATGCTGCAGTTTAAGCCGATCTTTTTAGGGACGGATAAAGCTGCATATAATAGAGTTACAACCTGCCAGAAGTGTGTCCGGGTAAATGATATTGAAGAGGTTGGAAAGACTACCCGCCACCATACTTTTTTTGAAATGCTGGGGAATTTTTCTTTTGGGGATTATTTTAAAGAGGATGCGATTCTTTTTGCCTGGGAATTTTTAACAATAAAATTAAAAATTAAAAATGAAAAATTAAAAATTGCGGTATTTAAAGATGATAATGAAGCATTTGAAATTTGGAATCAGAAATTAGGAATTAGTAAATCGGAGATTTATCGTCTGGATGAGGAAAACAACTTTTGGTCGGCCGGGCCAACCGGTCCCTGCGGGCCATGTTCCGAAATTTATTATGATTTTGGGATGGATAAGGGCTGCCGGAAGCCGGATTGTGCCCCAGGTTGTGACTGTGAGAGATTTCTGGAGATTTGGAATTTAGTTTTTATTGAGTTTAACCGTGATGAAGCCGGCAATCTCAATCCACTGCCCAAAAAAAATATTGATACCGGGATGGGGCTTGAGAGAATCACAAGGGTTATGCAGAACGCAGAAAGCAATTTTGATACGGACCTTTTTCTGCCTCTTATTGAAGCTGTTTTGAAATTGTCCAGAAAAAACAACTCTGCTTCGGTGAGGGTTATTGCGGATCATTGTCGTGCGGCTGCATATCTGATTGCAGACGGAGTCACCCCTTCAAATGAAGAGCGGGGCTATGTTTTGAGGCGGCTGATCAGGCGCGCGGTTATGCACGGAAAGAAGCTTGGGATTGAAGCGCCGTTTTTGTGGAATATCGTATCTCTTGTGATTGCACAAGGAGAATCTTTTTATCCGGAACTGCGAATCCAAAAGGATTTTATTAAGTCAGTTATTCTGGCAGAGGAGAAGGGTTTTCAAACAACTTTAGCCACTGGAATAGAATTAATTGAAGAATTGTTTAATAAATCAGAGGGCAAGGTCATTTCTGGAGTTGAGGTTTTTAAATTGCACGATACATACGGTTTTCCGTATGAGCTTACCCAGGAATTGGCGCAGAAAAAAGGCTTAAAAATCGATAAGAAGGGTTTTGAGGTTGAAATGCAAAAGCAGCGCGAACGTGCGCGGGCAAATGTAAGAATTGCCAAAGGCGGAGAAGGCATTGTTGCAAAAAACGAAACTGAACGAGCAGCAATGGCTGCGCACCACACAGCTACCCATCTTTTGCACGCTGCCCTGAGGCAGATTTTGGGCAAACATGTTTTTCAATCAGGTTCTTTAGTTGATCCTAAGCATTTACGCTTTGATTTTTCCAATCCGAAAGCTATGACGAAAAAAGAAATTGAACAGGTTGAGGATTTGGTAAACCAAAAAGTTAGAGATAACATTGAGGTTGATATTTCTGAAAAAAGTTTTGATGAAGCCAAAAAAATGGGTGCCATGGCGCTCTTTGGGGAAAAATATGGGGAGCGTGTCAGGATTATTGAAATAAATAATTTTTCAATCGAGCTTTGCGGCGGCTGTCATGTAAGAAATACTCAAGAGATCAAGAGCTTCAAGATTATCAAGGAAAGGGCAATTGCCGCCGGGGTGCGGAGGATTGAGGCCGTAACAGGAAAAGCTGCCGAGGAATATATAAAACATAACCTTCTGGAGATCGAGGAATCAAAGAAGAAAGAAGAGGCAAAGGAGAAGCAGAAAGCGGAGAAAAAGGAGAAGGAGCGCGGGGCCCAGGGGTTGCTTGAAGAAGCCACTAAAGTAATCCAGGAGATTAAGGGGATTAATGTTTTAGCTTATCAAGCTCTAAATGTTGATATGAAAGGATTGAGAGTGCTTGGAGATGCGATAAAAGATAAATTGCAAAGTGGAATCATTTTGCTGGCCTCATCTGAGGAACAAAAATGCTTCTTTTTAGTCTTGGTGACAGATGATTTAGTTAAAAAAGGTTTTAAAGCCGGGGATCTGGTTAAAATCATGGCTAAGGTTTGCGGAGGTGGGGGTGGGGGACGCCCTAATAAGGCTGAGGCTGGCGGGAGAGATCCGTCAAAAATAGAGGAAGCCCTCAA